>BAXC01000287.1 GCA_001310375.1 Bacillus sp. JCM 19041 | reverse complement strand
CTACTATACTGAATTCTATCAAAGCAAGGGAGCGCATAAATGACGGTTTATCTTGATTTGATTTGGCTGTTAAATGCGGGGATTGATTATTTATTATTGGCGGGCACTGCTATGTTGCTTAAGCGACGTTTTCGGCATATTCGGATGGTATTAGGCGCATTATTCGCATCGCTAATTGTTTTTTTTATGTTTACACCATATGCTGCGTTGTTTATGAATCCTGTTATTAAACTTATTTATTCAGGCGTAATTGTATTCATCGCATTTGGTTACAAACGATTTTCGTATTTCTTAAAGAGCTTGGCCACGTTTTACTTCATTACGTTTGTTACTGGTGGTGGTTTGTTTGCTATGCATTACTTTTTTCAAACGGAAGCAGATATTCTTTCACATTTGCCTGGTTATGGACTAGGTGGAAGTGCGATAAGTTGGATATTTGTCCTCATAGGCTTTCCATTAGTTTTTTGGTTTAGTAAACAACAAGTTTATTCATTTCAAATT
>BAXC01000286.1 GCA_001310375.1 Bacillus sp. JCM 19041 | reverse complement strand
CTCCGGTAGAGCCAGTGACACCAGTAGGACCAGTAGCTCCGGTGGCCCCTGTAGCGCCAGTAGAGCCAGTGGCTCCAGTGAATCCGGTAGAGCCAGTGACACCAGTAGGACCAGTAGTTCCTGTAGTTCCAGTGGCACCAGTAGCGCCGGTGCCTCCAGTTATGCCAGTGACGCCAGTAGTTCCGGTGCCTCCAGTGGCCCCGGTAACCCCAGTAACCCCAGTGACCCCTGTTGATCCGGTGGCACCAGTGACCCCAGTGACCCCTGTAGTTCCAGTGACTCCAGTGACTCCAGTGACTCCAGTGACTCCAGTGACTCCAGTGACTCCAGTG
Source organism: Bacillus sp. JCM 19041 (assembly GCA_001310375.1). Taxonomy (GTDB): domain Bacteria; phylum Bacillota; class Bacilli; order Bacillales; family Bacillaceae_D; genus Shouchella. The sequence goes on along the minus strand of BAXC01000286.1, from coordinate 220 downwards.
ACTCCGGTAGCTCCCGTTGCTCCTGTAACTCCAGTAGCGCCCGTAGCGCCGGTAACCCCGGTAACCCCAGTGACTCCAGTGGCTCCGGTAACTCCAGTAGCCCCTGTGATTCCAGTGACTCCTGTCGCCCCGGTAGCGCCGGTAATTCCGGTAATTCCGGTGATTCCAGTGACCCCGGTAGCGCAGTAGAGCCAGTAACCCCAGTAACCCCAGTAACCCC
>BAXC01000285.1 GCA_001310375.1 Bacillus sp. JCM 19041 | reverse complement strand
CCCCAGTAACCCCGGTAACCCCAGTGACACCCGTAGTTCCAGTAGGACCAGTAGTTCCGGTGACTCCGGTAGAGCCAGTGACACCAGTAGGACCAGTAGCGCCGGTGGCCCCAGTAGCGCCAGTAGCGCCGGTGATTCCCGTAGAGCCAGTGTTTCCCGTAGTTCCGGTAGCGCCTGTGTCACCAGTGACTCCGGTGGCTCCCGTGACCCCAGTTGCTCCTGTAGTTCCGGTTCCTCCAGTAGTTCCAGTGACACCGGTGGCTCCAGTCACTCCTGTAGTTCCAGTGACCCCAGTAGAGCCAGTGACACCCCGTAGAGCCGGTAGCCCCGTAGAGCCAGTGGCCCCCGTAGTTCCGGTAGCGCCAGTAGAGCCAGTAGAGCCAGTGGTTCCAGTAACCCCAGTGACACCAGTAGGACCAGTAGTTCCTGTAGTTCCAGTGACACCCGTAGGTCCGGTAGCTCCAGTAGAGCCAGTGCCTCCGGTAGAGCCAGTAACCCCAGTAACCCCAGTAACCCCAGTAACCCCGGTAACCCCAGTGACTCCTGTTGATCCGGTGGCACCAGTGACACCAGTGACACCCGTAGTTCCAGTAGTTCCGGTAGGCCCGGTAG
>BAXC01000284.1 GCA_001310375.1 Bacillus sp. JCM 19041 | reverse complement strand
GTAACTCCAGTAGTTCCGGTGATTCCGGTAGCTCCGGTGTCTCCAGTTACCCCGGTAACTCCAGTAGCTCCAGTAGCTCCAGTGACACCTGTTGATCCGGTGGCACCAGTGATCCCTGTAGTTCCGGTAGCGCCAGTGACACCAGTAGGACCAGTAGTTCCGGTAACTCCAGTAGCCCCAGTGATTCCAGTGACACCAGTGACTCCTGTAGTTCCCATGTCTCCAGTAGGTCCAGTAGCGCCAGTAGTTCCGGTGATTCCGGTGTCTCCAGTAGCTCCAGTAGTTCCGGTGATTCCGGTGTCTCCAGTAGGTCCAGTAGCCCCGGTAGTTCCTGTGTCTCCAGTAGCGCCGGTGAATCCCGAAGCGCCAGTGACGCCAGTAGGCCCGGTAGAGCCAGTGGCTCCAGTGGCACCAGTGACTCCCGTTGATCCGGTGGCACCAGTAATTCCAGTAGTTCCAGTGACTCCAGTTGCACCCGTAGTGCCAGTAGCCCCAGTAGTTCCGGTGGCACCAGTGACTCCGATAGCGCCCGTGACTCCAGTAGGTCCGGTAATGCCGGTAGCTCCCGTAGTTCCAGTGACTCCAGTAGCCCCGGTAGCTCCATTTGCTCCTGTAG
>BAXC01000283.1 GCA_001310375.1 Bacillus sp. JCM 19041 | reverse complement strand
TTACCGGAGCTACCGGGGTTACTGGGACTACGGGGATCACCGGGGCCACCGGAACCACTGGGGCTACGGGGATCACCGGGGCCACCGGAACCACTGGTATCACTGGGGCTACGGGCATCACCGGCGCTACTGGCGCGACAGGAGGCACTGGAATCACAGGGGCTACTGGAGTTACGGGAGCCACCGGAGCTACGGGTGCTACCGGAGCTACTGGCGCGACTGGAGTTACCGGAAATACTGGTCCTACTGGTGTCACTGGCGCTACCGGAACTACGGGCATCACCGGGGCTACTGGCGTTACTGGCATAACCGGAGGCACCGGATCAACAGGTGTCACTGGGGTTACTGGGGTTACTGGAGCACTGGCTCTACTGGCGCTACAGGGGGCACTGGAATCACCGGAATTACCGGCGCTACTGGGGCGACAGGTGTCACTGGAATCACAGGGGCTACTGGAGTTACGGGAGCCACTGGTGTCACTGGCTCTACCGGAATCACCGGAACTACTGGAGTTACCGGAGCTACGGGAGCTTCCGGAGCCACTGGTGTCACTGGGTCGACCGGATCAACAGGTGTCACTGGGGTTACCGGGGCTACCGGAACTACTGGAACTACTGGTGTCACTG
>BAXC01000282.1 GCA_001310375.1 Bacillus sp. JCM 19041 | reverse complement strand
TTGTTTTGACCACCTAAGCTCCTATCCACAACCAGTCAGACAGCTACACGATACCTTGATAGATAAACTGCAGTGCTAGACCTATAAAAACAATACGCATTACGATAATGAGCATCTTCGAATCCATTCGTTTGTTCAGCCATGCTCCAGCTCTTCCACCAAACCAAGCGCCTGGCAATAGTGCTAGAACGTACCACCAATGAATATGGCCAGCCACAAAATGAGCACTTGTTCCAACGATTGCCGAAAACAATACAACAAGCATTGCTGTTGCAGCTGCGATCTTTGCAGGGAAGCCAAACCAAACAATCATTACAGGAACCATCAATGCTCCTCCACCAACGCCAAATAAACTGGAGAGGAAGCCAACGCCTATACTAACTAGTATTGCGCTTGTTATAGAAAAACCATATACATAAGGCTTGCCTAAGTCATCAATGCCTTCGCGCATAAAACTTTTTTCTGATACGACTGTTCGTTTCATTTTTGGTTGGATAAACAAGCTTGTAGCAACAATTAACATAAAAATACCAAAGTAGAGCATAAATAAATCAGTTGCAAGCTGTCTGCTCGCTATCGCGCCAAGTATTGCTCCAGGTACAAGTCCTATTAAAAAAATAAGTGCACTTTTTATATTCAATTGTTTTTT
>BAXC01000281.1 GCA_001310375.1 Bacillus sp. JCM 19041 | reverse complement strand
CTTGGCGGAGGCGTTTCGTATCATCTCCTCTTCGATTTCGTTGGCCTTTTTTAAGACATCATTCTCCATTTCAAGCCATTGGTTTCGAGCTTCGAGAGCTTTGATCTTCGCTTCGAGTTTCTCTTGATCCGATTGTACTCCAGAAGCTTTCCCTTTTCCTCGCCCATCTTGAAGCGCTTCCGGTCCGTGATCTTTGTACTTTTTCACCCATTGATAAATTTGCCCATACGTCACTTGATGCTTTTCGGCTGTCTCTTTATACGTAAATCCTTCTTGAATACACTCTTCTGTGATCTTCACTCGTTCTTCAACGGTTGTTTTTCGTGCTTTCATTGTATACACCTCAGGTTTTGGAAGGGAGCCCTTCGCCTCTTTTCCTGAAGTATAACGTAAAATCCAGTCACTTAGTGTGGTGTGATTGGGAATGTTGTAAAGGGCACTTAATGACATGAGCGACCCGTGGCCGTTAAGATAGGCTTGGACTAGTTGTTCTTTAAAGGCTTTCGAGTAGCGTTTATTTCGTTTCTTGGCCCCTAAGCTGTCAAAGCCATACTGACAATAACGTTCATAATAGCGACGCAATGTGGTTCGACCAATAGGTAATTGATAAGTTTGAATCAACCAGCCATAAGAATAACCCTGGTCCCGTTTTTCCAACACTTCTTTT
>BAXC01000280.1 GCA_001310375.1 Bacillus sp. JCM 19041 | reverse complement strand
ACAGGAGCCACCGGAGCAACAGGAGTAACAGGAGCAACTGGTTCAGGGGCTGGATCGGTATTTTTGCAAACGACGACTTTAGGAAGCGTAAATACCCAAATTCCATTTAATGTGGGCGCGGGAAACAACGAGATTTTAGGTGCTTTAGTTTATAATAGTGAAACGCCAGTTGTTGTTGACCGCTTGGCGTGCTACATTACGCAATCGGGTACAGCTGGACAATTTCAGTTGGCGATTGCTGTCCCGACGTCAAATATCGCAGCTCAAGTAGTAGCAGTAACAGCTAATTTCACAGGGACATTACCTGGTGGCCTTTTTGTATTGCCACTAACTGCTCCATATACGATGCTTGGTGATACGCCTTATTATTTGATTATTAAGGATCAAGATAATGGATCTGCATACGGAGGAGCGGATGCAGGATATGGATCGGTTGTTGAAGGGCCGCCCATTAATTTCAGGCAACAAAACCTGAATAATCCACTTGTGATCGGCGATTTGTTAAATACGAGTGATGTTAGCTTGTCGCTATCACCATGGATTGCAGCTCTTACGCAGGAATAGATGGATTTAAACGAGATAAAGCGTCCCTTTAAAGCAACGCGTGTTGACTAAAAGGACTAAGACGATACTAAAAAAGCTATGTTAGTGGTGCACCCACTACAACATAGGCGAAAA
>BAXC01000279.1 GCA_001310375.1 Bacillus sp. JCM 19041 | reverse complement strand
AGCAGACTTAACCGCATGGGCAAGTTCAGGTGGTCATGAGCTACTTGCACATGCAGAAGAAGAAGGCGTCTTAACGTTTTGGATTAGAAAAGGGTAGGTTAATGGTTGAAGTAAGATAATAATTCATAGGGTAGTTAGTCCATTATGAGGGCTAATTATCCTTTTTTATGCTGCTAACGAGACAGATTATTTAAATTTCACATTTATGATATTATTTAAATGTATATAAAAAAATAGAAGGAAAAAGGTTTGGTGATTAAATTTGTTGTTTATATTTGGCGTTATTGCTTTTGGATTATTAATGGCCACGTTATTTGCGATCGAGCGGAAATTAAGTAAATCGAATGAGCAAAATGATGAAATAATTGAATTACTCAAACGTAATAATGACGCTTAAAGAGAGTTTTTTTTCAGTTGCAGAGGTGTCACTAACGGGTTAGGTTATTAGAAATCACAAAAGGAATGAGCATTTACTGAGAAATAAGAGTAGACGTATTAATGTCTAATAAAAAGTAATTCAAAAAATAAAATAAGATGAAGCACATTAGTATTATTACAGGGCACTAAATAAAAATATATGGAGGTATAGTTATGTGGGTCATATTAGGGTTTATTGCTATAGTAGCAACTATTATAAATCTTTATATGTATAAAGCAGGAAAGGATTATAAGCTTAGCTATGGCGATGGGATTATCATTT
>BAXC01000278.1 GCA_001310375.1 Bacillus sp. JCM 19041 | reverse complement strand
GCCAGTGACTCCGGTAAGTCCGGTGACTCCCGTGACCCCCGTGACCCCAGTAGCTCCTGTAAGTCCGGTTCCTCCAGTAGTTCCAGTGAATCCAGTGACTCCAGTGGCTCCCGTTATTCCAGTAGGCCCTGTAGCGCCAGTAGGTCCGGTTCCTCCAGTAACTCCGGTGATGCCGGTGATACCCGTAGAGCCAGTAGAGCCAGTGATACCCGTAGTTCCGGTAGCACCTGTGGCACCAGTGATTCCAGTAGGCCCGGTAGTTCCGGTAACTCCCGTGATTCCGGTAACTCCCGTGATTCCGGTGACCCCGGTAGCTCCTGTAGTTCCGGTTCCTCCTGTAACTCCAGTAACTCCCGTAGCCCCGGTGATTCCGGTGACCCCGGTAGTTCCGGTAAGTCCAGTAGCCCCCGTGACTCCGGTAGGCCCGGTGATTCCCGTAGCGCCAGTGACGCCCGTGACCCCAGAAGCGCCGGTGATTCCGGTAGACCCAGTGATTCCAGTAGCTCCGGTTCCTCCAGTAGTTCCAGTGGCACCAGTGGCTCCGGTAACGCCAGTGTTTCCCACAGTTCCGGTGACTCCCGTGACCCCAGTTGCTCCTGTAGTTCCGGTTCCTCCAGTAGTTCCAGTGACTCCAGTAGCTCCGGTAGCTCCTGTGGTACCAGTGTTTCCGGTAAGTCCGGTGACTCCAGTAGTTCCAGTCGCCCCGGTAGCTCCAGTAGCTCCTGT
>BAXC01000277.1 GCA_001310375.1 Bacillus sp. JCM 19041 | reverse complement strand
GAGGGTAACTTCGATAAGATATATGGCGTCAATGGTGCACAAGTAAATGTATATCAGCTTTATTCTGGAGATCAAAGATTTCAAAGAATAATAAATGAAGAGTTTAATATCTCAAGAACAGAAGAAGACGCCATCTACGCCCTCCCTGCCGACGAACTAGAAGCTTTCGCCATTGAATATATCGAAGAGAACATGGATACAGATGCAATTGTCCAGCTTCGTTCCAGCAATGATCTTCTTTATGCGATTATGGAAAATACGAGAGGATTTGTAACAGTTCCTATGCCCAAAGCTGGAGAAGCGGGAGCGATTGTTACAAATGAAGATCATGCGGGTTTGTCACCGTTGTTTGAAGGTCTTCCTGATGAGGAAATCGCAAAATGGCAAGAGATTATGATGCCTGTTGCGGATGGATATGTTGAGAGTGGTGTTGATGGAGCGCTTGGAGCTCTTGAGGAGTTAACAGGGTTAAGGCGGACGCTTGTTGATGATTTAGCTGGTTTGAAGGAGGATTTTGATAATCTGACTACAACGGAAGAACTGGATTTGTCTGAGTACCCAGTATGGATGCATGGCGATCTTGTCCGCTCGCATGCTTTTAGTGAAATCGGTGGCAAAGTTGTGGACGGGATTCAGTTGGCTGGTAATGCTTATGATGAGTTGGCGAGAGTAAAGGAATTTCAGCGCAATCTTGGACCATTAATAGATACAGTCAATGGATTAAATGATTCGGCAGACGAGGTATTTGGTTTTTTAGTAGATGGTGGTTACATAGAT
>BAXC01000276.1 GCA_001310375.1 Bacillus sp. JCM 19041 | reverse complement strand
GGTAACCCCAGTGACCCTGTTGATCCGGTCGACCCAGTGACGCCAGTGGCCCCGGTAACTCCAGTAGCCCCTGTGATTCCAGTGACTCCTGTCGCCCCAGTAGCGCCGGTAATTCCGGTGATTCCAGTGCCCCCGGTAGAGCCAGTGATGCCCGTAGTTCCGGTAGCCCCAGTAATTCCAGTAGAGCCAGTAGCGCCGGTAACTCCAGTAGTTCCGGTGATTCCGGTAGAGCCAGTGACTCCAGTGATTCCAGTGCCCCCGGTAGAGCCAGTAGTTCCGGTAGCGCCAGTGGCACCTGTTGATCCGGTCGACCCAGTTACCCCTGTAGTTCCAGTGACCCCGGTGACTCCAGTGACTCCAGTGGCTCCGGTAACTCCAGTAGCCCCAGTAATTCCAGTAGAGCCAGTAGCGCCGGTAGTTCCAGTAACTCCAGTAACTCCAGTAACTCCGGTGATTCCCGTAGCGCCAGTAGGTCCGGTGTCTCCAGGGTCTCCAGTGGCCCCAGTGATTCCAGTAGTTCCAGTGTCTCCGGTGGTCCCAGTGATCCCCGTAGCTCCCGTTGCCCCGGTTGCCCAGTAGCTCCAGTGACTCCAGTGACTCCTGTAATTCCGGTGACACCTCGATTTCCACAACAGGTACAGGAAGAACATCTATAGGTTTGATAACCGCATCTGTAATTACTTTGGGGGCGAATAAAACGTTGCCATGTCATTGGAAATCCCCCTGCCTCATACTAATTAGATCCTATATCGTATTAACGATGAGAAAGGCTTGTGACAGGAAACATGAAAGCTATAAGATCGCTCAGAGATAGAACCTTCTTTTACCATAAAGAAAATTAGACGT
>BAXC01000275.1 GCA_001310375.1 Bacillus sp. JCM 19041 | reverse complement strand
TCTTACCTAAATACCACGTCGAGTTAGGTTCAGCTTCAGTTTCTTCTCCTACGTCCGGTGTGAGGAACTCTCCTCCATCAGTATCAGAGGATGGCATTTCTGTTGCTGGCTCTTTTAACAGTTCTGCTCGAATCCGATTCGCTTCAGTACGTGTTACCGCAACTAGTTCTGCCTCTGCTTCCATCCCACCTCCCGCAGTATCAATATTCACTTTAACAAGTCCAAATAGTCTTTGAAGCAATCCAGCCGAAATATTTATCGCTTGTATACGTTTTCGTTGAATGTAACGCTTTTTCTTGACAAAAATGCCTTGTTCAACGTAAAGCTCTCCTTCTTCCAATCTATATTTAAACTTAAGCCACACAAGCCAACTAAATAAAGTTGAAACCACTAACAAAACGCCAAAAGCAATGAAAAAAATCCATAAGATATTTTGAAAAAAAGCGACAATCGCAAAAGGAATAGCAAGTTGAAACAACCCTTTCGCTGAATTAATAAAAATAGCTGCAGGGTGTTGCCGTTGTAACTCATTCATCTTCATGCACCGATGCTAATCTTGATATTTGATCACGCAAGGAATCAGCATCTTCTATAAATAAAGTAGGAATCATATGGGTTGTTGCTGCAGATGTTATCGAGACCGCAGCCATTTTGTATCTACGTAAGATCGGTCCCTGTTCCGTATCAACATGTTGCACGCGCACCATTGGTACAAGTGTTCGTCGCACAATGATGACTCCTTGCTTAATATCAACTTCATCTTCATGTACTTCGTACCTAAATCGGTGCCACTGAATAACAGGCCAAATGGCTATTTTGATTAACCCGTATAAAACAACGAACCCAATTAATGCCCATGTAATCCATTGGTAT
>BAXC01000274.1 GCA_001310375.1 Bacillus sp. JCM 19041 | reverse complement strand
TTGTTGCTTAAAGCAACTTTTACATCATAACATTGTCAAATCGACAGTGTCAACAACTTTTTTAAATTATTTTTGGTGGAGCCTAGCGGGATCGAACCGCTGACCTCCTGCGTGCAAAGCAGGCGCTCTCCCAGCTGAGCTAAGGCCCCATATTATAGTGGTCGGGAAGACAGGATTTGAACCTGCGACCCCTTGGTCCCAAACCAAGTGCTCTGCCAAGCTGAGCTACTTCCCGAAATGGCGCGCCCGAGAGGAGTCGAACCTCTAACCGCTTGATTCGTAGTCAAGTACTCTATCCAGTTGAGCTACGGGCGCTAATATAAAATTGCAGTGGTGCCGAGAGCCGGACTTGAACCGGCACGGTAGTCACCTACCGCAGGATTTTAAGTCCTGTGTGTCTGCCAATTCCACCATCCCGGCACGGATGAAAAAGCAAAGCGGAAGACGAGATTCGAACTCGCGACCCCCACCTTGGCAAGGTGGTGTTCTACCACTGAACTACTTCCGCACACAATAAACTTAATACTAAATGATTAGTAAGTGCGGGTGAAGGGACTTGAACCCCCACGTCATAAAGACACTAGATCCTAAGTCTAGCGCGTCTGCCAATTCCGCCACACCCGCAAGTAAATGGTGAGCCATGAAGGATTCGAACCTTCGACCCTCTGATTAAAAGTCAGATGCTCTACCAACTGAGCTAATGGCTCTGACTAAACAGAAAAAATATTTAACTGGTGCCGGCCAGAGGACTTGAACCCCCAACCTACTGATTACAAGTCAGTTGCTCTACCAATGAGCTAGACCGGCTCAAAAGATGGTGGAGGATGACGGGATCGAACCGCCGACCCCCTGCTTGTAAGGCAGGTGCTCTCCCAGCTGAGCTAATCCTCCAAAAATATGTAAGCCCGGCAAC
>BAXC01000273.1 GCA_001310375.1 Bacillus sp. JCM 19041 | reverse complement strand
CGTTTGAAGGCCGCTTTTTTCTATATTAAGCTTCACTGTTTTTTTGTCTGTTTGAAGGAGCGTTATAAGACTCGTCGAATTCTTTTCCTTCAAGCGTACGGTCCATTGTTAGTGGTTGGTCACAATGCATACATGCATCAACTCTGCCGAGAACCTTTGTTGGTTTGTCACACGAAGGCAGACAACTGGCACAGCTTTTGTAGATAGCATACCGATAAAAAAGTAAACGACAGTGCTTGCAATAACGGCAAGCAAACCTAGTATCATACAAATGACCATGACGACGGGATACTCTTTGAAGAAGATACCTACATACATAATTAGAATGCCTATGAAAACGAGGCTAAGTGCAAATGTACGTATTTTGTTTATTTTGTTTGAGTAACGTAAGCCCATCTCTTTTCCTCCAGTTTTTAAAAGAAGGTTTATTCTACTTATAAGAATGTGTATAGTATAACATAAAGGGATTTTATAGAGCTTTTTAGGTAGAAAAAAATTTTTTTAAAAAAGTTTTTAAAAACTGTTGACGGTTTTAATACTAGCGTGATATATTATTACATGTCGCCGGGACACACCGGCAAACGAAACAAACAAGAAAAAAGAAATTGACGAAATGATTACCATTGTGGTAAGATCATAAAGTCGCAAAAACGAGTTCTTTGAAAACTGAACAAAAGCCAAGCGTAATAAAGAGATACGAGGTATCTCGTCAATGAAAGTCGTTGAATTGATATTCAACGCGCTAGCAACATTTTGATGCTTAGGATCTTCGGTTAAACACCGAAGTCAACACATCCGTGTGTAAGTAAACACTTTAACGGAGAGTTTGATCCTGGCTCAGGACGAACGCTGGCGGCATGCCTAATACATGCAAGTCGAGCGGACGGAAGGGAGCTTGCTCCTGGAAGTCAGCGGCGGACGGGTGAGTAACACGTGGGT
>BAXC01000272.1 GCA_001310375.1 Bacillus sp. JCM 19041 | reverse complement strand
GGTATTTGACCAACCTGCACATGGAACGATAACGGCTCTGGTGGCTGAATGTCCGCGTGTCTCCCGACTCCAATGCAGATGTTATTGGCAAACTTACTTATGGTGCAAAAGTAGAATATATACAAGTTAACACCGATTGGGCACAGGTGACTTATAACGGCAAACTGGGCTTTATACATACGAGTTATTTATCAAATGAAACCATTCCTACCTCCCAATCAGGTAGTGAGGTCGATCTAATTTCTACCTCATCCGAAAACATGCGTGTTGTTCTTGACGCAGGCCATGGTGGTCATGATCCAGGAGCGGTTGTACAGGCTGTCAAAGAGAAAGATATTGTTTACGATTATAAAGAACAAATAAAGCGCGTATTAGAAGCTGATGGAATTGAAGTGATCGAAACACGTTCAAATGATGAATTCCTTAGTTTAGCAGAGCGCGTTTCATACGCCAATCGTAACAACGCAGATCTTTTTCTAAGTATTCATGCGAATAGCTACAGTGATGAACGTGTGAATGGTTTAGAGACTCATTTTTATTCATCTAGGCGCGAAGCTCAGATTTTAAACGATGAATTAAGTGAATTTAGCTCTAATAGCAATAGAGGTATTTATCAATCAAACCTACAAGTACTTCGTAATGCTTCTGTACCAGCTGTGTTGGTTGAACTCGGTTATATGACAAATGCAAATGAACTGTATTTGCTCCAATCGAAAAAACATCAGGCTGAAGTAGGTGAGGCGGTAAGACGAGCAGTACGGCAGATTTAATTAAACAAAACCAAGTAGCATCGCTGCTTGGTTTTTTAGTAGCTTTCTCAAGCGAATCAAGCGCTCGAACTGGTGTGCCAACTATTGCGATAATGATTGTTAAGTGATGTAAGTGTCACTCAAGCTCCTATAAAATTAATGGAGCTGTTCTAAAGGGATTATGACAATG
>BAXC01000271.1 GCA_001310375.1 Bacillus sp. JCM 19041 | reverse complement strand
TAATAATAAGGAGCCACATATGTAAAGGATACCAATCAACTGTGACTCCTTTTAAACATCTTCTAATTCTTTTAAGCCTATTGTTATGGGCAACCGACAGAAGTTAACAAATCATCATGATAGGACGTACCGCAAATGGAACACATTTTATGAAGCTTTTGTCTCGTTAGAAAAAAGTATAATCGTTCGAACCAGGATAAACAGAGGATTTATTTTTGATTGATATAGCACTTGCGAAGGGATAGAGTGCGAATATGAAATTAATGATAGTTGGATAATGGATGAGGATGATTTAACTATTATTAGCGTAAGGACGAGCCAACACTGACTAGAATAAGGAGACGATTAGGTAATTTGAAATCTTATTAGCATCGTGATAGAAAATATATTCGAGAAATTTGAGCTGCTTAGACATTGTAAGAAGCTGAAGTATTTCAAACAAATTCAAAAAGGTATCTAAAGACCTTGATACCTTTAATTAAATTATTATCTGATGTGAGATAAGATACCTTTTCGCGGAGGGCGTTTAAGTGAACAGAGACTTAATTAAAAGACGTTAGAAGTGAAATCATTGATTATGTAAAGGGTGGAGCTGGAATAAAAGTAAAGAGATGTTCACAATCCTTTTAAGTACGACCGGTTTAACTTATTGGCAATCATCGCTTCGTTACAAGTTGTTTTTCGGAGCTTATACTAGGCGACTATATAAACAGAACTTAGTGTAGCTGATTCAGTTTTACTCTAGTGCAAAAAAATAAGTAAGTGAACAAGTTCGACGAACTAAAAACGAACTATATAGACTATAAAATCCGTAATGTATGTGTTTAAATGCTCAAAATGCATACCTCTCAGTGACTTAATACAATTTACCAAGAGCTAATAACGAACATTATACAATTTAAGCGGGAACGTAGAAGAATGTATTGACCAATTAATTAAATTAATATATAAGGGGAGATTCCTGGCAAATGAAATCTTTAAC
>BAXC01000270.1 GCA_001310375.1 Bacillus sp. JCM 19041 | reverse complement strand
CATTAAAATAAGCTTTCTGATCAATCGATTTCAACCCTTTATATCCAGGTCTGAAATTAACCTCAATTAATACAAGTCGTCCCTTCTTTTCATCTATAGCTAAATCAATCCCTAATTCAGTTATATTCGCTTCAGGAAATTGAACTTCCAAAGCTTCAGCAATATTTACAGATATTTGATCAATTTGTTTCTTAATTCTTTTATAATCATTTAATCCTATTACCGTATTTAAACGAAGGGCCTGACCACCTTTAGACAAATTCGTAATTTCTTCTGAAGGCAGCGCTTGTCTACATTCAAGCCCATTAACAAACCAACAAGTACTTTGTTTTTGCACAAAAACACGTATATCAAACGGCCTTCCTTCGAATCGCTTTAAATGAATCCACTCCTGAATCAAATAGCCTTTTTGTTGTAGTTTTTGTTTTTTCAAATAGGAGACCAGTCGTCTTTGCGAGTATGTTTTCCTTACTGCTGAAACTGTTTTCTGATAATCAAAAACCTCGAATTTACCAGCACCCTTATGCTCTACGATGATGATGCCCTTTCCTTGTGAATTCATCAAAGGCTTCAAGACAAATTTGTTTGTTTGTTTAATCCATTTCCGTAATTGCGCTTCACTTGCTAACTTTTCAGTAGTTGTTAAATGAATATTAATATTTTTTAATAGTGCCAGCTGTTCATGAACCAGCCATTTATCGGGTCTGATCGAATTAAATAAGATCCCATTTTTTAAATTCAAAGTCCTTTAAAAACTTATCAAACCCTTTTTGACGTAAATGCCTCCGATAAATATGAGTCGGCACAGGTACATATTGAAACACCCACTCATTTGTGTCCGGTTTATAGACAAGACCTTTTACACTCATTTCATTAAAATTAATCCAATTAAGCGAAAATGCAACAACATTCATTTTCAAAAATGATTGCGCGATCATTCGATCATTATAATGTATTTGCATATATTCCGGCGTGTAATCTTTTATACGGTTACCTAGC
>BAXC01000269.1 GCA_001310375.1 Bacillus sp. JCM 19041 | reverse complement strand
TTGGACCTACTGGCGCTACAGGCATCACTGGCGCTACCGGAGCCACTGGTTTAACAGGTGTTACCGGGGCTACTGGTTTAGCGGGCGCTACTGGGGCTACCGGCATCACTGGTTTAACAGGTGTTACTGGGGCTACTGGTTTAACAGGCGTTACTGGGGCTACTGGTTTAACGGGCGCTACTGGTATTGCGGGATCAAGTGCAATCATCCCGTTTTCATCAGGTATTCCTGCAATATTAACAACTATTGCTGGAGGATTGGTGGGCACCAACAGTCTTGTAGGGTTTGGAAGCTCCGTTGCTGGTGTCAGCTTACTTGGAGGAGGCACAATTGATCTTACTGGCGCAGCTGGAACTCTATTAAACTTTGCTTTCTCTGTACCAAGGGATGGAACAATTACATCTCTTTCTGGTTACTTTAGTAATGCAGCAGCACTTTCTTTAGTCGGTACCACCGTTACGATAACAGCTCAACTGTTTAGATCGGCTGGTCCAGCACCTGACAATGTTTTTGCTCCTATTCCTGGAGCGGTTGTTACCTTAGCTCCACCTTTAACTGGAATTTTGGCATTAGGCACAGTATCAAGCGGAAATGCAACTGGTTTATCCATTCCAGTTGCGACTGGAGACCGTTTGTTACTAGTCTTCACTGCTACTGCTACTGGAATTTCACTCATTAATACAGTCGCCGGTTATGCAAGTGCTGGTTTAGCCATCTCATAGGTTTAGAAGAATAAACTATGATTTGCTAGAGAGGCACCCTTTTATAGAGGGTGTCTTTTCTGTTTTTTCGTAACCACGCCACCTATTATTTATAAATTATGAAATAAGCACCTTATGTTCTCTACTTCTTTGCAACACTCTCTTTTGCTTTGTGCATAGACATAAAAAAAGACATCCCAGAGTGACCGCATTATCTTCTCTAAGCAAATACACTCCTTTACCATGTCTCTGCAATAGCTCGCAACGCTCTTTGCTCCGGGGTGATTTTCTTCGAGGTTGGTGGACACGGAGTTATTTCATTGAAGCTTCTCATA
>BAXC01000268.1 GCA_001310375.1 Bacillus sp. JCM 19041 | reverse complement strand
CGAAGATCATCGTTATTATATAGGCATAATCCCTGTCTTTCCTGCTAAAGCATTCCGCTTAATGGCTGCTAGGATCGTTCGTCTTTTATCAACATTACCCATTAGCCCTTTCTTCCTTATGTCATTAAATTCAATATTTTCAATGATTAATTCCTGTTCTTCTTTCTTTTGAAGATTAGGCAGTTCCAATTCGGCAAACAGCATTTCTTCTAGCTCTAAAATGGAGACTTCTGCTTCATTATAATCTTCACCTGCTTGGTCGCCAGCCCCTTCCCCCTTTCCCGGACCCGCTTGTTTTTGACCGTTAGGATCACGAGCAACAACATCACCAACTTTGCTGTCTCCTTTTCCTTGCCCTACATGTTTGTTTTTATCATAATTATAACGAATTTTATATTCGTCAAGAGACCGAATTGGTATCCGTATAACATCCTTCCCATTAGACATCACAATGTTTTCTTCACTTACTAGGTCAGGTAAATTTTTCTTAATTGCTTCTTGCACTTTTTCTTGGTGCCTGCGTTGGTCTTGAAAGCCTTTTCTGTGGAGGGACCAATTCTCCTGCGACACGACATATTGATGGCTGCTGTCTTTTTCCATATAAGCCCTCCTGAATGATTTTATCCGTGTTTGGCACATTTTATCGTCTGCTTGCATATCATGAACTGGTCAGTGAAAACTTGCTTAACTTATCCTATGATAGACAAGGAAAAGAGTTGCCAAGAAATTCTGCCAATTCGACCTATATATATTGATTTACCACGTATTTGACAATAAAACCAAAGCTTAGCATGCATTAGACAAGCCTCGAAACAATCCCTAATTTTTTTCAGGTCTCTATTTTGAATTACGAGATTTCTTGTATAAACTCAATTCTATTTCCAAACGGATCGCGGCATTCAAACCGATCATACCCGGGGATCGGAATAGACTCGCCAATACTTATGTTAATATCCTGCAACTCTTCTCTCCAAAAATTCACGTCCTCAACTAAATAAGCAATATGTGCTTTTGTTTTCAACCGTTCCGCTCCATCTTCTGT
>BAXC01000267.1 GCA_001310375.1 Bacillus sp. JCM 19041 | reverse complement strand
TGGGGAAAAATTAGTGAGCTATGAGGAATTAAAAAAGCAGATTAAGGAATATATCTATTGGTACAACCATGAAAGATCAAAAGAAAAGTTGGCTGGTTTAAGTCCAGTTGAATACCGGACACAAATCAGCCAAACAGTTGCATAATATAAACTCTAACTTTTAGGGGTAACCACCGTACAAAAATGTACATTCTCTTATTTTCGTATTGACTATCTTTTTAAGTATCAAAACTGTTAAGTTATGTTTGAAGAAAGAAAAACAGTAAGTAGAAAATATATCAACTACTTACCGTTGGTAATCTTTAATATACAGCTACATTGCTGTAGAAATAAATTCTCTATAGCGTTTATTTGCCTCACTTATTCTTTCATGTGAGCCCTTGCACACAATTTCTCCATTTTCAATAAATAATATATTGTCACCTGGCTTAACTTCTTCTAAGTTATGAGTAACTTTAATTACTGTCTTACCTTTCGTGAGCACCTTTATTGATTCTAACACTAAGTTCTAGACTCAATATCTAAGTTAGATGTAGGTTCATCCAATAAAATTATGTCTGGATCTTTTAGAAATAATCTCGCTATGTTCAATCTTTGTTTTTCTCCTCCTGATAACTTATCGCCACTCTCCCCTATATCTGTATCTAATTTATCTTTTTGCTTTTCAACAAATTCTTCTAAATTTGCATATCTTAAAGCTTTTCTTATATTAAATGGATCAACATGGTCCTCTCCCAGACCATACAACAAATTATCTAAAATAGTACCGCTAATTAAAGTGGAGCCTTGACTTACGATACCAATATTCTTCCGAAGCTCGGTAGTGTCCAGTTGATTAATGTTAGTATCGTCTATCGTTATTGTTCCCTTTGCCGGATTATAAAATTTCTCTAAAAGATTGATTAAAGTTGTTTTTCCAGAACCTGACGGTCCGACGATTGTTAATGTTTCACCCCGTTGTAGCTTGAAATTAATATTATTTAGAATCGATTTATCTTTATACTCGAAACTAACACTATTAAAAGATACACCTTTCTGGAACAAATATTTGCTATTACCAGTAGATTCCACTTCATTATTGCTAATGATG
>BAXC01000266.1 GCA_001310375.1 Bacillus sp. JCM 19041 | reverse complement strand
AACGTTGGGCAATCTCCTTCCATCGGCTCTGCCACGACCACTGCTCGTTTAAACTTACGTACTGGCGCTGGCACAAACCATCCGGATTGTCACGACCTTGCCTGTTGGACAAAAGCTCGAACTTCTTAAAAAAGACGGCAATTGGTATCAAGTCAAAGCTGGCTCTCGTACGGGGTGGGTTTCCTCTGATTTCATTCAGATGGATGGCAATGGCGGAAACAACGTTGGCCAATCTCCTTCCATCGGCTCTGCCACGACCACTGCGCGCTTAAACCTGCGCACTGGCGCTGGCACGAACCACCGGATTGTCACGACCTTGCCAGTTGGGCAAAAGCTTGAGCTCCTTAAAAAAGACGGCAACTGGTATCAAGTCAAAGCTGGCTCTCGTACGGGGTGGGTGTCTGCTGACTTTATTAACTTAACAAGCAATACGGATAAGGCCTCGAGTAAGGCTGAAACAGTCAATAAATCTGGTATGACAACAGCACGTTTAAATTTACGAACCGGTCCTAGTACTTCAGATAGAATTGTTACAACGTTGAACAAAGGCCAAGAACTAACTATTAATCAAAAGCAAAATGATTGGTATCAAGTAACTATTGGCTCACAGACCGGTTGGGTCTCCGCACAATATGTTACCTTATCAAAAGAAAAACAAAGCATTCAAGCAATGAGCCGTTCGTTTTCTTTTTCAGCTTTTATTGATCAAAATGAAGATTCTAACTCCTCTTTAGATGAAGATGCTTCTCTTGAGGACGAAACTTCAAAAGACAACGATTCTAATGATCAAGACTCTGATTCCTCTTTAGATAAAGAAGTTTCTCTTGAGGACGAAACTTCAGAGGTCAATGATTCTAATGATCAAGATTCTGATTCCCCTTTAGATGAGGATGTTTCCCTTGATGATGAGGCTTCAGAGGTCAATGACTCTACTGAACATGATTCTGATCTCTCTTTAGATGAGGACTCTTCTCTTGAGGACGAAGCTTCAGAAGACAATGATTCTAATGATCAAGATTCTGATTCCTCTTTAGATGAGGATGTTTCTCTTGATGATGAGGCTTCAGAGGACAACGACCCTACTGAACAAGATTCTGATCTCTCTTTAGATGAGGACTC
>BAXC01000265.1 GCA_001310375.1 Bacillus sp. JCM 19041 | reverse complement strand
AAAAATACAAAAGAAAGAGGGAATTATTGATGAACAAGGTATTATCGTTGCAAAAAGAATTTGTATCAAAGGACGTACAATTAAAAAGAGCTTCCAATAGAAGCATAAATTGCAAGACGCAAAGCACTATGAGTTTCTTTTTCTGTTAAGAATTTTTAATAATTATTTTCCGTGAAAAGACAATAAAGTTTGAATTTTCAAGCTTTATTGTCTTAATTTAATGGGGTGAATCATAAGTGAATGCTTATAAGATATTTCGATTAGCAATCAACGATAAAAAAAAGAAAATACTTCTCATTACAATTGCAATTGTATCCAGTTTATTTACAGCAGCTGCTTTGTTGTTTCCACTTTTAATAAAAGATGTTGTAGATGAATTTACAGCAAATGAAATAAGCTTATGGATGATTGGCGGTCTGGTTCTCTTCCTGATAACAAAGTCTATTATTGAAGCAGTCAATGAGTACATAATATCTAAGTTTGGTAACATGGTGATCCGTGACTTGCAAAAAAACATATATAATAAAGTTATATATTTTAAGGTTGGTTTTTTTGATGATCATCATAGCGGGGAATTGTCTAGTAGGATAGTTAACGATACAGAAATTATAAAGGCATTGATAACGCATCACATCCCTAAAGTAGTTACGGGTGTAATCATGATAATTGGTGCGCTAGCTTTAACAATTATTTTAGATTGGAACTAACAGTTATTATATTAATAATTGCTCCGTTTATATTTGGAATTATATTTCCTCTTATGAGAAGGATGGAAAATACCGGTGATAGACAACAAAAAGAAACTTCTGTTTTCATTTCGAGAACACAAGAAACTTTTAAAAATATAAAAATGGTTAAATCATCTACTGCTGAAAAGCATGAAAAAAAATTGATATATAAGTGTATAGATAAGCTGTACGCTGCTAACTTATTTGAAAGTAAAATGTTTGCGGTGGTAGCTCCTTTGGTTAACTTTCTACTTATTATGGGTTTATTGATAGTTATAGGGTATGGAACATATAGAATTTCAACAGGAACTTTATCATTTAGCACATTAATTGCTTTTGTGATTTATGCATTCCAAATCATGACACCCATGAGTTCAATCAGTGGCTTTATTGGGGAATATCATAAAGCAAACGGAGCTTTAAAAGCTTAAAGTAACAT
>BAXC01000264.1 GCA_001310375.1 Bacillus sp. JCM 19041 | reverse complement strand
TGAAGCTGTTCGGTTCACATTATTCGTTAATGCATCAACAATAACCATTGATCCATTAGGTCCAAATCCCTCGTAACGCAATTCATCATAGTTTTCTTCTGATCCGCCTTTTGCTTTTTCAATTGCACGATCAATTATGCTTTTGGCACATTGTATGTTTTCGCTCGTTCAAGTACAACTTTTAATGCTTGATTGGCTTCAGGATCAGGTTCTCCTTGTTTTGCTGCTACGTAAATTTCACGTCCGAATTTAGCATAAATCCGACTTGTATTTGCGTCCTTTGACGCTTTTTTTTCTTTAATATTATTCCATTTGCGCCCCATGTTCGTGTCACTCTCTTTCACAATATATTCGAATGAATCCCTTCCATTATAACGCAAATTCCTTTGATATGCGGGAAACAATTCTAATTCTTATTCACTATCGATTTATAATCTCCCATACGTCAACTGTCACATTAACGGGGATTTGAATGTACACACCACCATTATAAAGCGCTTCATCACGACTGCTAATTTCTGTACTCACTGTCTTCGTTGTAGCCTCTGTTGTCACCTCACCATGATATTCCCCTCTCATCACCGCTGTTACAAAAGGCTGTTTAAACAAAGAAAGTGGAATACGTTCCTGGTAGTCTGTAGATAATTCTAAGATCAATTCATCATCTCCTTCATCTACATTCATATCATTTAAGTTGAATTGTTTATCTGCATGATATTGCCAAATTCTCATTTCATTATCTAAATCTTTTCGTTTCTCTAAGTAAATCAATTGATGATCGTAATTGTTTGTTGATATTGTCAAATGCTTAAAATTCGATAGTTGAATTGTCTTTTCATCTCTTAGCATAGTCAGATCTAGCTCTAGTGGTGAGTTGTTCTGCAATTGTTCGAATTCTGCTGTGAATTGAGAATAGGATTCTGGGTAAAGACTCTTTTCGTCTTTATAATCAATTGATATAACGTGATAAATAATTGGGCTTAATATTAGGAGAAAAAGAAACAAGCCAATAATGTAATAGGTAATGTGCCACTTTTGTAACAATTTTGATGCGACTATTGCTAGTAATAGAAATACAATTATTACGCCAACAATAAGAAACAAACCAAGAAACATTGACATTAGCGATTCACCTCTAACCTTGGTGCCAGAATCAGTATGAGAAAGACTAAAAGAG
>BAXC01000263.1 GCA_001310375.1 Bacillus sp. JCM 19041 | reverse complement strand
GGCTGCCCGCTGAATCCACCGCCTTTCCCAGGCTCGCATGAAGATCCCGGCGTGATGGGCATTAACTACAAAAACGAACCGCTGCAATTCCGGTTGGCTAAACCTAACTGTGATCCAGCATATGTGTTCAGTTCCTATGTCCACGGAGATCCGGTGACGCCAATTCTTGAAACGTATAACGGCGATCCGGTCCGGATACGTCTGCTTCAAGGCGCCCACGAAGAATCACACAGCTTCAATTTACACCGGCAACGCTGGCATCAGGAACGGGGTGACTTGGATTCCGAACTCGTACAACAGCAGCATATTGGGATTTCGGAAGCTTTTACAGCGGAATTTGCCATTGAAGGGGACGGCGATTTTGATATGCTGTACCATTACGGGTCGATTGACGACCTCTGGCTTGGAAACTGGGGCTGATCCGCTCCTTTAAAGGAGAAGTTCCGGATCTTCTGCCGCTGCCGGATCGAGCATGTCCGCCTGAAAGAAAAGAACCGCTTCCATGCGCAACAGGTGAAAAACCGCCGATGGCAACCGACCCAGGACATCCGGGTCCACCAGGTGCGCCCGTGCGGCATACGAGGTCGTCGCTTTGCAAACTGATATTGTCTACAACAAGGACGGAGATCACGATCCGTGCGGCATTGTTTTTGCGTTGGCGCAAGATGTAGAAGCGATTCGATGCGGCGAGCTCAATCCGGAACCGTTGATCCTGCGCGGCAATGTTGGCGATTGTATCGAAGTGACGTTACACAATACACTCGATCCGAACTATCACAGTGATTTGATCCATGGTTATCCGTTTGTACCGGTCGAAGCGCCGTTCCCGCCATCGCTGCGGATTTCCATGCATCCGCAATTGTTGGTATATGATGTGCAAGGGTCAGACGGAGCGACGGTCGGCTTTAATCCTGATCAAACGATCGGGCCCGGGGAGTGCATCACCTACCGCTGGTATGTTGACACAGATGTAGGGTCCTGCAACCTATGGGACATGGCCGATGTACGAAACCACCGTCATCACGGGGCATTTGGCATCTTCATTGCCGAACCGAAAGGTCCGTCTATCTTGATCCCGTTACACGCCAACCGACAAACACTGGAAACCAAGTGATTATTTCCAATCCAATCCTCGGAGAGTTCCGAGAATTTGTCCTGTTGATGCATGATGGTGTACG
>BAXC01000262.1 GCA_001310375.1 Bacillus sp. JCM 19041 | reverse complement strand
CCTGTTTTCCGTTAAATATATGGGAGACGGGCTCCAAAAACAGCAGGTGACCGATTACGGGATTTATTAGACAAATATACATCAAATCCTTTTATGGGGTTAATTTCCGGTATTGTTGTTACTATTTTGCTTCAAAGCAGTACTGCGACAACTGTATTAACGATTGGGTTGGTAAACGCAGGCTTTATGAAGCTTAGGCAAGCGATTGCGGTTATCATGGGAGCAAATATCGGAACAACAACAACAGCCTTTATAATTGGCTTACCGATTAAGGAATATAGCCTGCCAATTATGGCAGTCGGTGCCTTTTTAATTTTCTTCTTTAAAAAGAAAAAAATAAACTCTGTTGGCCAAGTCATTTTTGGTTTTGGTGGGCTTTTCTATGGTCTAGACTTATGGGCAGCAGTTTGCGTCCACTTAGTGGATGGGAGCCATTTGTTGATTTCACTGCACGTATGAGTGATAATCCTTTATTAGGGGTTGTTGTTGGAATCATTCTAGCAGTTGCTTTACAAAGTTCAACTGCAGCAATTGGATTGGTTCAGCAACTGTATGAACAAGGTGCCATGGAACTACAGGCGGCATTACCGGTACTTATTGGTGATAATATCGGAACAACACTTACAGCGGTTTTAGTAGCGATTGGAGCAACGGTTGCGGCGCGTAGAGCGGCGTTAACACATGTTGTGTTTAATGTGATCGGTGCAATCCTTGTTATGATTGCATTTCCGTTATTTGTTACATTTATTGAGTACTTGGCAGTACAATTTAATTTAAATCCATCTATGCAAATTGCATCTGCACACGGTGTTTACAATGTGGCAAACGTCATTATTCAATTCCCTTTTATAGCAGTACTTGCTATATCGTTACAAAACTTGTACCTGGGGACGAGTTGGATTTGGATTACAAGCCAAAGCATTTGGATCCAATTTTTATCGGGAACTCACCAGCAATAGCATTAGGGCAAGCTAAACAAGAAGTCATTCATATGGCTGATTACTCAAAGCGAGGCTTAAAGCAAGCCATTCGTTATATGGAGACTGGCGAGAAAAAAGATGCTGATCTAGCTTTACAATATGAGTTAGCTATTAATAATCTTGATCGAGAGATTACTGATTACTTGGTAAAAGTTTCGGCAAGGGTCTTTTGTCGCCAAACTGATTCAACCTTCATTCT
>BAXC01000261.1 GCA_001310375.1 Bacillus sp. JCM 19041 | reverse complement strand
TCGGTACCGAGCGAGCGCTCTCTTTTCGTATTTTTTGCAAAAAGCAGGTCGTAGCGCTTGCATCCATGCAAAAACAAAAAATGTTGGATTAGATGTAAAAATCGATAAATTGGCTAAAAGGACGTTTTAGATGATCGGTGGGTGGTATCGGAGAAGGGAAACGATTATTTGAGGAGGAGATTGTGCATGAAGAAGAAATGGTTAATGATTGTCCCGGCAATTGCGTTGACGGCTGCTCCAATTCACCTTCAAGCAACAGAGGCCTCGGCCAAGGAAATGGTTCAGATGTCGGAAATCCCCCCGGAACTTGAACCGATTTTAGCTGTTGCGCCTGAACATCAGCCTACTTTAAAGAATGGTAGTGTAAGTGTGGAGGTAGAGTTGGTTCAAGTGAAGCTCAGTCACTTTGGTTATGAAACAGATCGAGACGGCATTTTTGGGAATGAAACTGAGCAACAGATTCGTCAGTTTCAGCAAGATTATGATCTAGAAGTGGATGGTGTAGTGGGTGTTCACACATGGACTGAATTGATTGGGGAAGATCGGGTAAGCTTTACCGTTGAAGACGCAATTACTTTCGCTGAAGAAGAATTAAATAACGATGACCTCATTTTCAGCGGTGATGGCATTCTTCACGAAGATTCGGACGGAAATACCTTTTATTCACTGCGAGCGTCAAGTCAAGATTTGATTGACGGTGGAGGTAGCGGTACTGTTGGTTTTTACGACGTTTATAGCGATGGATCGGTTGAGGAATCTGAACCGAGATAAATAGCAGTATATGAACGAAATATCACTCGAAGAATTCCAGGTTTCACTGGGATTCTTTTTTTGAAAGGTCGTAAGAATATAGGTGCGTAATGAAGCTGTCCCTACTAATGAACTTCCGTTTATTATAAACTAAAGCTACGATTGTCAATAATTTTAGAATGTAGGGTCTAACCGGACGGAGGTAGAAGTTATGCAGATCACATTGATCTTATTTGTTTCATCAGTGAACCAAAATTCCACAATGTCGGAAGTGTTAACAAAAACGATTGAATCTGACATTCGACTGTGGCTGGAGATATCATTGACGATCCCGGATTTGATTCAAGGTTTCATAATGGATACGAGGTAGTAAAAGTCACAATTAATTATACTACGAATGAATGTCTTGTTTCCTTGAGCCACTAGCAATTGAATTAGAAGAAATCCAGG
>BAXC01000260.1 GCA_001310375.1 Bacillus sp. JCM 19041 | reverse complement strand
GGGGGACTCGAACCCGCGACCTCCTGCGTGACAGGCAGGCATTCTAACCAACTGAACTACCGGACCATTTTTATGGTGGAGGATGACGGGCTCGAACCGCCGACCCTCTGCTTGTAAGGCAGATGCTCTCCCAGCTGAGCTAATCCTCCAAGTAAAACTTTAGAAAGGGATGATATTACTTTTTAAAATCAATGGTGACCCGTACGGATTCGAACCCGTGATACCGCCGTGAAAGGGCGGTGTCTTAACCACTTGACCAACGGGCCGTAACTGGCGGAGAAGGAGGGATTTGAACCCTCGCGCCGCTTACACGACCTACTCCCTTAGCAGGGGAGCCCCTTCAGCCACTTGGGTACTTCTCCATGGCTCCACAGGCAGGATTCGAACCTGCGACCGATCGGTTAACAGCCGATAGCTCTACCACTGAGCTACTGTGGAATATGTATAAATCTCTTGTCCCCTCTTAGCGACTTCTATAATATATCATAGCCATATTGATCAACGCAAGACTTTCTTTGAAAAAAATTTAAGTTTTCCTTTGCATTTACCACACACGAATTTCTCAGTGTTTATTTTTCTTTTTCTACTATAGATAAGACCACATTTCATGCAACGATATTCACAAATAGATACGCTCTGCTTAACGGCCTGACAAAATCTCGGCGCCCCGACTTTTTTCAAAAGCTGTTTAAAGTCAGCATCACGATGTTGGTATCCTTTCCCCTCTAGATGAAGATGGTAATGGCATAGCTCATGCTTAATAATGCCAATTAATTCATCTTTTCCAAATCGCTCATACTGGCTGTAGTTTAATTCGATATTGTGACTCTGAAGCAAATATCTGCCACCTGTTGTTCTCAGTCGTTTATTAAAAGTAGCTTTATGCAAAAATGGCCGCTGAAAGTATTTACTGGAAATCTCTTCAGTCAATTGTTGCAGTTGTTGATCAATCATTATCTCACCCTTTAAAAAACATTCAACAGTGACAAACCACCAAGCATATACTACCTAAAAATGAAGGGAGCGATCACTGTGCCAACATGGTTAAAAAAACAATTGCGAAAAGCATATGCTGATAAAAATCGCCACCAGCTTAAAGTATTAAATCAATGCTGGTTCTATTATAAAACATCTTCTAATCACAATATCTCTCAACAAAAAACATTATAACTTATCATGGCTTACGGTGACACAAATTCCTTTCAAAAAACAGTGC
>BAXC01000259.1 GCA_001310375.1 Bacillus sp. JCM 19041 | reverse complement strand
TTGAACTGACCTCAAGAATGGGACTTAGAAAAAACACCTATGCTGCCTGGCGACCATAATTAATTGGAGCCAGGTAGTTTAGTTTTGCCTGTATTCTTTTTTCGTTATAGTAACACATGTATTGATTCACCTTATCAATTACTTTACTATTAGTAATAGAAGATCTTCTTTGGTCTTTGAATCCTTCCGACTTTAGCGAGGAGTGAAAGGATTCGATTACGGCATTATCATGGCAGTTTCCCTTACGGGACATGCTTGTGGTAATGCCTTTTTCTTTAGCAAAGTGTTGATACGCATAGGATGTATAGACCGACCCTTGATCGCTATGCAATAGAATCTTTTCAGGTCTTCTTTTTTCTATCGCCTCTTTTAATGTGCGTAACACAAACTCCGTATTTTGTACTGGACTTATGGTATAAGCGACGATCTCGTTATTATATAAATCCATTATGGTCGAAACATAAAGCATAAAGGAGCCATAAGGCAGGTATGTAATATCCGTTACCCACTTTTCATTTGGTCCATTTGCCTTGAAGTTTCGGTTAAGGATGTTAGTTACAATAATATTGCTTTCCCCATTGATGTGTTTTTGTCTTTTCACTTTAATCTGGCATTGTAGGTGGAACTTCTGCATAATCATTTGTACCGTTTTACGATTAACCTGTACGTCAAAACGTTGCTTTAAAAGAGCTTTAACCTTCCTATGACCATAGTGGTACTTTGTCTCTTCACAAAGATTGATGATTCGCTGTTCCAATTGACTCGGACCCCAATCAGTGTATTTATTTCTCCAACGATAAAATGTAGATTTGGGTATTTCTAAGACCTGAAGGATGTCCGTTATCTTATATGTTTTCTTCAATGCCTCAACCAACTCAATCACTACTTGCGGAACCAACTCCTTTCTATTTCTATCAACTTTTTTAAAATATCGAGTTGCATTTGAAGATGTTTATTCCTGTTGCGCTCTATTTCTAATTCATCCTGTTCTTCTGAACCTTTCCCGTAGCTGTACTGTTTGCCTATGGGTTGATTAAACCGATAGGTTTCACCGTTGCGATGCCAACGCATCCAAGTCTTTATTTGTGAAACATTCTTAATTCCTAATTCGCGCATAATTTCAGAGTTCGTAAATCCATCCTGTTTCATTTTAATCGCTTTTATTTTGAGTTCAGCTGGGTAATGAATCTTCTTTGACATAAAAAACACCCTCCATACCTATCGATTAGTTAATAACTAATTACGATACAGGGGTGTTTTTCCTTGTCTCATTTTACTGGGTCACTCT
>BAXC01000258.1 GCA_001310375.1 Bacillus sp. JCM 19041 | reverse complement strand
TAATACATTTCTTGCTTCAAAATACCAAAGAAATTCTCCATTGAAGCATTGTCTGCACAGGTTGCTTTACGTGACATGCTTTGGAATACTTTCCTTTCTTTTAATGTCTTTACCCATTGGTTGTGCTGATAATGCCAGCCTTGATCGGAATGGATTGTAGTGCGATACGTTGCCTGTGTTTCTATAATCTCTATCGTTTTATTTAAAGGTTCCATGACAAGATCTAATGTCGGACGTTTTTGGATGCCAAAAGCGATAATTTCACCGTTATATAGATCAAGAATTGGATTTAAATACAATTTTTCTTCTTTGAGACATTTGAATTCTGTTATGTCAGTTACTAATTTCTGAAGAGGAATAGGCGTACTAAAATGGCGAGACAGTCGGTTCTTCGCTATCTTTCCAACCTTACCTTTATAAGAATTGTATTTACGAGACTTTCTCATAAACTTTACACACCTTAATCCTAGTTCCTTCATTAGTCGATACACTTTTTTATGATTTACACAATGACCTAGTTTCTTTAATTCTTTCGTGATGCGTTTATATCCATAGCGTTGATGGAATTTCTTAAACAAATCAGTAATGATTTCTTTTAGTTCTTTAGCCGAATCTTCTTTCCCGATATTTTTAACATGATAATGATAGGTTGCTTCTGGAATACCTAGGACCAGGAGAATATTTTTTAATCGGAATCCTTCTTCTTTGAGTTCGAATGCCACTTGTGCTTGTACTTTTCGTGGAAGGCATTCCGATTCTCCCGAAAAGCTTTCAGCTTTTTTAAATAGGCATTTTCTAGTCGCAATAATTCATTCTCACGTTCTAGCTCTTCTTCACGCGTTAACACATTCTCTTTTTTTTTCTTTGGTTTATTAGATTTTTTAGACATAGAAGGTCGCCCCTTTAATTTAGGTTTCAGGCCTTCTATTCCTTTTTCATTAAATGTTTTCATCCAACGGTGGATTAATGGAGGATGATTCAATTTAAATTGTTTAGCCGTTTCCTGAAAAGAAGCACCTGTCTCTCTCATAAATTGTATCGTATCCATTTTAAATTGAACAGAATATGCTTCCTTCATTTTTCTTCGCTTTAATCCTTCTACCCCTTTTGTTTTATAGGTTCTTACCCAATCCTGCAGGGGTGTTTGAGAGGGCATATTGTATTTCTTCGCTAATGATTTATATCCAAGATTTCCATATAAATACTCGCTAACTAATTTCATTTTAAATTCTTTACTATATTTGGTCATAAAAACCCCCGAAAGTTAGATTTTCTACTCTAACTTTCGGGG
>BAXC01000257.1 GCA_001310375.1 Bacillus sp. JCM 19041 | reverse complement strand
CCACAACACTAGGTTTTGGCGCAGCCCAGATGAATGGTGGAATATCATTTTTAACCGACCTTCCTAATAGCTTTGGACTTCAGCTAACGATTATTGTCATCATAACGATTTTATTTTTACTATCTGCAAGTACCGGAATCGATAAAGGAATTCGGATATTAAGCAAAATGAACATGGTTCTCGTTTTTTTAATGCTTCTTTTCTTTATGATATTTGGCGCTTCACTCTATTCTTTGAATTTATTTACTAATACACTTGGTCAATATATTCAATCTCTGCCTGAATTAAGTTTTACAATTGCACCGAATAGTATAGAGCAACGTGAATGGATTAATGCTTGGACATTGTTTTATTGGGCATGGTGGATGGCTTGGTCCCCTTATGTAGGAACATTTATCGCCCGTGTTTCACGAGGTCGAACATTAAGAGAGTTTGTCATTGGCGTCTTGCTTGTACCACCATTGGTTGGTTTTGTCTGGTTTTCATTTTTAGGAGGAACTGCAATTTCTGCTGAATCATCAGGAATCGCTACTATCTCAGCACTTGCAGAAGAAGAAGCCTTATTTGGTGTATTGCAGACGATGCCATTTAGTACAATTTCTTCATACGTGACAATTTTTCTGATTGCCGTTTTCTTTATTACTTCTGCTGATTCCGCTACTCATGTACTTGGTAGTCAATCAACAAACGGTTCATTAAATCCACCAAACAGAATTAAAATTGTCTGGGGCGTGTTAATGTCCTCCACTGCAGCCGTTCTTCTTTATAGTGGTGGTTTGCAAGGATTGCAAAATACGATGATCGTTGTCGCTTTCCCGTTTTCCATTGTTATGGTACTGATGGTTATATCACTTTTCAAAGCCTTACGTCAGGAAGGAATGAAAGAAGAAGTAAAACGTCGACGCCTTCTTCGCGAAATTGCCGAGCTACGCCAATTTAAAAACCAACATGAAAAAGAAGAAAAGAAACGTTTAAAACAAGAAGAAAAGAAAAAACGAAAAGAACAAAAATCTAAAAAAGAGCAAAAGCCACAAGAGAAGCCTGAGCAGTAATGAAAATATCTACTACCATTTAGGCATATTAACAGCCAAAGTCCAATTGGACTCTGGCTGTTTTTTACGACTCTCTCTTCGATTTTACATAACGAGCTAGTTCTACCATCATTGCACCCATCCGCTCTTTTTCAGGGACAATCACTTGATGAACTCCCTCTTCCAATAAACTTTCCGCAGTAACCTTACCTACAGCAACAGCGAGTGTCCCTTTAGAGAATCGGTTGATTAACTTTTCTTGTTCGCCAATTACAACCGCTTGATTAAATAAAGATTTTACTTGAAGGGCGGTTGTGAAACAAACTGCTGAAAATCGCCCTTCAA
>BAXC01000256.1 GCA_001310375.1 Bacillus sp. JCM 19041 | reverse complement strand
CATCTTCATCGTAGGATTCTATTTCTTCAATAAAAGGCGTTCTAATCCATGACATAATCTCATCCCAAACAAGCAGACGTGTAAAACGGCAGGTTGCAAATGCAAGTAATGCCCATTCAAATGGAGTTACCATGAGGGAAAAAACTCCTTTCTCTTTTGTAAAAGATTATGCACGGACCCATTGTCCTATGTATTAAATAATGATTATGATCCTTACTCGTCTTGGCAGCGAAACAGCAATGAAAACGCCAATGGCTTGCTGCGTGAAATTTCCCAAAAAGCGACAGACCTACTCGCTAACGCTCTTCAATTCATCAATAATCGACCACAAAAATATTTAATCTGGAAAACCACACACGAACGTTTACTCATGAGCTCTTGCACTTAGGTTGACAACCGTCACAAAAAAAGTTACCTCAAAGCAAGATATATGCTTTGAGGTAACTTTTCTTCTTTATTAGGAAAGCGATAAAATATTGTAGCCGCCATCTACATGTAACACTTCTCCAGTGATTCCACGAGCTAAATCACTAGCTAAAAACAGAGCTGTATCGCCTACTTCTTCTTGAGTTGTTGTTTTTCTTAAAGGAGCTCGCTCTTCAATCTCTTTTAACACGTCATTGAATCCACTATCCCTTAGCCGCTAGCGTGCGAATTGGACCGGCCGAAATCGCATTGACGCGAATGCCGTCTTTCCCTAAATCGTTAGCCAAATATTTTACACTTGCATCAAGTGCTGCTTTTGCTACACCCATGACATTATAATTCTTTACGACTCGCTCACCACCTAAATAAGTCATCGTAATGATACTTCCTCCATCAGTCATTAACGGGCGGGCCGCTTTAGCAACTGCCGTCAGGGAATAAGCACTTACATTTTGAGCAAGCAAATAACCTTCACGAGTAACGTTTAAATACTCCCCTTCTAGTTCTTCCTTATTAGCAAACGCAATACAATGAGCTAATCCATTAATTGTACCAACAAGATTTTTAATCTCTGCAAACGTTGCTTCGATTTCCTTATCATCGCTAATATCACAAGGAAGAACAAGATGTTCTCCTTCTAGCGTATCAGCTAATGAACGAACATTCTTCTCTAATCGTTCCCCTGCATATGTAAAAACTAGTTTGGCTCCCGCTTCAGCTAGAGAACGAGCAATCGCCCAAGCTATACTCCTTTTATTGGCAACACCCATTACAACATATGTACGGTTCGATAAATC
This sequence comes from Bacillus sp. JCM 19041, assembly GCA_001310375.1. Classification (GTDB taxonomy): domain Bacteria; phylum Bacillota; class Bacilli; order Bacillales; family Bacillaceae_D; genus Shouchella. Next base: position 228 of record BAXC01000256.1, on the reverse strand, counting down.
AATTGATTTCATTTTCATTCTCCTCCATTTTATTATCAGGTACTAATAGTTTATCACAAATTTCTACAAGCAACTATGATAATCTTACCTTTCTTTTTAAGTGATTGCTCAAATAATTAGTTTCATTTCATTCATGTAAATCGCCCACTGTTGCGGCAAATCAGAAATGATCGTCAATTCTTCACCTGTAAAAGGTTGCACAAATGTTAACTTATCACAATGCAATGC
>BAXC01000255.1 GCA_001310375.1 Bacillus sp. JCM 19041 | reverse complement strand
GAGCGGAAGTGTTTTGGTCGGCAATGACATTTGCTGCTGGCAAAAAACCATCTGCCCCTGGACAATTTTCTGCGATTGAATTAAAAAGAGTTTTAGATGTGTTAGAAGACGAAAGAAAATGAATTAAATAATAATGGTTGCGTAATTTTTGAAATTACGGTAAAGTTGTTGCAATGATTCACCTAATCGAATAATTCTTATCAAGAGAGGCGGAGGGAAATGGCCCTGCGAAGCCTCAGCAACCAGCTGATCTTATTGGCAAGGTGCTAAATCCAGCAGATTAACTGCAAGATAAGAGGAGCATGCATATACCCTTCTTCTAATCTTGAAGAAGGTTTTTTTTATTTTTCGTAAAGTCAATTGTCAGTCAACAGTAAAAAACGAACAGATTCGTACAGATAGTCGGAAAAGGGAGGACACTTATATGCAAAAACATGAAGCATCTATTTTGGCGCAAATCGGAAATCGACGTACTGATACTACAGGAGCTGTAAACACACCTGTCTATTTTTCAACAGCTTATCGTCACACGGGAATAGGTGAGTCAACTGGTTATGATTATGCCCGCACTGGTAATCCGACTCGAGAAGTATTAGAAGCAGCAATTGCAGAGCTTGAATGTGGTGAGCGAGGCTTTGCGACTAGTTCTGGGATGGCTGCTGTTCAAATTGTTTTTTCATTATTTGAGCAAGGGGACCATATTATTTGTTCAAAAGATCTTTATGGAGGTACATATCGATTATTCGAAGGGGGTTGGAAAAGATGGGGATTAACTTTTGAATACGTAGACCCAAGAGATGTTGAGGCCGTCAATAAATCGATTACGAGTAAAACAAAAGCGATATTTATAGAAACCCCAACGAATCCTTTAATGCAAGAGGCGCCTATTAAAGAACTTGCACATTTGGCGAGGGATCATCAATTGCTTTTAATCGTTGACAATACGTTTCTGACGCCGCTATTACAGAAGCCTTTAGTGGAAGGGGCTGATGTAGTTATCCATTCAGCCACGAAGTACCTTGGTGGCCACAATGATGTTGTAGCTGGATTAATCGTTGCTAATGGGACGGCATTATGTGATCAGTTAGCTTATTATCATAATGGCGCAGGAGGTATTTTAAGTGCTTTTGATTCTTGGTTGTTAATACGGGGTATGAAGACGTTAGCACTAAGGATGGCCAAGCACGAAGAAAATGCCAAACAAGTGGTAAAGGCTTTGGAAGATGAAGAGGCTGTTTGCGAGGTGCTCTATCCTGGACGTGGAGGAATGCTATCATTCGTGTTAAAGAAGAAAAGTGATTAATCCAATCTTGCAAAATTTGAAGCTTATCTCTTTTGCAGAGAGCTTAGGTGGTGTCGAAAGCCTGATGACGTACCCAGCTACTCAAACCCATGCGGATATTCCAGAGAAGGTGCGAATGGCAAACGGTGTAGATAATTGTTTGCTACGATTTTCTGTCGGAATCGAGCATGGTGAAGATCTTATAGCGGATTTGC
>BAXC01000253.1 GCA_001310375.1 Bacillus sp. JCM 19041 | reverse complement strand
TGTTTTCTTTAATTATTGCAGCTTTAGCTCCAGCTATGGCATTATTCTCGTACGTCTATTTACGTGATTCCTTTAGCAAGTCTGCTATGTATTTAGTGCTTAGGATTTTTATTATTGGTGCGCTACTTGTTGTGCCAATTTCCGTTATTCAGTTTGCGTTTACGGAGGAAGCGGTATTTACGCAATCTTTTACAAAAGCCTTTGTGCTTTACGGATTGATTGAAGAAGGGTTAAAATGGCTGATGCTGTTTGTATTTGCGTATCAGCACGGGCAGCTAAAGCGGCCGAGTGATGGAATTTTATTTGGCGTTTCCATTTCTTTTGGTTTTGCGACTGTTGAGAACGCGCTTTATATGGTTGCATATGGGTTAGAAAATATGATTCCCCGTGCTTTAATGCCAACGACGGCACATGCTGTTTATGGAATTGTTATGGGGTATTATATTGGACAAGCTAAATATAACCAAAAAAGAAAAAATGGCTTTTCTGCTTTTATCTGCATCTCTTCCTATGTTGCTGCATGGTAGTTATGATTTTATCTTAATGGATTTTGGGCACTACTTTTTATTTGCATGGTTCCTTTTATGGTTGCTTTATGGTTATTAGCGATCTGGAAATTAAAAAAGGCTAGCAGATTAAACATCTAGAGCTAGTAAGGCAGAATGTTCTAAAGGAGGATTTTTGTATGACAACAGCTAATCGTTATCGAATTGTCATTCGTTGCCCTTTATGCGGGGAAAAGTATATTTTACGGGGCAAGCAAAATGAAAATGGAGAATATGAGACAGGCTTTAAACAATGTGTATGTGGAAATGAAGATCGATTGATTATTGAAGCCACACCGGAATAATACAAACCCGCTTTGATTTTTCAAAGCGGGTTTGTTTTTGTTTAGGCAAACTTTGTCACTTTAGTGTAAGATAAAAACAAGAAAACCCGACAGGATTGAAGGAAGGTATGATGGTATGAAAGTGAATCAATCAAGAAAAGTACTTGAAGCTAGAGGCGTTAAACTAGGCTGTGGCAAACCTAAAATCTGTATCCCTATTGTAGGTGAGAACCTTAAAGAGTTGTTATCGGAGATTGATCAATTACCGACAGAAGCATTTGATATTGTGGAATGGCGTGTCGATTTTCTTAAAGAATGTGAGCAAGTCGATCAAGTCTTGGACACTTTGTCACAGGTCAGAAAAGCAATTAAAGATAAACCACTTATTTTTACGTTCAGAAGTGAAGAAGAAGGTGGACAGAAACAACTAACGGATGAACTGTACGTTTCTCTTTTGAGAGCGGTTGTTCAATCTCGTCTTGTGGAGTACATTGATATAGAGTTGACCAAAGCAGAGGCGGACGTTCGCGAATTAATTGCTACTGCGCATATGTGTGGATGTTATGTTATCGTATCAAATCATGAATTTGCGGAGACTCCAACAAAGGAAGTCATGACTGCACGGTTATTAAGGGCAATTGACTTAGGTGCGGATGTTCCGAAACTAGCTGTAATGCCGCAAAACTCAGCAGATGTACTAGCTTTGCTTGAAGTGACACTGTTTATATCAGAGAAGTCACCAGTCCCAATTG
>BAXC01000252.1 GCA_001310375.1 Bacillus sp. JCM 19041 | reverse complement strand
AATAAGGCAATCATTAAAAGGAACGGTGAAGAACGATCAATTGAAGCTGATTATATTATTGGAGCAGAGGGACTTTCCTCGAAAATTCGAACTCATATTAATGCTACTAGACCAAGGGAGTTATATAATCATGATTTCTTAACCGTATCATTTCCTGGTCCAAGTGAGTTGAGTATCGGTGAGATGATCTCTACTCAAGATCGATTTCTTGGTTTATTTCCTTTACCAAACAATGACGTCCGCACCGTTTATTTAGTCCGGAAAGGTGAATTTAAGGAAATGAGGAAGCGATCTCTGGATGAGTTTCACAGACGTTATCTTTCTTTATATCCAGAGTTGGATGGCTATGTGCAAAAAGTGCAAAGTTGGAAAGACATCCAGTTAATGGTCCCGATTAAGCAGCATGCAAGCCATTATGTTAAAGGCCATTTTGCGCTTATAGGAGATGCCGCACATAGTGTTCATCCTATGGCAGGTGAAGGGATGAATTTAGCCATACAAGATGCTGATGTGCTTGGAGAATTGATTGGAGATATGTATGAAGCGAATCAACAGCATGATCCAAACCGGTTGCGATACTATGAGCAAGTGCGGAGAATACGTGTGTCGGCAATACTAAGATTATCCCACCTTGGAGGACTTGTGTATGGACGAAGTGGGGCTATATGGCAAAAGAACCGTTCGTTTTTTATTAAACGCCTTATACAAAACAAAACTTTATTAAGCAAATATATGTTTAATATCTCGGGCTTAGGCGTGTGGCCTTTTTCCATTAATGAAGTGATCCGTTTGTTTAAATCGGAAAATGAACAGTCTTTACAACAAAAAATGAATAAGCGGACATTTACAGAAGAAGCTGATTATCCTTGGAAAAAGAAGATGAGGTGACTAGATGGCGATTGGGGAATATTTAAAAGTGTGGAATGCGAGGAAATGGATGAAGCAAACAGAGCCATTCCTACAAACTTGGCATGCTCATTTAGGTATAGTCTAGATTTGTTTCAGCATTTTAAGCGAAGTTCAGCTGTTGAGAAAGTAGCAAAAATCCATGATTTAGATGAAATGCTTTTAAAGAGATGGGTTGAAGTTGGTTTAGCGATTGGTCATTTAGAACAAAAAAAGAGGAAATAAAGTTCGCACGAAACGAAAAATGATTAAGTACTTAACAAAGGGAAGCAAACAATCAGTAGGTGTATTGCTCGAAGAAATGTTCGAATTACATATTCCAACATTGCTTAGTTATAAAGATCAACTTTCAAAAAAAGAACAAGAAGATGGTCCTGAAATGGCAGATATGGTTGCTGAAACTTCAAGTTTATTAGAGACATTAACATTACCAAAAGTGACCACTGTATTAAAGTCAAGAAAGATTACATCTGTGCTTGATGTTGGTTGCGGATATGGCGGATACTTAAAACGATTGGCGGGTAAATTCCCCAAAATTCAATTTGACGGAATTGAAGTGGATCAAGATGTATGTAAACGAGCGTTAAAAACAATCATTTTGCTAATGTCCAAATTGCTCAAGGTGACTTTTACGAGATAGAACCAAAACAACCATATGATGCGGTTATGCTCAACAACATACTTTACTATTTCCCAGTAAAAGAGAGG
>BAXC01000251.1 GCA_001310375.1 Bacillus sp. JCM 19041 | reverse complement strand
CTCCTGTTACCCCGGTTGCTCCTGTATCTCCGGTTGCCCCGGTGACTCCTGTATCTCCTGTTACCCCGGTTGCTCCTGTTACTCCCGTTGCTCCTATATCTCCACTCGCTCCCGTTACTCCGGTGGCTCCCGTTACTCCGGTGGCTCCAGTGGCTCCGGTGGCCCTGTTGCCCCGGTTGCTCCTATATCTCCGGTTGCCCCGGTGGCTCCCTTAGGACCTGTAGCCCCAGTTGGACAATTTGGACATCCAAAACGAGAAGGTTGTTTAAAATACTGAATATTATCACATCTACAAATTTTATTTGCGCATTTACTACACTTATTCACAAAATCCCCTCCTTTCACTAAAAAATGAGCGTCATTTATAATATGTAATTGAACGGCATCTGTGAGCTTATTCAAGCCGCATTCTAGAACCATTTTGTATGATCACAACCCATTAGGACAATTGTTTTCTATTTAATCCATTCATTTAAAGAACAGGTTTGAAACATACCCAGAGTATCTCAGTTTCCCAGTCTTTTAGTATGATTGTCCCTCCAACCAGAACTAGATAACGAAAAAGCCGCAATGACACCCCTCACCCTATTTGATTCGCTTAACGGTAAATAAAACGATATACTATTTAATTGTTTGCCCCTTTTCGAAGAATCAGAGACGACGGAGCGATTTACGGTGTGAAAATAAACATTGGCTCTTGGGTCATAGAAGTAGATCCTGTTATGACAAAAACATTTTATAACAACTACCATTTCATAACAGACGATTGTGATTGTGAATCATGTACAAACTATGTTGAAGCTTGTAGCACCTATCCAATAGAATTGATGTCTTTCTTTCAATTACTTGGCATTGACCCTTGTAAAGAAGAACTATCCGATTTCTCAGTAGACGATAAACGGATTTATAGTGTGTTTTATCACTTAATTGGACGAATAATTGAAGCACCTAACTCTTCTACTCAGACTTTAGTAAAAACTCATGTGGAAGTCTGGTTTAGCGAAAACTTAGACCTTGTTCCAGCAAGTTTCCCAAATCCAACCATTCAATTACATGTTGAAATGACTAATTTCTAAAAGAAAGGAAACAGTGCAACGCGTAAAAGTAGAAGTGTTATTGCCAGAAGAATCGATCAAAAAAATGCGAAATAAGTTAAATGCATGCGGTATTTTAAACGTAGGAAGATCTGATCATGTTCTCTCTCATTCATATACGAAAGGTTATTGGAGACCCCTCAAAGGCTCTAACCCTGTGAATGGAACAATTGGTGAATTGTCGTCTGGTACGTAATGCAAACTGGCGTTCACTTGTGACTTTGAGCAAATGGAAGAAGTGAAGCGACTGATTAACGACATTCACCCTTATGATGAACCCGTTATTTATTTCATTCCTTTATTAGGATAAACATGTCGACTACTACATTGCCATATTTGCTTTCGCAGCGATGTTGATTGACCATTTCGCTCCATTATTTAGGTTGTGTCAAATAAAAAGAGCCGTTGGCTCTTTTTTTTGCACATCTATTCTTATTTAGCAATCTTTACGCGGTCTTCAATTCGTTTAAATTCTTTCTCACCTACGTCTTGAGCTGGTTTGCCAAATGGCATTTGCGCACGGAGCTTCCACGATTTAGGGATATCCCATTTACCCTCTACCATTTCGTCTACGATTGGATTATAGTGTTGCAACGAAGCACCTAAACCTTCCAATTCAAGCGCCGTCCATATGGCAAATTGAAGCATGCCC
>BAXC01000250.1 GCA_001310375.1 Bacillus sp. JCM 19041 | reverse complement strand
CAACAATTTTTGGAGGGCTTTTGCTTGGACTTGGGGTAGGACTTGTCATTCGAAACGGAGGGGCACTTGATGGTACTGAAATCCTCTCATTACTTATTACAAAAAAGTTGCCTTTTACAGTAGGAGAATGTGTTTTAGTTTTTAACATCTTTGTTTTTGCCTGGGCTGCGTTTGTTTTCGGAATTGAAAACGCCATGTATTCAATCTTAACTTATTATGTAGCCGCAAAAGCGATTGATGCCGTAGTAGAAGGGCTTGATTCCACAAAAGCTGTCATGATTGTTTCAAAAAGGTATGAACAGTTAACCAAAGCAATAACAGAGGATCTCGGAAAAGGTGTGACTCGCTTAAAAGGACAAGGGGGGTATGATGGCGAAGAGAAAGACGTATTGTATGTCGTTGTCCGCAGAATGGAGATCATGCAATTAAAGAAAACCATAGACAGATACGACAAAAACGCATTTTTTACGATCATCAATGCCCATGAATCAAGAGGATCTACTTTAAAAGAAAGGAAGAACATTAACATAATCAGATGGCATTAATTACAAAAATTAAACAAACATTAAATCAAAAGTTCGTTCCTCAATTTAGCAGGGATGAACTTTTTTAACTTACGTTATCCAAATTGCTACGATATGGAGAAAAGAATTAATAAAAATTTGCTTTTATTTTATTCTGTCTCAATCCGCAAGATTACTTAAGTTAATGAGACAAGACCCATCTTTATTTTATTGGTTCCTGTAATGTATATTATGTAAACTTATAAAAACATAAAACAAAGGATAAGCCCCTTCTTGTTTGTTCAAGGACGAAAAGTTATGTACAAATAAGACAAGAAAGTTTGTACATTCTCTTTTGTATATTTAATAAAACAAAAAAATGTGTACAAACTTTGATCGATTTCTAATCTACCCTTCCAATAGATAGTCCTTAAAGTATTGTAAAGGTCTTGTTGCACCATCTTTAATACTACTTGTGAAAACCGTTACCAATTGATAGTTAGGTACGACAATAATATACTGTCCTTCATATCCAACCCCAAAAAAATCCTACCTACTTGATTGTCGGATGTTATATTCCACCAATGATAAGCGTATGAAGTAACATCATCAACTTTGACCTTGGGGCTTGTAGATTCCTCAATCCAATGATATGGTACGATTTGTTTAGATTTCCATAATCCATTTTTTAAATATAACCTACCGATTTTTAACATATCAACCGTTTTCATCGTTAATCCGAATCCACCAATGGCTATACCTTGAGCATCACGGTTCCACTTGTAATCTGTTATTCCTAGAGGTGTAAATAGATGCTTTTTGGCGAAGACTTCTGTATCTAATCCAGTAGTCTTTTGTAAGATTGCACTTAACAATTGTGAAGAACCACAACTGTAGATCATTTCATTTCCAGGAGGATTATCGATGGCCTGCTGAAGTACATAATTTACCCAATTTTTGCTGGGTATCATACCACTATTACCTGGCCAATGTAACCCTGAAGTCATTGTCAGCAGGTGCTTGATTGTGATTTTCTGATTCTCTTTATCTTTATTAAATTCCGGAAAGTAATTAATTATTGGTGTGTTAACATTTTCGATATATCCTTTGTCGATCGCAATCCCAATCAGTGCGGATAAGATGCTTTTTGTGACAGAATTTATTTTATGTTGCTTTTCCTTCATTTTATTATTTCGATAATATTCAAATATCACAGTATTGTTCCTCTGTACAAGGACACTATCAATTT
>BAXC01000249.1 GCA_001310375.1 Bacillus sp. JCM 19041 | reverse complement strand
CATTTTCGGTGCTGGATTCGTTGGTTATCTGATGCCTTGGACGTTTCTTATTGTAGGCGTGTTTGCAGCAATGTGGGCATGTATTTACTTATGGAAGAAGGAAAATAGTCGAACTCGAATCCTTTTTAGTCTTTCTGGAACATTGATTGTCTACTCGATCTATCTGTCTACATTGTTTCTATCACCATTGGTCATTCATAGCGGCATTCTTTTTATTGGGTTACCGATTGGCATGCTGGCCATATGGTATGTTTTACTCTATCGAGATGCTAAAGGATATAGGCCTCACCGGTTAATCTGGGTATTGTTTATCGGGGTTACTGGTTACTACTATACGTGGAGTATCACTGCGTTCTATTATGTGGAAACAGGGATGTAGATTCGCACTTCTACAATAAACAGGCGCTTTCCTCAAGTGAGGAAAGCGCCTGTTTATCTATTTATTCCTACATGTTACGCGGGAAGATTCAGTTGCCACGATACGCCAAACTGATCATTTAGCCAAGCAAACTTTTGACTAAAGCCATAATCACCAATTGGCATAAGTGCTTCTCCGCCATCAATCAATTTATGATAAAGCTCATTTAGTTCTTCTTCCGAGTCACACGTAACAAAAATGGAGAATGCAGGGGTAAAAGAAAATTGATGTGTCACATTGCTGTCGATACACATAAATTCCTGTCCTTTTACAGTAAAAGTCGCTTGCATCACAGTTCCTTCATCACCTGTTTCATTTGCTCCATAACGAACAATACTCGTTATTTCTGCATCCTCTATGATGGATACGTAATAATTCATCGCTTCTTCTGCTTTACCACCTTGAAACATTAAGAATGGTGTCGCTTTTCCCATATCAATCAACTCCTTAGCTTCTTTTGTGTGTAATTACTCGCTTCATTAAGACAACGACTTAATTTGCTTTGTGAGCTCATTAAATTTCGTATCTAATTCCGTGTATTCTTTACTTCCAGGCTTCGCAAAGCTAAGCTTCCCAAGCACTTCTTGTCGCTCTGTTTCAAGCGTCATCCGCGCTTCTTCATTGCCTTCTTTCTTCATTGGAGCTTGTTCTTCACCTAACTGCTTTGTGATACGTCCTTTTGCAATCACTAGTTTTGTGTTAGTTGTTTTCTCTAAAAAATAGCGATCATGGGATACAACCAACATTGTTCCCCCATATTGCGCAAGCGTATCTTCCAGTTGTTCCCTTGATTCTACGTCAAGATGGTTTGTTGGTTCATCTAAGACAAGCACATCTTTCTCTTCGAGGATATACTTCATTAGTTTTAATTTCACGCGCTCCCCCATACTCATCAGCTCAATTGGTTCTGACCACTGAGAAGCCGTAAACCCTAGATGCTTCATTAAGTTTTGGACATGTCCTCGATCTGCATACGTTTTTTGATAAAACAGTTGCTCTGGCGTCTGGTCTAAAGGAAGATCAAACACTTCCTGCGTTAAGTAACCAATGGTTGCCGCACTCGACTTCCAAACCTCTCCTTCAAACGGTTCCTTCCCAACAATCATTTGTAAAAATGTTGTTTTCCCGCTGCCGTTTGGTCCAGTAATCGCTACTTTTTCGCCATGCTGAATCGTAAAATGAGAATCGGTGAAGAGAACTCGGTCACCAAATGCTTTGTGTAATTCTTTCACCTCTAAAAAACGTTTGCCTTTTTTCCCACTTGCTTTCATTGTGAATTGGACCTCGTATTCAGGCGCCACTTGATCTACCTTTGCTTTCTCGAGTTCGTTTTCAAGCCGCTTTTGCTTTGAT
>BAXC01000248.1 GCA_001310375.1 Bacillus sp. JCM 19041 | reverse complement strand
ATTATCAATCATTCTAAGCTGAATTGAACACATTTGTTTTAGTTCTTATAAAGACTTCATTGAGCACTTGATTATTACTTCCTATTGTTGTCCAGCGAACAAAGTAACAATGATATTCACCTACACTCACTTTTTTTTCATACACTATCGCAGCCTCTATTAACGAAAGAAGGGTGCGATATGGATCTCCTTTCAGTCCATTGGATTTATTTAGTTGGAATTCTGGTTATTATATTGACAATGCTGGCGCGTAAAAATGTCGTTGTTCCAGCTATTGTGATGACATTTATTGTTGGACTATTCTTTACAGGTTCATTTGTATCAGGTATCCAAACTGTCTTTTCAGCAAGCCTCGTTGCGGCAGGAGAACTGTTTAACATTTTTTTAATAATCGCCATCATGACCGCCTTGTTACGTAGTTTAGACTCGATCGGCGCAAACGAGCAAATGATCCGTCCATTTTCTAAAGTAATGAAGAATGCTACCGCTTCTTATGTGATTATCCTAATTGTTACCTATGGCATTTCACTATTTTTCTGGCCTACCCTGCTGTGCCATTAGTAATAGAAAGTACAAAAAGTGATTACGTAAGCGTTATTATATTAGTTTTGAAAAGAATATAATCAGGACTATAGAAATAGTATAGGTGCTTTAGATAAGATTGATAAATCATATAACAACGAAAAACTTATTTATTTTTTACTTTTTTCACCTAAACACTAGACCAATAGTCGCGCACCCTTTATACTTTAGTCATATCATACATAAAAAGGAGCATTAAATTAATTATGAGAAAGAATCACCTATTATTGTCACTTGGCCTTGTTAGCGTTATTACTTTAGCAGCGTGTGGAAGTTCAGATGACGCATCTACAGAGACTGCTGAAGCGGAAACTCCTGCTTCAGAGGAAACATCCAATGATAATACAAATGAAGAAGAAGCATCTGAAGAGAATGACTCAGATACATCCGATAACAAATGGGAAACTCAAGTAGGCGAAACAATTGAAAACGAAGGTGGTTCTTTCACTCTCGTTGCTAGACAAGATAATATTGAAACGGTTGAAACAGGACCGATGACATTAGACATTCCGCAATTAAACATACAAGATGTTGATCTTTCTGATGATTTATTAGAATTTGTTGGTTTTGAACTACCGGTATTATTCAAATTGATATGGAAGTCGGTAATACATCCGATGATGACATTAACTTCTACGCAAGCCAAGCAACAATTACAACAAATACTGGCGAACAACTCGAAAGCGATATGTGGTTCTCAGATCATATTGATGGTGAATTTTTAGGAGCAGTTAATAAAAGTGGATCAATCTTCTACTTGCTCGAGAATTCTGATCCTAAAGACGTTGAGACTATTCGTATTATGATAAGCGCTCCAAGCACAATGGAAGACTGGGAAGATGTTGGAGAAGAAGTCGACTTTGAATTGAGCGTAAACTAAGAGCCTTAAATGGCTCTTTTTTACTGGTCGTTATTTTCTATATACGTAATAAGGAGTTTTAAATTGAAGAAGAAGTATTTATTATATGTTGGCCTTTCAAGACATGTATGAAGCAGACAGTTATTTTTAAATTTTTTTCGTATCAAGAAAGAGCCTAAAGTGGCTCCGTGTCTGCGTTCTGGATCACTGTATTTTATTCTTGTAACTGTAACTTAGATGACCGTAAAAAACCAACGCCTTCAAAATGAGGAGCGTTGATTTTCTTTATTCTTTAAATTTACTCTTACTGATATTTAACTTCTCTCTTTTTTCGTC
>BAXC01000247.1 GCA_001310375.1 Bacillus sp. JCM 19041 | reverse complement strand
TAATCATTTGCTCAAACTCATCACGCGTCTTAAAGAAATAATTAATCCCATGCTCTTCACCCGCACGTGGTTTACGTGTTGTCGCCGATACGGAATACTGTATAGCTGTATTTTGCTTACGAAGCGCTCCACAAACCGTTCCTTTTCCGACTCCCGCGGACCCGACAAGACGATTAAAAGCCCTTTCTCTCGTTTCATCAAGTAAGTTCTACCTCCTACCTTTCTTCAAGCGTCTTCCGCTGCGTCTTCTTTTGTATGTAAACGTTGCGCGACTGTTTCTGGTTGGACAGCACTTAATATCACATGATCTGAATCCGTTACGATCACAGCGCGCGTCCGTCTCCCATATGTTGCATCAATAAGCATATTGCGGTCACGTGCTTCCTGCATGATGCGCTTAATCGGCGCAGATTCCGGACTGACAATCGAAATAATCCGATTTGCTGAGACGATATTGCCAAACCCAATGTTTATTAGCTTTATAGTCATATTCAATCCCCCATTTTGGTAACCGTTTCCTACTATCATCCATTATACCAAATCTTTTACCTGTTATACGATAAATCTCCTCTGTAATATACAGAAGATAGCTAAGTCTTATATTTTACCTTATTTCTTTTACTTCGTAAAGAACGAGAGCCCTTTGCCAAATGGCAGAGGGCTCTCGTTTTTTAGACGTTTTGCTCATTTACTTCAGGTCTCCTAAACAATTGAAACCCACCAAGTACAACCGTCGGAATCGCGGCCATACCAAGTACAAGTAACCATTCATGGAATCCTAATGGCACTGTGTGGAAAACAGGTTGGAGATTCGGCATGTAAATAACTGCTATCATAAGCAAGATGGAAATAATAACCGCCCCAACTAAATATTTATTTTCAAATAAATTTCGGTGATAGATCGAATATTCACTTCTGCAATCAAAAACATGAATGAGTTGCGCCATAACAAGAGTCAGAAATGCGACGGTTTGAGCTAATATCAGTTGTTCTGGGTTGTTTTGGTAAGTGAGTGCAAATGCTGTAATTGTTACAATACCAATCATAAAACCTCTACTCACAATCTTCCAAGCTAGCCCTCTAGCAAAGACACCCTCATCTGGTTTTCTCGGTTTCCTCTTCATAACGTCCCCTTCAGCCTGATCCATGCCCAAGGCAACAGCAGGTAACCCATCAGTTACAAGGTTGATCCATAGAATTTGTATTGCAACAAGTGGCAATGGCATACCGAGCAACATCGCAAACAACATGACTAAAATTTCACCAACATTAGATGCTAACATGTACCTTATGAACTTTCGAATGTTCTCGTAAATATTACGTCCTTCTTTAATTGCTTCTTTAATCGTCAAGAAATTATCATCAGCAAGCACAAGTGATGAGGCTTCTTTTGCAACATCTGTTCCTGTTATCCCCATCGCAATACCAATATTAGCTGCTTTTATCGCAGGAGCGTCATTGACTCCATCACCCGTCATTGCAACAATATGCCCTTTCCGCTGCAAAGCCTGGACAATTTTTAACTTATGCTCCGGTGATACACGGGCATATACATAAACTTCCTCAACAACATCTTCCAATTCTTCAACAGTCAATTTCGATAAAGTCTGTCCATCCATCACTTTACCGTCAGGAGGCAATATCTTTAAATCTTTTGCAATTGCTGCAGCAGTAATTTGGTGGTCCCCAGTAATCATAACCGTTTTAATGCCAGCTTCACGACATTCTTGAATCGCTGTTCTTGCTTCGTCTCTTGGAGGATCGATCATGCCTTGTATACCTACTAAAATGAGATCTCTTTCTGCCTCACTTGCCTG
>BAXC01000246.1 GCA_001310375.1 Bacillus sp. JCM 19041 | reverse complement strand
CACGTTCCCAGGAAGAAAGACTCCCCACAGGATAAAGATTGATGATATTGCAAGTGACACCCAAAAAACAAATTGAGACTTGATGTTTTCCCGACTTCAAAAAATAAACCTCCTAAAAAGTAAAACTTCATACAATAATCGTTATTAGATAGAACAACCTGTCTATTTAGTGGTTAAAAAATGACCGACTATGGCGGATCACTTCCGTTAATATTATATAGAACGACCTTTCTACTTAATCTCAAAAAAATAGTGTTCATTCTGAACCCCTTAAATAAAAATGAAGTTGTTTGACTTGCCAGGTGATCCTAACATAATTTTTATTCCACTTCAATAATTTTTTCGTTCTTTTGTCTAATGATAGAAGTTGATATCTTCAAAGAAGAGCGTAAATCCCTTCTATTCCGGGGACAAGTTTCATTCCACTCGCCCCTTAAATAGTATGTTTGATCATCAAACCCTGTAGCGTATCTATGAAGAAACCATTTTCTCCGCTATTTTTAAAGCATACTCTGTAGCCTTTTTCGCTCCAATTAAAGTTGTCATTGAGGTAGTGCCTTCAAGCAACAACGTAAAGTAATGAGGTAGGTCTTCTTCATGCGTGTCTTTCTCTACACGTTGAGCTAACTTAGTAAAATACGTTAACAAATTCTGCTTATGAGAACGTGCAATGTGTTCAATTTCATTATTAGCTCCTGCATAATCTTCAATGGCTCTTAAAAACATATCACCTTGATAAGACTCTTCTTCTAACCACATACCATGAGCTTTTACTGCATTAAGATAGGGCGAGACAGTCTCTTCTTCAGTAAAACGATCCAGATAAGACCAATATCTTTTTTCCCGTTGTTTTAGAACTTCTTCAACTAGTTGCTCTTTAGATGAAAAGTGATTATAGAGCGTCATGTTGGCTACATCCGCTTCTTGAATGATCTGCTTTATCCCAACGCCCTTAAATCCGTATTCATAAAACAAATGCTCCGCTGCCTTTAATATATCTTCTTTTTTTGATGACATATCGGTTCCTTCCAATCAAATAAATTGATCTAACTCCATTAAATTTATCACTTATTTAAATTCGTATCAATTCGAAAGGAAAGTCGCGGTGAGAATGAAACACCCACCTTACGCTCATGTCGGCTTAATATAGTCATCCTTCTTCACACCTTTGGCACTTCCATATACGTAATCGTAAACGGCTGCGTCTTCATCTCATTCGTTTGCTCTTCAAAATTCCGATGAAACTTAATCAGCTCATCAACCACAAGTTGCAGTCGTTCCTGCCCTTCCAACGTGTTCGACTCGACTTCTTCAACTGTTGCCATAATGACTTCCCCTTCACTTGAATCAAGCACAGCTGTCACTTTCTGTTTTAACTCTCCAAGCCCGTCCATCATTTCCTGTATATGTTCGACTAACTGATTGCGCTTGATATCATAACAAACTTCCCTTTGTAGTTTGTGCGTCCCTTTATAACCAAATGAATCCATTTATACCCCTCCATTGATTCGTTCAAGCCCATTCACATTGCATGCCAAAAAAGCAAATAACCTTTGGTGCTTACGGTCATACGCTTTTTCAATTTGCAACGGGTCCGTTAGCAGATAAGTGCTTAAACATGCCCGCTACATTGTGTTCAACATCAAAAACCTCTTCTATTGCCTTACGCATTTCTTCAGCGGTTGTTTCAATTTTTTCACGGTTTTGCCTCACTGCCAAAGCCATTCCTTCCATCGGTGCACCCACAAGTGGTTTAAATGATTCATGGAATTTCAAGTCCGTTATCAAACCACTATACGCCGTAGGCAACCAATGTTGATACGATCGGTAATTG
>BAXC01000245.1 GCA_001310375.1 Bacillus sp. JCM 19041 | reverse complement strand
CAGACACTCCGGCTGCTGTAGCGCTTAGCATAGGGGCAATTTGAATCATATAGTCACTTGATAAAGCCATACCTTGGCCCGCTATTGCGATTGCAGCAGCTGCAAAAAGAGGCGGTAAACCGGAGCGAATCGCTACAGGGATTAGTAATGCTCCAACTAACGGTACAGCAGGGGTAGTGAAAGAGACAAAAAAGAGAGGTTATTTTTAATTATTTCGATATCTATCTAAATTTAAAGTTAGAAAGTGCTAATTCTCGCTTGGAATGCATCACTCGTTTACCGTTCTCTGCATTCACCTCAAATCTCTCCAACAATAGCGTAACCGCTTGCTTTTTCTCCATAGGCTCTAACTGATCCCAGTTATTTAAAAAATTAGAAAGAATCGCCACGACTTGATCAGGGGAGTAGTTGGAGGAGGACTGTGTTTCTACACTTAATAGTTCATTTTCTAATTCTTCATGCCTTTTTCGATCTTGGTTCGTGTACTCTCGTAAATCTTCTAATGAAATAACATCATCGGCATAAGCCATTTGCCATTTCTTTTTGCGGTCTTTAATTGACTGTAATTGTTTTCTGATCTGAGTGACTCGCTGATTTTCTTCTCTATCTTCTTTATCGGCTGAAGCGGCAATTTCATTGGCTGCATCGAACTGGCTAGCAAGCAGTAATTGAAGTTCATTAAGAAAATGTCTTTCTACATTCTGTTCACTAACTATAGGAAGATCGCATATTTGTTCTCTTTGATTTGTGCAAATCAGGTACGCGTATGTGGTTTTATTTGTTGTTTTACGCATTCTTCCTTTTAAAGGAGCGCCACAACGACCACATTTAAGTGTTCCTGTAAAAATATAAGTAGAGGAAACAGCTTTTGCTGGGACTATACTTCTGGCAGAGCGTAATGCCATTAACCGTTCATAGCGTTCCTTAGGAACAATGCCTTCACAAAAACTATCGTACACCTTTCCTCCCCATTGTAATGCTCCATAAGCTATAGGATTTTTTAATATATCTCGTACAGTTTTAGAAGAGAACGAATTGCCTAGCCGCGTTTTCTTTTTTAACTCATGATTTAAGATGATTGAAATAGCATTGTCGCCTTTAAAATTTTCATAGAGATCATATATGTACTGATAGAGGTCTGCTTCATCAGGGTTAATTTGGAGCTTAGAATTTTCATCTAGTGTATAACCGAATGGTGCTGAACCTCCTGGCCAACGCCCTTCATCAACCATTTGTTCCATCCCAAATTTAACGCGATCTGCGAGGTTTTCACGTTCCCATTGTGCAACCGCCGCAACCAGTGTTATGAAGAGGCGACCTGTGGGAGTTGTAGTATCAAAAACCTCTGTTGCAGATTTGAACTTACAGCTATTCTTTTCGAATTGCTCAAGCAGTTGGTAAAGGTCCATAACTGATCTAGTGAGGCGGTCTAGTTTGTAGACGAGTACAACTTCTATTCCACCTTTAGAAATATCATTTAGCATACGTTGTAGTTCTGGTCGCTCAGTATCCTTAGCAGAGCGACCCTCATCAACATAGTAATCAATGATATCCCAATCTTGAGAACGTGCAAACATATCTAGGCGCTCACGTTGTGCTCGGATAGAAAAGCCTTCCTTTGCTTGTTCCTCAGTTGATACACGCAAATAGATAGCTGCTTTCATGTTAATCTCCTTCCATATAGAGTCGTCGGACTTCTAATTGCAACAGCTCCTCAACATCACCTAATTGCAAAATGAAATAATCGGCTTCTTCTAATCGTTCTGGGTCATATCCAGCCAGAAGAATTTCTTTTTGTACAGTTGGGATATGAATGGTAATGTCGTATGGATCGAACGGTCCTTTAGATAAAGCACTCATTGTAACAGTGACGGCTGATAAAGAAT
>BAXC01000244.1 GCA_001310375.1 Bacillus sp. JCM 19041 | reverse complement strand
AAATTCGTTTATTGTTTTCATTAGCCAACCCTGCAATTTTTCAAGTCGATTATGAAAGCGGAGAGTCGTATCATAGCGATAAAACCTATCTTCTATCTGTTGTGCAGTAACGATTGGTTTCCTTCTGAAAAGAATGTCCTTAAATAGCATTCCTGATAATTCGAGTGACTGTCTGTAAGATTCAATTGCTTCAAAAAAACGGGTAGAGGCTTTAAAGCGGATGCCCGCAAGCCTCGTACTATACGAAGACGTATTTGCAGCAGTTAGCACATATTCCAATTGTTCGTACGGATTTTCAACGTCAAACTCCTTTCCTAACCGACGATCCAAATATTCCTGAAACGTAACTTGTTGCATATTCTCCTCACCCAGTTCAGGCAGCACATTAGATACATAACTACTAAACATCGAATTAGGCGAAAAGAGAATAACTTGATCCGCATTCAGGAGATCCCGGTATTTGTAAAGCAAATAAGCAATGCGTTGTAAGGCAGCCGATGTCTTCCCACTACCTGCCGCGCCGTGAACAATGAGTAACCTCCCTTTGTCATGACGAATGATTTTATTTTGCTCCTGTTGAATGGTCGCTACGATACTGCGCATCTGTTTATCGGTCCCTTTGCCCAGAACCTGTTGCAAGATTTCATCTCCAATGGTAAGACTCGTATCAAACATTGATTGAAGCTCACCATCACGAATTAGATATTGCCACTTTTTCTCCAATGAGCCATTGATTGTGCCTCCCGGAGTCGTGTACTCGGACGGACCAGGCTCATAATCGTAGTAGACACTCGAAATAGGCGCTCTCCAGTCATAAATCAAGAAATCTTCCCCGCTTGTATCTGTAAGAGATGAGATCCCGATATAGATCTGTTCATTCGTCGAATCCCCTTCTTCCTTAAAATCGATCCGACCAAAATAAGGAACCTGCCGCATCCGGCGCAAAGTCGATAAACGCTTCGATGCATGTCTATGACTGCTTTGGCTTACTGATAGAGCTTGAGCCTCTTGGCGCAAACCGATAATTGTCTCAAGGTAATCATCAAAGGTATCCGTATTGACCTTAACCTCATCCCAAAAGTACTTGCGGATAGAAACAACTTCGTCCTTACGTCTAGCGGTTTCTTCTTCCAATCTGTTGACTTCTTCCGTAATCGCCTCCAGTACAAAGTCTACTCGTTTTTGTTCCTGCTGACGTTTAGAATCCATAGCAAGCACTCCTCAAAAAAAAATTTTATAAAAAGGTTGACTAACGCACCACGCGCATCGTATAATTATTATAGGTAAAGTGTATCAATATAAAAATAACGATGGACATCTTTATTAATTTACCACAAGATCTGCTTTTGAACAACAACATTTTTGAGTCTTATTCATTCAGAATATTCCTACATAAAGATAAAAAAGTCGCCGTTCACGTTTGGAGCGTGAATGCGACTTTTTTTTGACCGTCTTATTTATACTGAATTCTCCTTAAGGAACTTAAATACAGCCACTATGGCAGATACGGCAATTAAAGGGATCAATACAATTACACTTATTAAGATGGTTGTATTCAACGGCATCGATGCCCCTTTCGTAAACAACTGCTTTAGACAACATAGTCATATATATAGGTAGAACAAAATTTCACTTATGTGTTTTATCGATTATATTTGATTAAGAATGTCCATTCTTAATCTGTTGCATATTCCCTCTGTAAACTTTCCCTACCCTAGTAGGAAACCTCCCACTACTACCGACCACACCAACAAACTAACCAATAGTAATAAAGCCGCAGACAACATACCTAACCACAGCTTAGACGTAAATCTCCCCATTTTTATGCCTCCAAGGTTTATTATTAAAAAAACACATAGCATTTAATAATCAAATAGATCAACTTAGAATTAAGATTAATGGAATGTAAGCGAGAGCGTCTAAGTATAGATTTAGAATATCATGGAAATTTGTTTAATCAATATGATCGTATGTTTATATTTTTCGACTTCTTTCGGTAGCACCGAACCACTTGACTTAACTGGACTTTATCTATGATTCTTTTTTTCGTTGTATTGTATTCAGTTGTTCGACATTTTGTAGACCCTAGCTATACTCATGAAAATTTATTTAGTTAACCAAAAATCATTTGTATCGTCATATAAAAAGATCCTCATCATAAAGATGAGTTGATCACTAAAAATAAAAACTAAGCTAAAAAGAGCGA
>BAXC01000243.1 GCA_001310375.1 Bacillus sp. JCM 19041 | reverse complement strand
TTAATTGAAAAACATTTGAAAAGTTAGGAGGAAACGTTGAATGGCAAAAAAACAGCCGACAGCTGCTCAGAAAGAATATCAGAACCTAGCTAGTACATATGAAAAGAAGCGTCCCGTTCTGAAAAATTGTTTGTATGCTTTTGTTATCGGAGGACTCGTATGTACGTTTGGTCAATGTTTACAAGTCTTTTTTTATACGTACTTTGATTTTACTGAGAAAACAGCTGGGGATCCAACTGTCGCGGTTTTGATTTTTATTGCTACACTTTTTACTGGACTTGGTTTTTATGATCGCATTGCACAAATTGCAGGTGCAGGGACCGCTGTTCCGGTTACAGGATTTGCAAATTCGATTGCATCGGCAGCGATTGAGCATCGTACAGAGGGTTATGTGTTAGGAGTAGGCGGAAATATGTTTAAGTTAGCTGGTTCTGTCATTGTATTTGGGACAGTCGCCGCTTTTATTATTGCGCTGGCAAAAACGTTGTTAATAAAGGCAGGTGTGATTTAATATGCTGATTGGGAATCAGAGTTGGGTATTTGAAAGCAAACCAGTTATCACGTCTACAGGCACAGTTGGTGGTCCCTTCGAGGCAAATGGAGCTATACCTGAAGCTTTTGACTTGCTCCATGATGATTTGTGGATTGGGGAGAAGTCTTATGAAAAAGCGCAATCAATCCTTGTTGAAGGAGCTATAACAACAGCCTTAAAAAAAGGATCAATAAAAAAAGAAGATGTGAGTTTTATGCTTGCTGGTGATTTAGTTAATCAGCTTACACCTTCTAGTTTTGCTGGGCGTTCACTTACGATTCCGTACTTAGGGTTGTTTGGGGCTTGTTCAACTTCGATGGAAGGATTAGCTATTGGATCGCTAATTATGGAATCAAAAGGGGCTCATCATATTGTTAGTGTTGCTTCTTCTCATAATGCAGCAACAGAAAAACAATTCCGTTATCCGACTGAATATGGTGGACAAAAGCCTCCGACCGCGCAATGGACCGCTACTGCAGCAGGTGCTTGCGTCTTATCAAAAACAGGGGAAGGGCCTCGTGTGACGGGAGCGACAATCGGTAAAATTGTGGATATGGGATTATCGGATCCATTTAATATGGGTGGTGCGATGGCGCCAGCAGCTGCGGATACGATTGAAAAGCATTTTAAAGATTTTAATCGCGGACCGGATGATTATGATTTGATTGTTACTGGTGATTTAGGTCAAATTGGGTTGCCAATTTGCCGCGAGTTATTAAAACAAAAAGGATATGAACTTGGCCATGAGGTGTTTCAAGACTGTGGCTTAATGTTGTATAAAGAAAGTCAACCTGTTCTCGCAGGAGCAAGCGGACCTGGGTGTTCAGCAGTTGTCACTTATGGGCACTTGCTTGAAAAAATAAAAAAAGGTGAGCTAAAGCGATTGCTTGTTGTTGCAACAGGAGCACTGCTCTCACCATTATCTTTTCAGCAAAAAGAATCGATACCTTGTATTGCTCATGCTGTTGTGATTGAAGCGAATGGAGCGTGTCATGATCTTTTTATGGGCATTTCTTATTGGTGGTGCAATTTGCGTGATTGGACAGCTTTTAATGGATGTTGGCAAGCTAACACCTGCACATACCATGTCTGCTTTAGTCGTTAGTGGTGCAGTATTAAGTGGATTTGGGTTGTATGAACCTCTTGTTGATTTCGCTGGAGCAGGAGCAACCGTACCAATCACGAGCTTTGGTAATTCTCTTGTGCAAGGTGCGATGGAAGAAGCAGCACAAGTTGGCTTGATTGGGATTATTACAGGAATTTTTGAGATTACGAGTGCGGGTATATCTGCAGCTATTATTTTTGGTTTTTTAGCTTCTCTTGCTTTTAAACCAAAGGGGTAATGGCATTAATGTTGAATGGGTGAAATCCGAGATCCATCCGTTTGATAGGATAATGTGATGTTGCCACTTCTTGTTATTGTGCATAGAAAAACATCTTCGAGCCGAATGACCCCTTTTGCCTCTAATTGAGCGCGGAGGTTTTTTCGTTTAAACCAACATAGTTAAGCATTTCTTTTGATACGATCCCGTCAATAATAAGAGGGAAGGTAATGTCAGCTTGCATTGGAGTTGAAACAGAGAGTTGGCTCGCTGTTGGTGTATCTTTTGCTGGCTTCTTTAATACACTTAACTCTCCATTAGCTTCGATAATCGCAAGTTCTACATCCTGAATATTAAACGCGCCCTTTGTGCGAAGCAACTGAAAAATGTCGTCAACAGAATAGCGGATAGAGCGAATATTTTTTACAAGAAATTTGCCGTTTTCAATCACAACAGTTGGTTCAAAAGTAATCCATTTTCCAAAAGGACGAAAGCGAATGGATAATGTTGAAACAATTCGTTGGAAGATCGTTATCGCAAAAATGGCGGCAATTGTAGGAGCATGATTAATGTCTGGATTGGCGATATCTGCTCCTACGACAGATGATAA
>BAXC01000242.1 GCA_001310375.1 Bacillus sp. JCM 19041 | reverse complement strand
CGTTATTGCTGTTGTTTTATCACCGGATTCAATTGAAGTCCCAAGAGCAGAAAGTTGGTCTTGAACCGTTCCTAAATAGGTTTCTGTAATGTTTGCGTATTTCTCGGTTTCATCTGATTGCTTTAGGTAGTAATGATTTACATCTGTTCGATTGGATTGACCTTTCACTTTATCTGGTTCTTCCTTTGGCGAGGTCCCATGGACACAGCCTGATAAAATTACGAATAACAATAGGGTTGCTTTAGCCAGAGTAGAAAATTGTTTCATCATCTCGTGTCACCTCTTATTTTTACTAGCTGTAGTATGTGCATGATAAAAGGAAGTATTCGTTTGCAAATAAGGAAACATTGACTCGTTAAGGAGTCTTCGTGAAGCTCCATATGACGAAGCGAGAGGTTGAAACAGTCAGTTTAAACAAAGTACTTACAATAAGATCCAATTATCGCGAGCAAGAAGTGCTTGTTTTTATTTATTTTGTTATATGACAAACAAAAAAAGTATTGACTGTTATAATACAATTGCGTATAGTATAAATAAGAAGTCACAATCGTTTAACAAAGAAGGGGGATGTTATAAATGGCAGAGAAGCAAGCAGACCAAAAGAATGTCCAAGAAGAGCCTTCAATACTAGAAATGATTAATAACTATTATTCTTAAGAGCCTATCTATGGCTCTTTTTTAATGTGTTATAACACAGAATTAAGGTTTTACGAAGTTCAATTCGGGTATTAAATAAAGAGCGACAAAAGGAGACGTGATGAGTTGGCTAAAGTCGAAGAAGAAAAGCGTCTTTTCAATCAAGTGGCTCGGTCATAGGAACCGTGATGATGGAAGAGAGGTAGGGCTTTCATTGTTTGAAAAGAGTATCAAGGAGGGTTTGACAATGGAAAAACAACGACCATCAAAAGAAGAATTACGTTACAAAATTGACGAAATGCGTAAGGTTGAAGAAGAGTATCGCAGAGAGGCTTTTATTGAGATTTATGAAGAGTATGTAACGGTTTTAGAGGAAGAGATTAAACAGTTGAAAACGTAAGCAGAAAACCAGTTAGAGAAACTGGTTTTTTTAAAGCCTTTTTCTTTTGGGATTTATCAGTTTAATGTTAAACTGATAATAGGAGATGAAGCAATGGCACGAAATTTAATGAGAAAAAATCGCTTAGCGCTTGCGTTGTGGTTTCGACTTGCTCGTTTTTATCAACAAAGCAATCGCGCCTCAACGCATCATTTATCACGTTGGTGTATAACATTGTCTCAATTTGATACCCTTGTGCAAATAAGTGTGTTTCAGCCTGTTACTCAAAATCAGTTGGCAGAGAAACTTTTTGTTACGAAAGGGAATATGACGCATACACTTTCTAAGCTTGAAGGTGCGTCACTTATTGAGCGTACGCAAGAATGGCGAACAAAAACGATTGAATTAACCGAGTTGGGGGAGAATCTAATAAAAGAAGTCCTTCCTGATCAATCAGATTTTCAAGCTTCGCAATTTGCTGCATTAACAGTTTCAGAACAAAAACAGCTGCTTCAATTATTACGGAAGCTCCATAGAAGCAGCATAGAAAAGGAGGGTTAAGGATGAGTATGCAACCTATAAAAGGATTCCATCATATATCCGCCTATACCGCTGATGCAAACCGTAATGCAGCATTTTATCTTAATGTGCTTGGGTTCCGTTTAGTGAAAAAACGGTTAATCAAGATGCCCCGTTGATGTACCATTTGTTTTATGGAGATGAATACGGTACGCCTGGAACAGAGGTGACTTTTTTTGAGCTTCCTTTCGCCGGTAGAACACATAAAGGAACAAACAGTATTTCCAGAGCCGGTCTATATGTACCTAGTGATTATGCGTTGACATACTGGATGGATCGTTTTAAAGAATATGATGTCAAACATGGAGAGCCGATTGTATTTGATGGGCGGAAACAGGTAGCGTTCGAGGATGGTGAAGGTCAACGATTTATGCTTGTAGTAGATGGAAGACGACAGCAAGAGATTGGTACCATTCCCCGTATGAACGGTCCTGTAAAAAAAGAAAATGCCATTATTGGTTTGGGACCAGTGGAGTTAACGGTTTTTTCTGCAGAGGAAACCGCTAACTTTTTGACTAATTTATTTGGCTTTTACAAAAAAACAACTATTGAAGATACGACGGTGTACACATCTAATAGTCATGGAGATGGGGCTGAATTTCGTGTTAAGGAAGACAATTTATCTTCAAAAGAGAGACCAGGAAGAGGAAGCGTTCACCATATTGCCTTACGAGTGGAATCCAGAGAAGAACTAGAGAAGTGGGCTCTTTATTTAACAAAACAAAAGCAAAATCACTCCGGTGTGGTCGATCGCCATTATTTTCAATCGTTATATGTAACCGACGCAAATGGAATTGTGTTCGAATTAGCAACCGATTGTCCTGGGTTTGAATCGATGAAGAAAAAGGGAAACTTGGTGAAAGATTGTCT
>BAXC01000241.1 GCA_001310375.1 Bacillus sp. JCM 19041 | reverse complement strand
ACAGGAGTCACTGGGGTTACCGGGGTTACCGGGGTTACTGGGGTTACTGGGGTTACTGGGGTTACTGGGGCCACTGGAGCACCGGCGCTACGGGGCCCACTGGCTCTACTGGTGTCACTGGATCTACAGGAACTACTGGAACTACGGGTGTCACTGGCTCTACTGGGCCACCGGAGCTACCGGACCCACGGGTGTCACTGGAACTACAGGCGCTACCGGAGTTACTGGCGCTACAGGTGTCACCGGGCTACTGGGGCCTCTCTTGGTTTCACGCCTGCTTATGGTTATGTTTATAATACCGGGGCCCAGACAATAATTGCAGGAGGAGATGTAGTATTTAGTTCAAGTGGCCCCTCAACTGGCGGTGTTGTCCATTTACCAGCAACCTCTCCCATTTCTGTGGCCACTGCAGGGACCTACTCGGTTTCTTATGGAATCACCGTTTTAGTTACTGTCGGGGGACTTGAGTCGATTGCTTATGCACTAACAGTGAATGGAGTCGTTCAACCTTCAACGCGGTATGGACAAATTGGTACTGGCAATAATACAACAAGACTTATTGCCGGTTCAGCTATTTTAACACTTGCAACCGGAGCGAGTTTGACGGTCCGAAATATCGCAACTACGGCTGATACTTTAGCAGTTACTATTGATGGAGCGACAATTGTTAATGCTACGCTCAATTTGGCGAGACTCAGTTAGGCAAGAGTTGAAGATCAAATAATGCCGTTGATATTGGAAGTTTGACATCTACGAGCTAATTATTTTAATTCATCAAGGTTAGCGTATGTTAACCTTGATCTTCTTCAACTAACATATGAAGCAATTCATCAAAATCATTTGCAATGATTTCATTGATTTCATACGGTCGATTCTCTAGAAAATAATCAACAACAATAGGTTCTTTGTTAAAATCAGAATCTAACTACCGAAGACAATGTTCTATAAAGTTCACCCGCTCCCGTATCGTAAATGATAAGAAGATCTTTGGGTAATACCCGCTCTCTTCCCTCTCCGTTAAGGTGTACCAGATAGCATCTGTAACACTGTTCTTAAATATTTATTCTAATAACCTCTTGTTTCACTTTTTTATTCTTGAATATGCTTTTCCAAGATACCATCTAATAAACTTATAATTTCACAATTACGTCTTAACCAGTTATCAAGGGGAAAACCCGAATCTTTCTACGATTTTTACATCCTACAAACATAGTAATAAAGAAGTATTTGTACATTTCATACATTTCCCGGTAAGGTGCTGTTTATTTTAATTCCACCTATAGATTGATATGGAACAATTCCATCTGTTAAATCCTTAAAATTGACCTCTAGTTCAGGTGTGTAATTTAACGTTGTATCTTCACTAACTCTGCTCCTCTATAGTTGCTTCGATTTCCATCTACTAGTTTAGATAAGTCGGTAAAAGAGCTTACTGGTACGTTTGAGTATTAGGTTTCTATATTTTCTGCATATGTGTATCCTTAAAATTGCTAGGATATTTTAACCCGTAGCCGAAGGTTCGATCCATACCGATATGCGCCATCCAAATGAGTCCTAAAGCTAACATAGTATTCTGTTCTAGAATAACACTAAAAATAATGAGTAGTAACGGTAGAATGTACGTGTGAAAAACATTATAACTATATGACCCTATTCTATTGTTTACAATATACCCTAGCATAGACAAATCAGGTAACAGTAATAAAAGAAAAAATAGCCACCAGCTAACGTCCACTTGAGCATAAAAGTAAACCGAGGTCACAAAGACAATTAACCCTTCAATATGTAATAGCGATTTGCTCATAATCTACAACCACCTTCATGTTTTATTCATTAAACCAAGTAAATAGCTTTGTGCGATTCGTTTTTCAACCTCATCGGTAGCTGACCATTTATGAATTTCAACCTTATCAAATGTTCAGAATTGCATAGTCTTCTTCACTATGTAGGATTTCAAAACCTATTTTTTCTTATGAAAATTACAACTATTTAATATACCTTTTACAGGAAGCCCAGGAATTGCATTTATCATCTTCATGTATTCAGACACTCTCCTTTTTAAATATCATAGCACCTGCCGCATGACCCGGAAAGTATTTTATATCACACCAAAACCAAAGAAAAAGCATTGTCACAAGCATGTCCTGACAAGGAGACTGCTTAGACAATGCCTTAATTAAATCCTTTCACTCCTCGCTAAAGTCAACAGGTTCAACCAAACAACACGAAGGGATTCACCCGCTAGTTCATTGTACAAGAAACGGTATACTATGCAGACAAAGGAAAAACGCCCTATCTCTGGAGTGTAGGACGTTTCTGAGACGTTTGGTGTTCAATTATCCCTATGTCGTAAAAATAACATACAATTATTAAGAATACATAGAAGAAAGCTGCTGTAAAGAAGCGGAATTCAATATAAGATACAGAAAGAAAGTTATACCAAATCATTTATCAGTATTCTCTATTTTCATCAGTCTCTATTAAACAAACGAATCTTTTCCGGGTACGTCTTTGATAACGTTCCATTACCTATCCCCCCCGTTTTGTTGATGCGCCGTA
>BAXC01000240.1 GCA_001310375.1 Bacillus sp. JCM 19041 | reverse complement strand
CCTTTCTGCTCCAGGAGATGACACTTCTAAAAAGTATGCATCTTTAATTGGATCTTCTTCGTCAAGGACCTCGCTAAGCTTTTCACTAACGGCTTCACAATCGTCTAAATTAACGCCAGCCTCTGAGTCAATGAATACGCGTAAAAACCAATTAGGGCCTTCTTTTTTGTACTCTATTTCTACGAGTTCAAGATTGAGTTCGCGAACAACCGGCTCTGCTAATTGTTCTACTCTACTAGAGACATTTTTACTCAAAGCACGTCCCTCCTTTACATAATTAAAAACGTATACTTTTTATATAGCATACGTTTATAAAGGCCTATGCGTCTTGTATCGCCAATCTCACTATAGGCGAACAAAAAGAGTGGGAAGCCCCCACTCTTTTTTCCTTCATCGTATGCTAACTATTACCATAAACGATTGTATCATATGGAAGCTATTCATGCAAGACGACACGCCGTTAAAACAGCGATAGTTGATTCGAATCAGGCAATCCTTCTAAACAACCATGGTCGGATAAGTTTTCTACAACCGTTTTTGTTAGCTTCGCCCTTTGCTGCAAATCTTCTTTCGATAAGAAATGGCCGCTTTCACGTGCTTTAACAATGTTTAATGCCGCATTTGTACCTACACCATTTAATGAATTAAATGGTGGCAAAAGCTTTTCTCCATCAACAATGAATTCTGTTGCAGAAGACTTATATAAGTCTACCTTATGAAAACCAAATCCACGTTCACACATTTCAAGTGATAATTCTAATACGGTTAGCACCGCTTTTTCCTTAGGCGCCGCGTCCAATCCTTTTGCATTAATCTCTTCGATTTTCGCTCGGATGGAGCTAGACCTTTAATCATAATATCCATTTCAAAATCATCAGCCCGAACGGTAAAATAGGTTGCGTAATAGAGAATTGGATGGTGAACTTTGAAATAAGCGATTCGCACTGCCATCAAGACATACGCTGCTGCGTGAGCTTTCGGGAACATATACTTGATTTTTGTACATGAATCAATGTACCAATCAGGCACATTATGCTTCTTCATTTCTTCCACCCACTCTGGTTGAAGCCCCTTGCCTTTACGCACAAATTCCATAATCTTAAATGCTAGAGAAGATTCAAGGCCCTTGTAAATCAAATAAACCATAATATCATCTCGCAGCCGATTACATCTTTTAACTCACATGTCCCATTGTAAATAAGCTCATTCGCATTACCTAGCCATACATCCGTCCCATGTGAAAGACCGGAAATCTGTAGAAGCTCTGAAAACGTACTTGGCTTTGTTTCTTCAAGCATCTGTCGAACAAAACGTGTCCCAAACTCTGGTATACCTAGTGTCCCTGTTTTACACATGATTTGTTCCTCTGTTACACCAAGCACATCTGGAGAGGCGAAGATCTTCATTACTTCCGGGTCATCTGTCGGAATTGTTTTTGGATCAATTCCACTTAAATCTTGAAGCATCCGAATTGCTGTCGGATCATCATGTCCTAGGATATCAAGCTTCAGCAAATTATCATGGATCGAGTGGAAGTCAAAGTGTGTTGTTTTCCACTCCGAGTTCTTATCATCTGCCGGGAATTGAATGGGGGAAAAATCATGAATGTCCATGTAGTCTGGCACAACAATAATTCCCCCTGGGTGTTGCCCAGTCGTCCTTTTTACACCTGTACATCCTGAAACAAGTCGATCGATCTCTGCCCCACGCATTAATAAATCATGATCGCTCTGATAGCCTTTTACATATCCATAAGCCGTCTTCTCAGCTACTGTACCAATCGTCCCCGCTCGATAAACATACTCTTCACCAAATAAATCTTTTGTATAAGCGTGTGCACGAGGCTGATATGCACCAGAGAAGTTCAAATCAATATCTGGAACTTTATCTCCTTTAAAACCTAGAAAAGTCTCAAACGGAATATCCTGTCCATCTTTTTTGTAATCCGCTCCGCATTCGGGACACGTCGCGTCAGGTAAATCATACCCTGATGCAACGGAACCATCATCAAAAAAATTGAGAGTGCTTGCATGATGGACAAACGTAATGAGGCGCTAAAGGATTTACTTCAGTGATCTCTGTCATTGTCGCCACAAAAGAAGAACCAACCGATCCCCTTGAACCAACAAGATAACCGTCATCAAGTGATTTCTTAACAAGCTTCTGTGAAATCAAATAAATTACAGCAAATCCATGACCAATGATGCTCTTCAGTTCTTTCTCTAGCCGCGCTTCAACAATTTCTGGTAGATTATCACCATAGATCATTCGAGCTCGCCCATAACTCATTTCCCTCATCTCTTCGTCCGCACCATCAATTTTTGGTGCATACAAATCATCAGGAATTGGGTGTACTTCGCCTATTTTTTCCGCAATTTCATTGGATGCTTCCACAACAACTTTTGCTGCAGCTTCCTCTCCAAGAAAAGCAAACTCGTTGAGCATTTCATCCGTAGTACGAAAATGTACTTGTGGGAGAGTTTGCTTATTTAATGGATTTGCACCGCCTTGCGAGGCAATCAATATTTTTCTGTAAATCGCATCTTCTTCATGCAAGTAATGCGCATTACCCGTCGCAACAACCGGTACTTCTAAA
>BAXC01000239.1 GCA_001310375.1 Bacillus sp. JCM 19041 | reverse complement strand
TAGGTTCAATGCTACCGCGATGATTCGATTGTCGTTTGTCATTTCTGCAAACACATGTTTCAAGTGTTGAAAGGACCTGTGGTTGAGTTCGATTCTAAACAACCCTCCTTGTTCTAATAACACTCCTTTATGGAGCTTGCCCCCCTCCCGCAATTGATCAACCATCTTCGCGATCATTCGCGCGTTGCGTCCAATTTCATCCATGTTCTTTTTTTTTGAATCCACCTCTTCTAACACAACAGCTGGAATCACTACTTCATTTGGCTGAAATTGATAGATTGCATATGGATCTTGAAGCAAGACATTCGTATCTAGAACATAAATTTTATTTGCTTTGCTCAACTATTACGCCTCCCGACATGTGCGGCTAGGGTCTGATGGTGTTTTCACTGATTAAGCCAACCCTTTCATTTATGTTATGAGGCAATAAATGAACTTAGACGAAAGATTAAGAAGAAATGAGACGGTTTCTTTTTCTCAACATATTGTTTACACTATAGAAGTAGTGATGTTTATATTGAAAGCAAGGAGGTGCGGGCTTAAATCGATGCCCGGCTTTAGCATGAGAGTAAAATGCGTGATTTGCGATTCCATTGAAACAATTGAAGATTTTTGTGTGCTGGCCAAAAAGCTTAGAAACCGCCCAATCCACACATTCATGTGTGACCCTTGCCAAACCCGAATTACAGAGCGAACCGGAGAAAGAAAAGCAACTGGTCGGTTTCAAACGCCCCACATAAAAAAAGAAGAGAGCGAATGGCTTTAAGCCCCGCTCTCTTCTTTATTTAGTTGATGCTTGCTCTTTGCGGTGCAAGTGCAGGCGAAAACGATAAATGCCAAGCACAAGTGCAGAAATGGCTAACACAGCCATAATCGGGGCACCAAATACAAATTCTAAAAACCAAAGCCCGAAACTGCCAACCAGCAACATGACATACACGACTACGGTTTTCAAAATCGGCAGTTTACGGGCAAAGCCTAAATTAAACACAAGCACACAAAGAAGAGTTGTTACTACAAACGCAGCAAATCCAACCCACGGCTGTTCATTCGTGGCTTGCATAAGCCACGGCATGCTTTCAAGTGGAACGGTTGCTTGAGATAAATGCATCACATTCGCTCTCCTTGCTTACATATTAGTTGCTTGAAGCTATTTTTCTACGTTTTTCTTCACGCTCACGTTCTGATTTGTTCAGGATTTTCTTTCTTAAACGAATCGACTCAGGCGTCATTTCACAGTACTCATCGTCATTCAAGTATTCAAGTGCTTCTTCCAACGTCAAAATGCGAGGACGTTTCATTGTAACTGTTTGGTCTTTGGTAGCTGAACGCACATTTGTTTGTTGTTTCATTTTCGTGATATTAACCGTTAAGTCATTTTCACGTGTATGTTCACCAACAATCATACCTTCATAAATTTCTGTTCCAGAATCAAGGAAGATCGTTCCTCGATCTTCAACACCCATAATTCCGTACTGAGTTGCCTTACCTGTTTCCATAGAAACAAGTACACCTTGGCGACGACCACCAACATGACCAGCAAACATCGGTTGATAAGAATCAAATGAATGATTAATGATACCATAACCACGTGTTTGAGTTAGAAACTCGGTCGTATAACCAATTAAGCCACGAGCCGGAACAGTGAAATCAAGACGAACTTGTCCACTTCCTGTGTTTGTCATGTTAATCATTTCGCCTTTTCTTTCTCCTAGCGATTGCATAACAGCACCTTGATATTCTTCAGGCACGTCAATTTGTACACGTTCAACTGGCTCTGAGCGAACACCATCGATATCACGGATGATTACTTCTGGTTTTGAAACTTGTAATTCGTACCCTTCACGGCGCATATTCTCAATTAGAATTGAAAGGTGAAGTTCCCCACGACCAGAAACTACCCAGACATCTGGTGATTCTGTATCTTCTACTCGAAGACTTACGTCTGTTTCAAGCTCCGCTTTTAATCGTTCTTCTAGTTTACGGCTTGTTACATACTTCCCTTCACGTCCTGCAAAAGGTGAGTTATTAACAAGGAACGTCATTTGCAAAGTCGGTTCATCAATACGAAGCGCCGGAAGGGCCTCTTGATGTTCAACCGGACATACAGTTTCACCTACATTGATTTCTTCCATCCCGGAGACAGCAATTAATTCACCGGCTTTTGCCTCATCAATTTCAATTCGTTTTAGTCCGAGGAAACCAAATAACTTAGTTACTCGATAATTTTTAACCGATCCATCTAATTTCATAAGCGCAACTTGTTGGCCGACTTTTACTGTTCCTCTAAATACACGCCCAATTCCAATACGCCCAACATAGTCATTGTAATCAAGCAATGTTATTTGAAATTGTAATGGTTCTTCACTATTATCAACAGGTGCCGGAATGCTCTTAACAACCGTATCAAATAATACATTCATGTTCTCATCTTGCTTTTCTGGCGTTAGTGATGCCGTTCCGTTAATAGCTGAAGCATAAACAACTGGGAAATCAAGTTGGTCTTCATCAGCACCTAAATCGATGAACAGATCAACCACTTCATCAACGACTTCAGCCGCGCGTGCTGCTGGACGGTCAATTTTGTTCACTACAACAATTGGCGTCAGCTTTTGCTCAAGTGCTTTCTTTAATACAAAACGCGTTTGCGGCATGCACCTTCGTACGCATCAACAACTAATAAAACACCATCAACCATTTTCAT
>BAXC01000238.1 GCA_001310375.1 Bacillus sp. JCM 19041 | reverse complement strand
TATAGAACGAACGTAAAAACTAGCGTTATACATTATACATATGTGTTTTTGTTGCTCTTAGGAGACTTCTATTATTGGTTACATTAAAAACCCGCGCACAAGCACGGGTTTTTCTTAGTCTGTAACACCAAGAGCGATTTTCGCATAGCGGGACATTTTGTCTTTCGACCAAGGTGGACTCCAGACGATATTAATATCGACTGTACCAATTTCTTGTAGTTCTTGTAATTCAACTAGAGCGTTTTTAATGTCTGCTGTGATTGTTCCGGCAAGGGGACAGCCCATAGCGGTAAGTGTCATCACAACCACAGCATTTAAGTCATCATCAAGTTCGATGTCATAGATCAATCCTAAGTTGACAATATCAATTCCGAGCTCTGGATCAATGACATTTTCTAATTGAGCCATTACACGCTCTTTCGTTTCTTTAATGTCTTCTTCAGTAGGCATATACTCACCTCCGATAGGTATATGTTTATTATATCAATAGTAATGTAGTTGAAACCAGTATTCTGCTTATCCGTAAATGGAAAGGAGAAGAGGAGGGATTGTCGTGGAAAACGAATTTTTTGTTGGGTGGGGGACACTCGCTTTAATCAATGCAGGTCTAGCTCAAGGCAAAAACAGAACTGGAATAAATTGGTTTATACTTTCGCTGGTACTGGGCCCTTTGGCTACTTTTATTTTGCTTTTTGTTGAGAAGCGTCCTTATATAAAGGGATAACCCGGCCGATTTAGCTGCCGGGTTAAAAGGTTATGCTTTATTTGCCTTCTTTTTACGTCGGGAAGTAACGTATGCAAAGGTAATGCTAGCAACCATGCCACCCCATAAAATTATCATACCAACAATCATCATAAAAATTGCGCTTGTACTCATTATTTACGCCCCTTTCCGGTGGGAGTCTACTTTTCCTGCGGGCCATTTGATAAAGCTAAAGAGAATACCTAGTAAGAGAGCTGCTCCTGCTACGCCCCAGCCAGACACGGCTAAGAACGAATGGGGCATATCCCCATATGGAGCCCTTACATTATTAATAAATGCAAGAGTTAAATTGACACCAAGAACGATAGGGGTAACAATAAGTAAGCAGAGCTTCCACCATAAACCCACTTTGAAATCTGATACCGTGTTTAAATGAACTTGAAGCACATCGAGTTTACGCATGACCCAAGCAACTGCTATAACGGACACTAATCCTGCAAATGCAATCCCAAATTGATTAATGAAGTTATCAACTGCGTCAAGGATATTAATCCCACCTCGTGTTGCATACAGTAGAGAGATTATTGCAGATAAGCCACCACCAACTAGTACCGATTTTTTACGCGAGACTTGAAACTTTTCTTGAACACCTGCAATGTACGTTTCCGTAATGGAAATTAAAGAGGTGACTCCGGCAAGTACAAGAGAACCAAAGAATAAAAAGCCAAAAAGTCCATTAAAACCAGGCATCGTGTTTATTATTTCTGGAATCGCTACAAATGCCAAACCAATCCCACTTGTGACAACTTCAGAGACGGGCACACCTAAATTACCTGCCATAAAACCTAAAGTGGCAAAAATCCCAATACCTGCCAGAAGTTCAAAACTACCGTTACTAAAGGCTGTAATAAATGCGCTATTGTTTAAGTCTTCTTTTTTAGGTAAGTAACTAGAGTACGTAATCATAATTGCAAAGCCTATCGATAAGCTAAAAAATATGTGTCCATATGCAGCAACCCAAACACCAGGAGTTGCAAGAGCCTGCCAATCAGGTCGGAAAAAGACATCAAGCCCTTCGAGAGCACCATCAAGCGTAATTGCACGTACAACAATGGCCAAGAACATAACAACTAATAAAGGAATAAAGATGCGGTTCGCCCACTCAATTCCTTTTTTAACTCCAGCAAGCATAATGACAAACACACCCGCCCAAACAACAATTAGAGGTATAAGAACATTCGTATTAAGTCCACCAAGAACACCGGCATCTGTTGCTTCTAAATAACTTCCAAAAAAGAAACCGTTCGTATCTCTACCCCAACTTTGGTTAAATGAAAACACCATATAGGATAAAGCCCATGCAATGATGACAGAGTAATAGGTTGCTACAACAAAGGAAATGGCGACTTGCCACCAACCAATCCATTCAGCTTTTTTGTTAATACGTGCAAACGATAAGGGGGCTGACCCACGGTATTTTTGCCCGATTGAAAATTCCATTAATAAAAGTGGAATGCCCGCCGTTAACATTGCAAACAAATATGCGAGAAAAAAAGCCCCGCCGCCATTGTCATATGCAACATAAGGAAACCTCCAAATATTCCCTAAACCAACCGCTGAACCAATGGCTGCCATTATAAAACCTGCTCTTGTACCCATTGCTCTCTTGCCATTTCATTGCCTCCCTATTAAATTGTATTTAGTCAAATAATTCGATCATTTCAACATTCGACAATCCATAAGAAAATTCCTGCTGTAGCATGAAATGATTAAATAGTATGGACGAGAGGGGAGAGTAATTGAAGATTTAAAATGAATCCACTTTAATTGTTCAAATATTTTTTGAGTGCTTTTATTGATAGGGTCAAAGCATAACCAACACCAAAAACCAGTAGCAATGTAAGAATAATGAAGACTAATTGAAAAACGACGCTCCAAAATCAATCATGCCAAACATTCACTCAACCTCCCTTATAGTGGTAATCTCACTCATCATAGTGGAAAGAACACTCCTTGTAAACTGTGATTAACAATTTTTCCAATGAACTTCAAG
>BAXC01000237.1 GCA_001310375.1 Bacillus sp. JCM 19041 | reverse complement strand
ATTTCAAAGGAGGGATTCACATGTCCGTACTTGACAATTGGGATCATTGGAAAGAATTTTTAGGAGAGCGCCTCGATCAGGCTCAGCACGAGGGCATGGATGAAACGATTGTAAGCGACGTTGCTTACCAAGTCGGAGAGTACTTGTCTGAACAAGTTGAACCTAAAAATGAGCAGGAGCGTGTGCTTGCAGAGCTATGGAAAGTAGCTGATGAGAAAGAACAGCACGCAATTGCAAACATGATGGTAAAACTAGTTGGTCATAAGTAATGAGACTGCTGCTTGTTCTTCTACTGAACAAGCAGCTTTTTTTATATCAGCTCTTTTCTCTAATTTACACAGGAAAATACTTTCATTTTTATAATGAATCCTATATCATAGAGCCAAGAAGATTAGCTTAATTTGTCAATTTTTTTCGAGGGAAAGGAAGTGGCACGGTGAAGGAATGGTATTTTGAGTACCAATTGCATGAAAACCGGCCGGGAATACTTGGGGATATTTCTTCTCTTCTTGGTATGCTTTCAATTAATATTGTAACGATTAATGGAATTGACCACACGCGGAGGGGTATGTTGCTTCGCAGTTCGGACGATGACAGCGTCAAACGGTTTAAAGCCATCTTACATACAATTGGCAGCGTAACAGTAACAAAATTCCGTGAGCCACGAGTAAGGGACAGGCTTGCCGTTCGTCATGGTCGCTACATTGAACGCAATGCTGCTGAAAAAAAGACGTTTCGTTTTATTCGCAGAGAGCTAGGGTTGCTTGTTGATTTTATGGCAGAACTCATGAAAAAAGATGAGCATTACTTGATTGGTATTCGTGGTATGCCTCGTGTTGGGAAAACAGAGTCCGTTGTTGCAGCAAGTGTTTGTGCAAATAAAAGATGGTCTTTTATTTCTTCTACATTATTGAGACAGACAGTGCGAAGTCAATTGGCGGATGATGAAATGGATGGCGATAATATTTTTATTATTGATGGCATTGTGTCGACAATGCGAGCAACGGAAAAACACCGAATGCTTGTTCATGACATTATGCGGTTGCCGGCTGTAAAAGTTGTTGAACATCCCGATATTTTTATTCGGGAAACAGAATATGAGATTGAAGATTTTGACTGTATTATTGAATTGCGTAACGACGACAATGAAGAAATCACGTACGATGTCGTAGAACCAGGATTTTCTTCCTTTGATATTAGCTAAAGTGTGTAGGTAGGTGTGACCATGTCAGAACTAGGTAATTATTTAAAAGAAGTTCGTGAAGAAAAACAAATGACGTTGGAAGATTTGCAACGTACAACAAAAATCCAAAAGCGTTATTTAGCAGCCATTGAAGAAGGGAACTTTGATACACTTCCGGGGATTTTTTATGCCCGTGCTTTTGTTAAAACATATGCAGAAGCTGTTGGCCTTGATGCAGATGAAGTAGTGGCAACATATAAGAATGAATTACCCAATCCGCAAAATGATGCAGTTGATTTACCTTCGAGGTCAGAACGGGCCAAACCCGTTCATCGAGAGCAAAAGCCAAGCAGTGGAAGGCGTCGTTCTATTTCTTCCATTTTAATTCCAGTTTTGATTATTGCAGTCTTAGTCATTGTTGTTGTGATTGTATGGAATGTGGTGAATGGAGGTTCTGCAGACCAAGAAGAAGTGCAAGATCCACCAAACAGTACGTATGATCCTCCCGTCACTGATGAAGATGAAGAAAGCGATGAGCAAGACGCAGTTGATGAAGAGAACGAGAATGGCACTGAAGAAGACAATGCTACTACGGATGAAGACACTGAAGAAGACAGCAACAACGAGCCAGAGCTGACTTTAGAAGATGAATCAGACAATGCACAAACCTTTTTGTTGTCAAACGTAGAATCGCTTGAATCGATTGTCATCACGATGTCTGGTCAATCTTATATTGGAGTTAGAGACGGAAACAATGTCAGTGAATTGTTAGAAGATAACTCTGCTGATTATGGAGCTGATTATGAACCGGATGTTGATGGACTGGAATCAGTAAATGTAAGGATCGGCAATGGATTTGATGTTGAGCGCTTTGAAGTAAATGGCATTGAGCTTGAATTGCTTGAGACGGATGTCCAAACTGTACAAATAGATGTGGCGATGGATGAAGAAGATTAATAGTAGGCTCTCTGCAAATGCTGAGAGCTTCTTTTTTGAGCGCACTTTTTTCAGTCTGCCGCTGTCTATGGTACAATAGGTAAGAACGAAAAAAAGCGATGCCCCAGAGGAAAGCAAGAAAGAAGGGAAGAACGTGAATTTACCAAATAAAATCACCGTTGCACGCATCTGCTTAATTCCGCTATTTATGTTGTTTTTGTTAGTGGATATGCCACTTGGTGAGACGGAGCTGTTTAACGAAACGATCACGAATTCGATGTTAATTGCTACATTGATATTCATTATTGCAGCAGCGACAGATTGGTTGGATGGCTATTACGCAAGAAAACTAAGTCTTATTACAAGTTTCGGGAAGTTTTTGGATCCGTTAGCAGACAAATTGCTTGTGGCAGCTGCGTTAATTGGTCTTGTCGAGGCACACCTGATTCCAGCTTGGATTGCAATTGTGATTATTAGCAGAGAATTTGCCGTTACCGGGATTCGTCTTGTAGCCGCTGCTGAAGGTGATGTTATTGCTGCAAGCAACTTAGGGAAATGGAAAACACTTACCCAGATGGTCGCAATAATCGCAAGTCTATTACATAATATTCCTTTTTCTGCTTTATCTTTTCCTTTTGCTGACTTGATGCTTTA
>BAXC01000236.1 GCA_001310375.1 Bacillus sp. JCM 19041 | reverse complement strand
ATAAACATGTGATTTTAAAATCGATGTAAAAGGGAGAGAGTTGGTTGAACGCTGAAATCGTAGCGGTTGGTTCCGAACTTCTACTAGGGCAAATTGCGAACACAAATGGTCAGTTTATTTCAAAACAACTCGCAAGTATTGGTGTAGACGTATACACACATACGGTGGTTGGTGATAATGAACAACGTTTGAACCTTGCATTGAAAGAAGCGCATAACCGTTCTGATATCGTCATTTTAACAGGCGGACTTGGACCAACAAAAGATGATTTAACGAAGGAAACAGTAGCAAAATTTTGTGGGAAACAATTGGTTTATGACACAGAAGCATTAAACTATATTGAAACGTTTTTTAAACGGCATAATCGTTTCATGTCTCCTAATAACAAAAAACAAGCACTTGTCATTGAAGGTGCTCAAGTTCTTGCTAATCGCCATGGTATGGCTCCTGGAATGTTGCTCGAATTAGATGCTGGAAAGAAAATAGCATTATTACCAGGACCACCAAGCGAGATGAAGCCAATGTTTGAGCGAGAACTATTGCCGTTACTGCTTGGTGCTAGTGATCAAAATGCGATTACTTCGCGCGTCCTCCATTTCTTTGGCATTGGTGAATCACAGTTGGAAGCGGATTTGGATGATTTAATTGAAACTCAAACCAACCCAACGATTGCTCCGCTTGCTGGAGATGGTGAAGTTAAGTTGCGTTTGACTGTGAAGCACGGTGATCCCACTGAAGCTGTTCGCTTATTAAATGAAGCGGAGGAAAAGATTCAAGCGCGTGTGGCAAATATATTTATGGGTACGATGAGACAACGCTTGTTGGCGAGATGTTTGCTACGCTCAAACGGCAGGGATTGACGATTGCTAGTGCTGAGAGCTTAACAGCCGGTCTTTTTTCTAGTGAACTGGCCTCGGTTGCTGGCGCTTCAAAAGTATTAAAAGGTAGTATTACTGCTTATAGCATGATGTAAAGGAAAGCATCTTAGGGGTTTCTTCTACTACATTACGTGATTTTGGTGCGATCAGTGAAGAATGTGCACTTGAAATGGCAAGGGGAGTCAAACGTTTGTTTCAAACAGATGTAGCGATTTCATTTACTGGCGTAGCAGGTCCAGAACCATTAGAAGGGCATGAGGCAGGTTCGGTTATAATGGCACTTGTTTTTGCGGACGGTACAGAAAAAACAATCGTGTTGTCACTTTCAGGTGGTCGCAATGCGGTTCGGAAACGTGTTGTTAAATATGGATATTTTCATTTGGTGGAAGAATTAAAAAGGAGAAATGGTAGTAAATGACATTTTTTGCAGACTTCAAGATATCAGACCAAGTAAAGCAAGCAATTAAAGACATGGGCTTTGAAGAACCTTCACCGATTCAAGAAAAAGCAATTCCTGCTATTTTAACAGGTGGCGATGTTATTGGCCAAGCGCAAACTGGAACTGGCAAAACAGCCGCATTTGGCATCCCTGTTGTGGATAAAGTGACAGAGGAGCGCTTTATTCAAGCACTTATTTTAACCCCAACACGAGAACTTGCAATTCAAGTTTCTGGAGAACTTCAAAAACTTTCAACTCATAAGCGGATTCGGACGCTTCCAGTATACGGAGGACAATCAATCGGGCACCAAATTAAGGCGCTTCGCCAAGGTGTACAAATCGTTATTGGAACTCCTGGTCGGATGCTTGACCACTTGAGACGCGGAACGTTAAACCTTAATTCTGTTCACACCGTTGTACTGGACGAAGCGGATGAAATGCTTGATATGGGCTTTGTAGATGATATTGAATCGATTTTAAAAGAGGTAAATGATGTACGTCAGACGTTGCTCTTTTCGGCAACAATGCCACCGGCGATTCGAAAGCTTTCGCGTAAGTACATGAATAATCCGTCTACTGTAACAATTAATAAAGGGGAAGTGACGGCGCCTTCCATTAATCAAATCTATTACAAGGTGCTTGAACGGAACAAAATTGATTCGCTGTGCCGTATTATTGATAGCGATAATGTTGAACTTGGTATTTTATTTTGCCGGACGAAAAAGGGGGTTGCAGAGTTAACTGAAGCGCTGCAAGCCCGAGGGTATTTGGCTGATGGCCTGCACGGAGATTTAACACAATCGCAACGTGATGTGGTGATGAAGAGATTCCGTGACTCTTCAATCGAATTTTTAATTGCAACCGATGTTGCTGCTAGAGGAATTGATGTGGAGAATGTTAGCCATGTCATCAATTATGATATCCCACAAGACCCGGAAAGCTATGTTCATCGAATTGGACGAACTGGTCGTGCTGGTCGGACTGGGGCTGCAATTACTCTCGTAACGCCTAGGGAAATGAAGCATTTGCGCTCCATTGAAAAGGAAATTAAAATGCACATTCCGTCACGCGGTGTTCCAACAATTGAAGAAGTTGTTGAGAAGCAGCAAAACGCGTGGAAGAGCTTGGTTGAAGATACAATTGGTCAAGGTGGAAAAGAAATGGACTTATTCTTGCCTCTTGCGGATGAGATTCTTTCTGAACAAGACGCAAAAGAAGTGATCGCAGCTTTGTTGAAACTAAAGTTTTCTACCGAAACAGCG
This sequence comes from Bacillus sp. JCM 19041, assembly GCA_001310375.1. GTDB lineage: Bacteria > Bacillota > Bacilli > Bacillales > Bacillaceae_D > Shouchella. The sequence continues at coordinate 351 of BAXC01000236.1, read as the reverse complement.
AATGAAGATGCGGGGTATAGCTTTGGTGAAACTGGCGGAGCAAAAGGGATGGTACGTTTCTTTATTAATGTTGGTCGCAACGTTAATTTAACGCCAAAAATTCTTGGAGATGAAATCAGTCGTCTTGTTGGCATTCCTGCACAAACAATCGGTAGAATTGATATCTTTGAGAATTTTCGTTTGTTGATGTCCCGGAAGAAGCTGCTCCTTTTGTCTATGAGGGCCTTCGTTACTCACGAATAAATGGGGCGCGTGTAAATTTGGAGCCGGCAAAACCTCGTCCTAAGAGAGAAAGGCGTACGCCAGCAGGCTCTCGTCGCTCATAAAAGATGGAACTAAAAAATCGGGATT
>BAXC01000235.1 GCA_001310375.1 Bacillus sp. JCM 19041 | reverse complement strand
TCCCAAAACATGCCAATATAAAAAGCAAAGGCTACAAAAACGCCTAATTCTAGCGCACTAGTATCACTTTGAATTAAATAAGCCCCATACCAAATTAATATCGCCCCACCTAATGCACTCGCCATCTCAACAAACGGACGAAATAACGCATTCTGCCTTGTTGCTTCACGCCAGCTTTCATAGTTCTGTGTATTTACTTCATCAAAGAAGTCCATATTTTCTTGTTCTTGTGCGTATGCTTGCGTGACGCGAATTCCTTGAATACTTTCATTTAAATGAGAATTCAACCGTGATTGACGTAAACGGACTGTTTGCCAAGCCCGACGAATTGTTCTACGCAACTTTGTGGAGATAAAAAACATGATTGGTAAAATAATCAAAATTACAATTGCAAGCTCCGGACTTAAATAAAAGAGAATTGCTACAATTCCAAGCAACATGACAACATCCATCAACAAGTTAATAACGCCGTTGTAAACAAATCTTGTAATGAATTGACATCATTTATAACCCTTACAAGAATTGAACCCGCAGAACGTTGATCAAAAAAACGATGCGATAAATGTTGAATATGATCAAATAACTTTTTCCGAATATCAAAAATCACATATTGACCGAGGCGGTTCATCCAGCGGATTCTAAATACATTTGCTACATAAGACAGTAGATATAAGCCTAAAACGATTCCGGCGTACAAAATCATATCTGAACCAGTAGCTACTCCTCTTTCCAACCGATCTACTGCAAAAACCCCAATAAAAATTGGCACAGCTAGTCTTACTGCTGTAGCAATAAGCATCATTAAGATGGTTTTAGGTAAAAGAGTTTTACCGTATGGTTTTATGAAAGTGAACAATCGAATCATTTGTTTCCAATTAAATGGTTTTTCTATAATCTGTTCAACGGGGTAGTGAAATCGCGATTTTTTCTTGCTTGTTCCATTTATATCACGTCCTTATGCTTGTTGGAGCACGTATTGTTGATCTTTGTTTTGAATGTCATATATCCGTTTATATAACCCGTCCTCTTGAAGCAATGATTCATGCTCTCCTCTTTGCTCAATCACACCTTCTTTGAGCACAAGAATTTGATCACAGTGTTTTACCGAAGATATGCGATGAGCAATAATAAACGTTGTCCGACCTTGCATGATTTCTTTCATCGCTTTTTGAATCTTTGTTTCAGTCTGCATGTCAACAGCACTTGTTGAATCATCCATCACAAGAATACTTGGGTTCATAATCATGGCTCGAGCAATTGCAATTCGTTGTTTTTGCCCACCTGACAATCCTAATCCCCGCTCGCCAAGGATGGTATCATATCCATCAGGCAATTGATTAATAAACTCATGCGCATCTGCACGCTTTGCTGCTGCAATTATTTCTTCCATGGATGCAGTTGGATTCCCATAAGCTAAGTTATCTCGAATCGATGATGAGAAAAGGAATGTTTGCTGAAGTACAATCCCTACATTCTGACGAATTTCTTTCACGTCATACTTTTCTAATGGTTTGCCATCCAATAATATTTCTCCAGCTGTTTTATCATAAAAGCGTAATAGCAGTTGGATAATACTCGATTTACCAGCACCTGTGGCACCTACTAATCCAATTGTTGAACCGATAGGAGCATGAAATTCAATCTGAGAAAGCGCATTCTTTGATTTGTTATTATAGCGCAAGTCCACTTGCTTAAACGTAACCTCACCCTGAAGTTTTCTGTATTCCTCCGTTTGTTCAGGTCCATTACTTCGTTCTTCTTCATCAAGAATTTCTAAGAGTCTCTCTCCAGACGCTTTTGATTGAGAAAACATATTAATAATAAAACCCAAGTTCATAATAGGACCAATAATAAACCAGACTAGGCTAAAAAATGCCGTTAGTTCCCCTGGTGTCAGTTGACCTTGTACCGCTAAGTACCCACCAAAACCAAGCAATAATACAGCAGATACATTTCCAATGAACTCCATCAATGGAAAGTAGGTTCCCCAGACATTAGAAATGGTTAAATTCTTTGTCCGGTAATCATCATTTTGTGTTTCAAATCGATTCTTTTCAGTTGTTTCTTGCGAAAGAGCTTTTACAGTATGCATTCCACTTACATTTTCCTGAACTTTTGTATTTAAATTAGCAAGAGATTTTCGGACCTGACGAAAACTTGGATGCACTCGCTTATCGAATTTATAAACTGCAACAGCTAGAAATGGGAGCGTAACCATTGTCACGAGAGTAAGTGGAACAGAATAATAAAACATAACAATCATGCAAAACTAACGAGTAGGACGAAGTTTACAAGTTGCGCAAATCCGAAGGAAAGAAAAAAACGAAATGCCTCAACATCTGCCGTTAAGCGCGACATTAAATCGCCTGTTTTAGCATTGTCATAATAGCGAAAAGGAAGGAATTGAAGTTTTTCATACAAAGTTTTCCGAACGCGGTATACCGAACGAACACCAAACAAATCTCCAAAATAACTGGTTCACATAAGTAGCGACCCCTTTAATGGCCATGATGATGATTAAACCAATTGCTAAGTAAGGAATGATGTTGTACTGCCCTTCCTAATGCCAACGTCAATTGCAATTTGTAAAATGACCGGGTAAATCACAGTGATCGCTGTTACAAAAACTAACGCAATTAAAGAAAAAATGAAATATTTCTTATCCGGAAGATAAAATCGTGCTAGACGCTTAAAGGTCTCCACCTTTACATCACCTCTTGATTATTATTACTTAGATTGCCGAAACACTTTTTAGTCACAAAATTTATCTTACTCTGAAAAGTAATTAGCGTCAATTGATTTGTTGATTTTTTTTGAAAATTTATTATGTATATTGACTCAATGAAAAAAGGGCATGTTCGCCCTATAAATATTTTCGGTGTATTTTGTTTCCATCGTAAATAAAAGCAATCTTTTTTCATTTACAATGGTC
>BAXC01000234.1 GCA_001310375.1 Bacillus sp. JCM 19041 | reverse complement strand
CACTCAAATTCAAGAATTAATAGGATAAGCCTCGACCGATTAGTATCAGTCCGCTCCATGTGTCGCCACACTTCCACTCCTGACCTATCAACCTCATCATCTCTAAGGGGTCTTACTGGCTTACGCCATGGGAAATCTCATCTTGAGGGGGGCTTCATGCTTAGATGCTTTCAGCACTTATCCCGTCCATACGTAGCTACCCAGCGATGCTCCTGGCGGAACAACTGGTACACCAGCGGTATGTCCATCCCGGTCCTCTCGTACTAAGGACAGCTCCTCTCAAATTTCCTACGCCCGCGACGGATAGGGACCGAACTGTCTCACGACGTTCTGAACCCAGCTCGCGTGCCGCTTTAATGGGCGAACAGCCCAACCCTTGGGACCTACTTCAGCCCCAGGATGCGACGAGCCGACATCGAGGTGCCAAACCTCCCGTCGATGTGGACTCTTGGGGGAGATAAGCCTGTTATCCCAGGGTAGCTTTTATCCGTTGAGCGACGGCCCTTCCATACGGCACCGCCGGATCACTAAGCCCGACTTTCGTCCCTGCTCGACTTGTAGGTCTCGCAGTCAAGCTCCCTTATGCCTTTGCACTCTACGAATGATTTCCAACCATTCTGAGGGAACCTTTGGGCGCCTCCGTTACTGTTTAGGAGCGACCGCCCCAGTCAAACTGCCCACCTGACAATGTCCCTGACCCGGATCACGGGTCGAGGTTAGAATGTCAGCACCATCAGGGTAGTATCCCACCAATGCCTCCACCGAAGCTAGCGCTCCGGTTTCCAAGGCTCCTACCTATCCTGTACAAATGGTACCAACACTCACTATCAAGCTACAGTAAAGCTCCATGGGGTCTTTCCGTCCTGTCGCGGGTAACCTGCATCTTCACAGGTACTATAATTTCACCGGGTCTCTCGTTGAGACAGTATCCAAGTCGTTGCACCATTCGTGCGGGTCGGAACTTACCCGACAAGGAATTTCGCTACCTTAGGACCGTTATAGTTACGGCCGCCGTTTACTGGGGCTTCAATTCAGAGCTTCTCCCTTGCGGGATAACCCCTCCTCTTAACCTTCCAGCACCGGGCAGGTGTCAGCCCCTATACTTCGCCTTGCGGCTTGGCAGAGACCTGTGTTTTTGCTAAACAGTCGCTTGGATCTATTCACTGCGGCTCTCTCGGGCTTTAACACCCTAATAGAGCACCCCTTCTCCCGAAGTTACGGGGTCATTTTGCCGAGTTCCTTAACGAGAGTTCTCCCGAGCGTCTTAGAATTCTCTTCTCGCCTACCTGTGTCGGTTTGCGGTACGGGCACCTGTATTCTCACTAGAGGCTTTTCTTGGCAGCGGAGGATCAGGGATTTCGGACCCGAAGGTCCTTCACGGTCACAGCTCAGCCGAACGGAACACGGATTTGCCTATGTTCCAGCCTTGCATGCTTCGACGCGCACAGCCAGCGGCGCGCTCACCCTACCTTTCTGCGTCCCCCCATCGTTCAAACAAATACGAGGTGGTACAGGAATATCAACCTGTTGTCCATCGCCTACGCCTTTCGGCCTCGGCTTAGGTCCCGACTGACCCTGAGCGGACGAGCCTTCCTCAGGAAACCTTGGGCTTTCGACGGAGGGGATTCTCACCCCTCTTTTCGCTACTCATACCGGCATTCTCACTTCCAAGCACTCCACTAGTCCTCACGATCTAGCTTCGCTGTCCTTGGAACGCTCCCCTACCCAATTCCATAAGGAATTGCCATAGCTTCGGTGATACGTTTAGCCCCGGTACATTTTCGGCGCAGAGTCACTCGACCAGTGAGCTATTACGCACTCTTTCAATGATGGCTGCTTCTAAGCCAACATCCTGGTTGTCTGGGCAACTCCACATCCTTTTCCACTTAACGTATACTTTGGGACCTTAGCTGATGGTCTGGGCTGTTTCCCTCTTGACTACGGATCTTAGCACTCGCAGTCTGACTCCCGAGTTAAAGTTTTTGGCATTCGGAGTTTGACTGAATTCGGTAATCCTGTGGGGACCCCTCGTCCAATCAGTGCTCTACCTCCAAAACTCATCACTCGAGGCTAGCCCTAAAGCTATTTCGGGGAGAACCAGCTATTTCCGAGTTCGATTGGCATTTCACCCCTACCCACACCTCATCCCCGCATTTTTCAACATGCGTGGGTTCGGGCCTCCAGTCGGTGTTACCCGACCTTCACCCTGGACATGGGTAGATCACCCGGTTTCGGGTCTACGGCATCGTACTCACTCGCCCTATTCAGACTCGCTTTCGCTGCGGCTCCGCCTTATCAGCTTAACCTTGCACGATACCGTAACTCGCCGGTTCATTCTACAAAAGGCACGCCATCACCCATTAACGGGCTCTGACTAGTTGTAGGCACACGGTTTCAGGATCTATTTCACTCCCCTTCCGGGGTGCTTTTCACCTTTCCCTCACGGTACTGGTTCACTATCGGTCACTAGGGAGTATTTAGCCTTGGGAGATGGTCCTCCCGGATTCCGACGGGGTTTCACGTGTCCCGCCGTACTCAGGATCCACTCTGGAGGAAACGAAGTTTCAGCTACAGGGCTGTTACCTTCTTCGGCCTGTCTTTCCAGACAGTTCACCTACTCCGTTTCTTTGTAACTCCGTATAGAGTGTCCTACAACCCCAAGAGGCAAGCCTCTTGGTTTGGGCTGATTCCGTTTCGCTCGCCGCTACTTGGGAAATCGCATTTGCTTTCTCTTCCTCCGGGTACTTAGATGTTTCAGTTCCCCGGGTCTGCCTCTATGTATCCTATGTGTTCAGATACAAGTACCACCCCATTACGGATGGTGGGTTCCCCCATTCGGAAATCTCCGGATCAAAGCTTACTTACAGCTCCCCGAAGCATATCGCTGTTCGTCGCGTCCTTCGTCGGCTCCTAGTGCCAAGGCATCCACCGTGCGCCCTTTCTAACTTATCC
>BAXC01000233.1 GCA_001310375.1 Bacillus sp. JCM 19041 | reverse complement strand
AGCCAAGCAAATTTAATGATTTTTCTCTGCCTGTGTACGCTCGAGACCCGGATCGTTGTCATAACGGCTTCTGTGCCAGAATTAACGAAGCGAACTTTTTCTAATGAAGGAATTGCTTCTGTTAATGCTTCAGCAAATTCATTTTCTAGTCTGGTGGGTGTCCCGTATAAAACACCTTTTGCGGCTTGGTCCTGTATCGCTTGTGTGATAACTGGATGGGCATGGCCGGTGATGATAGGACCATAAGCGGCCAAGTAGTCAATGTAACGATTGCCATCTACATCGAATAAATAAGCACCTTCACCTCTTTCCATAAAAACAGGCGTGCCTCCGCCAACTCCTTTGTAAGCACGGGAAGGGCTGTTGACCCCACCGACTATTAAGTTCTTGGCTTCTCTATAGTGCATTTCTGATGTTTTGCGATTCATAATAACCTCCGTTTAATATAAACGATCTTTTCCTATCCAATAATAGCATATGTGAATGACCAAGTCAGAAGAAAACAAGTTGAGTTTGCTCTTAATCTCTTCGCGTTGAAGATTTAGAGTAATTGGGATATTCTTAGGGAGAGATATTTATAAAGGGGCGAATAAGATGAATTTAGAAGGAAAGCAAGCACCTGATTTTACCTTGCCAGCAAATGGAGGAAAAGAGATCACATTATCTAACTATAGAGGCTCATACATTGTGCTTTATTTCTATCCAAAGGACATGACACCAGGTTGTACAACGGAGGCTTGCGATTTTAGAGATCAAACAACGTTGTTTGAAATGGAAGAAGCAATTGTACTTGGTGTAAGTCCCGATCCAGCAGATAAACATGATAAGTTCGCAGAAAAACATCAATTACCATTTCCTTTAATAGCTGATGAGGAATTAAAGGCGGCAAAGGCTTATGATGTTTGGCAACTTAAGAAAAATTTCGGAAAAGAATATATGGGAATTGTACGTTCAACGTTTGTTATTGATAAGGAATTTAATGTGATTAAAGAATGGCGGGGCGTTCGTGTGAAAGATCATGTTGAAGAAGTACTTGGTTTATAAAGGAACACAATAATGGATAAGTCTTTTAAAGTCGTGTTTGTTGTAAAGCAAACTGAAGAACGGCAGGCAAGCTTGAAAGAAACGTATTCGAAGGTGGATTTCTCTTTCTTTCCTTCCATGGTTGAGGCGGAACAAGAACTTTCTGCTGCACATGTGCTTGTTACATTTGGCGAAGATATTGATGAAGAGATTGTAAATAAGGCTGCTCAGTTAAAATGGATTCATGTTTTATCAGCTGGTGTTGAGAAAATGCCACTAGATTTGTTAGAGAAAAAGGGAGTAGTTGTAACTAACAGTAGGGGAATACATGCGATACCGATGTCAGAACATGCTTTATGGGCAATGCTCGATTACGTTAAGAATACAAGAATGTACATGAGTGCTCAAAATCGAGGCGAATGGATTCGTAACGTAAAACCTAGAGAGCTAACGGAATCTGTGGTAGTATTGCTTGGGACTGGCGCAATTGCGAGCAAGACCGCAGAGCGAGCAAAAAACCTTGGAATGCATACAGTAGGAGTTAATACGGACGGACGTGCTGTTACTCACTTTGATACGGTATACCCTTTAAGTGAGTGGTCAAATGCATTAAGACAAGCAGATTTTTTAATTAATATATTACCTTTCACGAAAGCCACGGATCAACTTTTAAATAAAGAGGCTTTTTCTCTGTTAAAGGAAGGTGCGGTTTTTATTAACCTTGGCCGTGGAAAATCAGTAGTTGAAAAGGATTTACTTGATGCAGTAAAATTAAAGAGAATTAGTCATGCCTATTTGGATGTATTTGCATCAGAGCCTCTTCCAACGGACTCACCTTTATGGGCCGAGGAAGGAGTAACGATTACACCCCATATATCTGCGTCAACTTCATACTATATGAAAAGGGCACTTCAAATCTTTGGAGAAAATCTAATAGTGTTTATTGAAGAACAGCAAAAGTTTAAGAATCTCGTTCAAATGAATAAGGGTTATTAAAGAGAGGGGGAGAAGCGATGAAGCTTCTAGTGTGCATTATTGAAGATTTCTATGCAGACCATGTTGAAAAAGATTTACGTGAGCAAGGATATCGCATGACGGAACTTTCTAGTTCAGGTGGCTTTTTACGGAAAGGAAGTACGACTTTTTATTCGGAGTCCACGAAACGGATCTTGATAAGTTGCAGCAGGCGTTGAAGGATGCATGTTTACATGTTGAGTCAAAAAAGCAACGAAAGGATAAAAAGACGCATCGTTATACCTCTTTTCTTATACCGGCTGCAAATGCGACACCTTTGTTAATAAATACGTAAGAGAGAATAGACCGCTGACACGATGTTAGCGGTCTATTCTTTTTTATATAATCATTTTTTGGTAAGTGAAGGTATACGATGAAGAGAACGAATTTCTGTCTAGTTCTTGCTAAATATAGGTTTACAACTTATAATTACTATAAAGAAAGAATCGTTTTTTGAAAGCGAGGCGCGATAAAATGGCTAATCATGGCTTATCAGAAGCAATTGATGCGCTGAAAAGCACTCGTGTGCGTATGACTCCACAACGTCACGCTATTTTAGAGTTTCTATATGAATCACACACACACCCTACGGCGGATGAGATTTATAAAGCTTTAGAAGGTCGTTTTCCGAACATGAGTGTGGCGACGGTTTACAATAATCTTCGGGTATTTAAGGAAGTTGGTATTGTAAAAGAATTATCTTATGGAGATGCTTCAAGCCGTTTTGACTGTGTCACAACTAACCATTATCATGTGATTTGCAACGACTGCGGTAAGATTGTTGATTTTCATTATCCAGGATTAGATGAGGTTGAAACATTAGCTGAACATGTAACTGGATTCCAAGTAGATAATCATCGGATGGAGATTTATGGCACATGTCCTTCTTGTAAAACTGCGCATTAAGTTAGTAGATACCTTCACCTTCATAAAGGTGAAGGTATCATTTGTTTTTAATATAGAAAAAAAGCG
>BAXC01000232.1 GCA_001310375.1 Bacillus sp. JCM 19041 | reverse complement strand
TAATCGGCAGTTGGATCGAAACCACATCGAACTCGTGAATCGGGGTCTCTCCTGCAATACATGGATTCGTAAAGACAGCACCTGGAACAGCATTTGGCGCAAATTGATTCTCTTCCAGTTCTGTCGACTCACGACCTCCGATGATGCCAAGCGGTGGGCGTGGGGCCTTGCATCCAACGATACCCGGAATGAAGTTCGGAAACCCAGGGCGTTCTGGTGTTGGTTCTGGTGGACACGGACGATCCGGCAACGGCTGCAATGCTCGATCGGAACACCGTTTGGATAACACTGGCTTCCGTCTTGTAACGTATTAAAAATCCGATTCATGCCCCACATGCCTCATGAAAGTGGGATACAGGTGGCAATGGATGATCGCATCGCCGATTGCTCCTTGTAAACTGCCCGCTCCGTACAAAGGGGAAACAGTATAGCATTTTGCGGGGAGATCGCTTGGGAATCAAGGAGCTCTGAATCCTGATCTTCTGATTGAAATAACCACTGATGGACATGATAATGGAACACATGTGTCTCTTTAACGCCGCCGTGGATTAAGCGGACCTTAATCGGGTCACCTACATACGCGCGTAAGATTGGTGTCGCCGGGTCTCCGAACACCCATGAATCATGATGAACTTCCTCGCCCTCACAATCCGGACCAACAACCCCTGCCTGAATCAGTTTCAGTCGGTTGCGGAACGGTTCGCCACGATAATTGACCGAATGTACCGCTTCAGGTTGAAACGTATGTGGATTGATCGGGGTCTCTCCGGTTAAATCATCTACCTCCATTTCATCATGGAAGATCCAGGCATACTCCCGAAATGACGGCAGTAGCGGATTGTGAATATCTGCATAAACGCCGCTATTGATTTCCCCACCTGTGACGGGATCGGTCCACGATGATCCTTTCGGCTCCACAATCAAGGCACCGAACAAACCGTGCACATTACTTCCGAGTTCACTGGATAAGGAATTCCCTAAATCCGAGAAAAATTGGCTCCCTTCATTAAATACACTCCATCGATATACGTGCGTTCCGCCCGGCGGACACGGGGGAGCGGTGGAATCTTCATTACAACCAACGAACGCTCCATCAGAGGTTTGTACATTATATTCTGCTCGTTGGATATGCATGGATGAGGCAAACGGCAACTGGTTTTCAAAGCACACTTTAACCTTATCACCCATATTTGCCCGAATGACGAGAGGTTGGACAAGGTCCACCGGCATAAAAGGGTTACACGCAACTTGATCTTTCACCTTGTTTTCATTTTCTTTTAACACATACATCATCCGTCCGGATCGTGGTCGCCAAAGTTATTGATTACAATCCGAATTGGAATCGCAACGATATGAAACGTTCTAAGCAAACGGTCTCCCTCCTTTTGAGAAGCCTTAACAGATTGTAGGGATCTCTGTGTTTCCGTCCTCAATGAAAAAGACCTCAATGTCATCGAGATGGAGACGAATGACCCGCTCCTCGAATTCAGTAATATGCGTTGTTTCCACATCAATCAAAACATAGTCACTGACAACATCTACAATTTCACCAATAATGAGAAATGGAAACTGTGGAATGAGTACGAGTACGCGTTGCCCAATCGCATCCCTGAATGCTTCGGTTACAACTGCTTGGCGAATTTCATTAATAGGAGTCCCAGACTCTGTAAATTCCGTTCTGCTCATGTGTCATCCTCCTTTGTTGATAATGTTTACGACAACGGAATCCTTGTATCACAGTCAAACGGAAGAAATGTCGTTATTTTCTCAAGCGGAAACATTAAAGCGTCGGAAACCGGTAATATGGTGCGTTGCTCATTTTGATAATCGCTGGATCCAATGTTAAGAACCCGTTTGTTACTTCAACCACTTGGCCACAAAAAATCGGACGAAACGTTTGCCCTAAGATATTTAGCTGACTTGCAGATGTTGTTAACAAAATCTCTTGTCCGAGAACGTCTACAAATAGCTGGTTTCCCGGTACAATTTTATCTCCCAACGAGGATTTGTCATCATGTCTCACCGCTCACTTCACCTCTTCTTTATTTATAATAGGTTTGTTGTTTCCCGGGATAAAGTGAAACTTCCATCAGTGGGGGTTCTTTCATCCCCGACTGATGGTTCGTCACGCAAGGATGACCACAAGTGCCTTGAGACCCACAGAATGTAGTTCTCATTGCCACAGGATCTTTGTCTGCGGGCATCTGGTCGGGCACATGCGGCAATTATTCGTGATAAAGTGGAACTGTTAGTCGCAGGGAAGAGGAACCATGCAATCTTAGAAAGCACAGCTACTCTGAGTCGCGTTGACTTTTATCCCCACCCTTTCAGCCTATTCGTGAATAAAGGTTCTATGACAAGGGCTTTTTTCAAGTTTTTGTGGAAGAAATCCATTCGCCATAACGATATACGAAACATTCAGCTTCGATGGAATAGTCCTCTCCATCGTTTGTGAACGTGCGAATTATGAGATTCAGTCATCATCAATCTCACCTTGCATGTTGACGACCTCTTTTAAAGGTGCCAGACACGAATCTTTTTCTGCTAGAACACGCATAATCCCCCAGAGACCAAGCTCAATGTCCCAGCGAATGTTTCCGGATCGATACATATATCTCCCGGAACTGCGAATAGACCGCCGGCTCCGTACGTTAATTGAAAATCATCTACGCTTCCGACCGTGTTTTGCCCCCGAGTTGCAATAACCTCAGAATTGACGTCATCTCCACTGCGCATCCATTTGTGCCCATGTGTGGTAAAAGAATGCGCTCTTGCCCGATCGGCTGGGAACACAAATCGAATCGTTGTGCGGTCACCCGCATGGGCGAAAAAGATCGGTGTTGACGGATCTCCATGAACCTTGGAACTAAACACTTCGAAAATATCGATATTGCATTTTAGACGATTTCTGAATCGTTCTGCCCTGTAATTAAAACCACGCGAGCCTTGATCCTCCGGATCTTCTGGCTCTGGGTCTTCCGGTTGAACAAGGACGGGCTCGGGATCAATGATGACATTTCCGTTTTTATCTAGTAG
>BAXC01000231.1 GCA_001310375.1 Bacillus sp. JCM 19041 | reverse complement strand
AACGTTGTTCTAAAAAAACGAACGCCGTGTCTTATCGAATCAACCATGACGGCAAGACACAAAGCAATTCCTACCTGAAAAATTGATACATAAAGCATTAACTCCAAAGAATTTAATGTTGCCCCAATTGCAATGTCATCCTCAAGTAAACGGCGATAATTTTCAAGACCGATAAAAGTTGAATTAAAAAAACCGTCTGTCCGGTAAAAGCTTTGTCTTATATTATCGAAAAAAGGATAATACAGAAACACTGCTGTAATTGCAACAGCGGGTGCTAGAAAAAGAAACGCATACAACTTATCACTTTTCATGTAAATGCTCCTTTCCGCAATGATAGAAAAAAGGCAGCTTTGCCAACCCTGTTGGCAAAGCTGAAAACAAAGAAGATACTTAGATTAATAAATCAACCAAATTATTCGAGTGCTGCTGCTTCCTCAATTACTTGAGCTCCTGTTTTGGATCCGTTTACAATTTCAGGGACGCTTTGACGAATATGTGTAAATGCCTCTGGATAAATACGGTCATTTATTGGTGCTTCAACCGCTGTTGCTTCATCAGAAAGGGCATGACCTGATGCAACAGTTTCCGGTAATTCCGATAAAGAGCCTTTTGCTGGTACTTGCATCGTAGCATCCGCAATTTTGACAATGGATTCTTCTGATGTAATAAAGTTAAAGAAATCAACAACGGCATCATGTTTAGAATCGTCTTCATATGCTTTTGTACTAATAAACCAACCTTGTGAGGCACCACCTACTAAATCACCTGTTTCGCCACCATCACCGTATACAGGCATATAATATGGACGGACGTTATCTGCAATCCCTGCGTCATTCATGCCACCATAAGCCCATGAGCCTTCAAATAACATTGCGGCTTGTTCAGAATGAAATAATTGGGCAGAAGCACCTAAATCAATTGTTGCTGCATCAACTGGAAATGCCCCCATCTCAGCATGCTCGGCAATTTTATCTAGTCCTGCCGCCCAAGCTCCGTCTTGTTCGGACAACTCTGCACGATAATTTTCTATGCCACCAGCAGCCAAAATATAATGTTCAACAAGGTAATACGAATCTTCAGTTGAAACTGCTACTGGAATAATATCCGTTTCGGCAAACGCGCGAATCGCTTCTTCGTATAATTCCCATGTAGTGGGCAGTTCAACACCGTGTTCTTCAAATAATGCTTCGTTTACAAATAATGCTTCATAAAATCCGGATTGTGGAACAGCATAAAGACCACCATTCTCATTACGTTGTTGTTCATACATTAATTCGTGAAAGTCATCCAAGTTCAAATTTTCCGCTTTTTCTAAATCAATGACTAATCCTTGATCAATAATGCCCTGAGCATCCACTGTATTAAAGTAAAACATGAGGTCAGGCTCATTATTGGAAGAAAAGTCTGTATTGACTTTTGTCCGAATGACACCTGCGTCAGCTGATTGTGATTCATTTATGATGCTAATATGATCATTTTCTTTTTGGAATTCTTCAATCAACTCATTAAATGCTAGTCCTCCAGGGTCCGTACCAGCCATTGTCGTCACAACTCGTAATTCAATTGTCTCTTCGCTATTGTTAGAACCAGAAGAGTCAGAAGGTGAAGTGCTAGCATCATCGTTGCTACATGCAGAAAGGGTAATTACTAAACCAAAAGGAATACAAAGTAAGCGAGTACATTTCTTCATTGTAAAACCTCCTCATCATTATTTATCATAACAAATTCATATTGTTACTACCAATGATAGAGAAAGTATGTAAAATAGTCAATCTTTTTTATTATTTCTGTATTCGTTTTCAATAAAAAGAAATAAATTCAGACTGTAGACAAAATACCTTTGAGAATTTATCTCGAGTATTTGGGTCAATTGGAGTTGGAAATTGATTCATTCTTGAACCAATGAACTAACTTTTTTGCGTCCATGACTGCAAGAACAAGACGTTTATCCCGCATTAACGAGCAGTAAAACCCCCACTTGAAAACTTGGAGATAAAGCGAAGAAGTTTAAGTGGGGGATAGCTGTCTGTAAAAGCCCGATTGGTTCAGATACCCTTGTGGGACTTACCATCAGTCTGGGATGCCCCCCACTGATCGGCATCACCAGCGACAGTATGCGGGTTCACGACTTTTTTCTTTATACTAAGCAAAGAAAAATGAAACATTTGAATGAATATCCACTGGTCTTACAATAGAACTAAGTACGAAGCTACTAGCAACACTTTTTGAACCGTTTTTCTATTCAAACTATCGCCTTTTGCATTCTTATATTGAAATGATCAGGAACTAGCGGACGGCATACACGTAAACTGCGGCGGAAGAAAATGCTCAGCATCGCTCGGGGAAAGCGAAGTGTATGCCAGGAGCGAGGATAAGGGGAGAGGCATCGTATATTCATTCATTAGCAGAAACTCGCGGTGGTCTCGTTTTACGGGACTTTGTTGACAAGCAGAGGAATAAAGTAAGCTTACTTTATTTCTAATCCAATCGAATTGGTTGTTTGTTGTCATCAAGTGTAAACCCTTCGCCTGCGGCTTCAGATACATCATTAATTGCCATAAATGCATGGGGGTCAATGCGATGAACAATTGATCGTAAACGAACCGTTTCATTGCGAGCAACTACACAGTATAATATTTCTTTCTCATTACCTGTAAATGTTCCCCGGCCTTGTAATGTTGTTGCTCCGCGACCCATTTCTTTTAGAATAGCCGCCGATATTTCCGGTATAGAGTCAGAGATAACAAATGCCGCTTTAGCTGAATAAGAACCTTGTTGGATAAAATCGATCACTTTAGCTGCAATAAAAACATAAACAATCGTATACATGGCTTCGCGCAAATCTAGATAGAGAAGCGAAATAGCAATAACGCACGAATCAAAGACTAAAAAAGTCCGACCGATACTCCAACCGAAATAACGTAAACATAATTTGGCGAGAATGTCTGCTCCTCCAGTTGTTCCACCGAAACGAAAAACGAGACCGAGACCGACTCCAACAATTGCCCCAGCAAATAACGCAGCAAGCATTAAATCATCTGTAGATCAATTGATATTGTTATACGTTGGAATAG
>BAXC01000230.1 GCA_001310375.1 Bacillus sp. JCM 19041 | reverse complement strand
CGCAGAGAATAACGATTAAAAAAACGATGCAAATAAGTTGTGTTGTTGTTCTTATTGGTGCTGCACTAAGTAGTTTGGAGATTGTATCGTCTTCTTTAAGTATGTTAGTAGTAGGAAGGATACTTATGGGTGCCGGAGCAGGGAGTGTTACAGCGCTAACCTATATGTACACGGCACTTTATGTTGAGAAAATCGAAAAAAAACGTTTGTTTGGATTTCTTGAACAAAGCAATGGGCTTGCAAAAATGGTTAGCCCACTTCTAGGTAGTTTGCTCATTTATTATGAATGGAGCTATGCGCCTTTTGTGCTCGTCCTTATAGCAGTTGTTTCTTTATTTTTTATCCCAAAACTAACGGAACCCAAGTTGGTCGCGAAACCAAAGGTGAAAAAAATTCAGACGGAGGTGCAAGCAATGATTTCGTTAGTATTATTTCGGACTTTTCACTAAGTTTAAGCCATCTTTTCTTGCTCTACGGGTTGCTTTTTTATACTTCTTATCATTTCTCCTTTATCGGGATGATTCCTGCTGTTAAAGGCATCTTGTTAGGACTCCCCTTTTTTTTGATGGTCCTTACAGCTTCACTGTCTCAAAAAATCGCACTGCACAAGCAGGTGGCTATAAAAAATGGAATGATGGCCCTGCTACTATTTGCTTCTTCTGTTTTCTTCTTCATTCCTACATCAGTTATAGTGCTTTGCTTTTGCTTATGTACGATCGGAGCAAGTGCAGGAGTAGCATTGCCGTTGGCTAGTAACAATTTATCAAATATAGAAAGTGAATTGATTCGATCACGTATGTTTGCAGGATTAACGATGGCTCGATTCATTGGGATAGCAACAGCTCCTGTCTTTTACGGTCGTTGGATGCAAGGGGAAGGGTTGGTTGAGTTTTTTGGGCTTATGTTCACGGTTTTAGCTTATCTACTTGTTTTTCTACCTAATTTTAGGCAAATAATTCAAAGAATCACACAAAAATAAACAACTAACCAAGACTTTAGACCCTTCTCCTTCTATTGGTAAAACGGTAACTTGTAGTTGAAGGCTGCTTAACCAGTCTCTTCAAGGAGGAGGAGCTATCCATTGAAAGTGAATCGAAAACTAGTGGCAATTGTATTATCGCTTGCGGTTGCTGGTATTGTTTTTTCAAATACGGCTAAAGCTGATGCTGTGCCAGGTGATGTCTTTATTACATTAGGTGAAGATTTAACAACTAATCAAAAAAATGAAATCTTACAAAAGATGGGTGTTACTGATGACGTCGAGACGTTGTATGTTACAAATGAAGAAGAACATCTTTATTTAGGCGAGTATATTAGCGCCAAACAGATTGGCAGTCGGGCATTGTCTTCTTCTAAAATTATGATTGGTAAAGGCGGCACCGGGATACAAGTAAAAGCAGATGAGATCAATTGGGTTACAAATGAAATGTATGCAAATGCATTAATTACAGCAGGGGTAAAAGATGCAGAAGTGTATGTGACTGCCCCGTTTGAAGTTTCTGGAACGGCTGCCTTGACGGGCTTGATCAAAGCATATGAGACAGCTGCAAATATCGATATCCCAGAGGAACAGAAAAATGTTGCAAATGAAGAAATGATTCGAACAGCGGAGTTAGCTGACTCAGTTGGAAATCAGGATGCAAATGAACTAATCATTCGCATAAAAGAAAAAAATAGCAACAACTGATATTCAAACGGAAGATGAGATGAAAACAATTATTCTTCAATTGGCAGAAGAAATAAATATTACATTAAGTGAAGAAGAAACAAATGAGTTAACTGCATTATTTATGAAAATGAAAGAACTTGATATTGATTGGGACGGAATGAAAGATCAATTAGACAAGGCCCGGGAAAACTTAGCAGGGCTCCTTGATAGTGAAGAGGCAAAATCTTTTTTTGATGGAGTAGTTGATGCCATAAAACGCTTTTTTAATTCCATTCGTGATGCATTTCGTTCATAATAGAGAGGAAGCTTCCTCTCTTTTTGTTTTGGATTGAAACCAAATGAGAGTGAACAACGTAAGAAAGAGAAAAGGAAATGAAAAGATGGGAGGTTCCAATAATGATTGATTGGTTGGATTCAGCAACAGTAGGGTTTCTAGTTGTTGCTTTAGGGACATTGTTTTTAATTGGAGAACTGCTTGTACGGGCAAGAGGATTGTTCGGTTTACTTGGTCTCGGTCTAATAAGCGTTTATTTTCTCCATCATCTGAATGGTGATGCCGGAACTTGGGTAATTATTTTTTATTTGATTGGTCTTGGATTAATCATATTTGATGGAAATGTCACTTCAGATGGAACGATTGCTGCAATAGGAATCATTTTTATGATCGTTGGTTTGGCGGTTCCTGCTCCAGATATGGTTTATAGCATTCTTGTAGGTATGGCTACGATAGTTGGTGCATTTTCTTCATTGTTATTTTTGAAAGTCTTTCCTCATAGAAATATGTGGGCGAAAATGACTCTAAAAGATACCTTGTCTTCAGAGGCTGGTTATAATTCGATGAATGAGAGCTATAAAAACTTAGTAGGTAAACAAGGAAAAGCGTTAACCGCTTTTCGTCCAACGGGAACAGCAGAAATTGATGGTGAACCTTACAGCGCGACAAGTGGAGGACAGTGGATTCAGTCGGATGTTGACATTGAAGTTGTTTCGGTTGATGGTACAAGAATTCTGGTTAAAGCAATCGAAGCAGATGTGACGAATGACGAAGATTCGAAAAAAGAAAATGAATAAAAAAGGCTGACCTGTGTGAAAACAGGTTAGCCCTTTTTTGTTTTTATTTTTAATCAAAACTTTACAATACTTTGATAGAATCGATGTAATTTGTGCAAAATAAGAGGTGAAGATGATTGATTCGCCTATGTGTAGGGAGTTAAGTAATGGTTTATATATTTCTTTTGTAAAAAAAGTGTAAAGATATGAAAATGCATGTTTACAAACACTTGAAGATTGTTTAATAATAGACACGGAACATCATTGTTGAGGTTTGTCGAAAGACAACTAAAAATGAGTTGGATGAAGGGATGAGATGTGTGGGAGAGTTTCAAGCGTTGCTGTTCACGTTCCTG
>BAXC01000229.1 GCA_001310375.1 Bacillus sp. JCM 19041 | reverse complement strand
GGTAAACACTAGAAAAGGCTACTGGTGCATAGCCAGTAGCCTTTTCCTTCATCGAACCCTCAAACAAGGTTTGGTAAACTTGCACAACCTTTGTTCGACTAAACTGTAACCGTTGTAAACCCGAACGGTGCTGTGGGAGGACGGGAGTTTAACAAAATGTATCTCGTGGTTTCGGTACGGATAGTCCAAAGAGTGGCCGGAGTTTTAAGGCGAGGAATGTTCCGCCAAGTGCCATAACGCCCCAAATATAGCCATGTCCACTGAAAGAAGCAATTCCACCGAAATAAGCACCAACGTTACAACCAAAAGCAAGACGTGCACCGTAACCCATTAAGAGGCCGCCGATTACTGAAGCTGCTGCGTTTTTTGCTGTAATGTTTGAGAACTTAAACAATCCACCTGCAGCAGAAGCGATAAAAGCGCCGATAATAACGCCAAAGTTTAAAATCGTTGTTGTATCAGCAAATATCGATGCTTGCAATGCCTCAGTATTTCCTTGCCAGTAACCCCAATTCGCTACATCAAAACCAACAGCTTCAGCTGCTTTTGAACCCCAAAGTGTGAAGGCAGAAGTAACACCCCAAGGCGTCCCTCGAATGAGCAAAGTTAATGCATTTAGTATTGCAAGAACGATTGCTGCCGCAAACAAGGGCCATGAACCGCGAAAGATGCGCTTCCAACCAACCTCTGATGGAACTGGAGCCATTTCTGGAGGTTTGCGTTTCTTTTCAATTAAAATCGTAATAAGAGCAATAATGCCAAAAAGAGCAAGTGAAACAATCCAAGCCCCGCCATAGCCGAGACCAGTTGATGTTGCCAAAGAGAACGGTTCAGCTGCTGGCATATCTTCCATCCAAAAATCAAAATGTGCCGCACCGATTGTTGAACCGATAATGAAAAACAGCAATGTAATAAACATGACAGATCGACCGCCACCGACTGCATAAAGTGTTCCAGACGCGCAACCACCACCAAGTTGCATACCAATACCGAAGATGAATGCACCAACAAGTAAGCTTACGCCAATCGGAGAAACATACCCATTTGCTTCAGCACCAAAAAAAGTGGTGCCGACTGCAAGAATTGGGGCAAACAACGTACAAGCAATAGCAAGCATAACCATATGCGCCCTTAAAGACTTACCGTTTCCGACTGAAGCCAGTCTGCGAAAGGCTGATGTGAAACCGAAACGGGCATGAAATAATGTGTAACCAAGCCCAAGCCCTACTAGAAGTAATAGAGGTTGAACGATATGTTGTGTGAATGCTAAAAAAATCGTCAAAGCTGCCGCCACAATAATCCCGCCTGCGACAAGTATAAATTGAGGGCTTTTTAATGGCGGAGCTTTTCTTTCTGTGTTGTCATTCGCATGTTGTATAAGAGTAGCCATTAGATCACCTTTTATTCTTATTATTTTACTATGGATTATAATATCGTAGTCGGAACAGCTGCTTCTGTCAAGAATGAGATTTAAAAGGAATAAATTGGGTGATGTTACCAATCCTATGATATAAGGTATCCTTTTGTAAGGGAAGGGTATGTGCAAGAAAAATAAGTTGACCGCAATGAAAATTGTTGTAAAATTCAATCCGTTATTATATACTAATACAAACAAACCGACGACAGCGATAACCTTGCTGCGTGACCGGTTGTCTAATTGATCGAAAACCTAATAATAAAACGTGGCGATGTTCACTTGATCTTCGGGAGCCCGAAGACGAGCCCTGGATGGAGTCAGTGAAGCAACCAATGCAATGAGCATGGTCTGTTTTACTGGCTCTTTTTTGTCGAACAAAGATGGAAGGAAGGGTGTTATGCAAGGAGCGTTAGACGGGATACGGATAGTTGATGTTTCGCGAGTTTTAGCTGGACCGTTTTGTTCTATGGTACTTGGGGACCTGGGAGCAGAAGTTATTAAGGTAGAGCATGTTCATGCTGGAGATGAAACACGAAGTTGGGGACCACCTTTTATCAATAAAGAAAGCGCTTACTATTTGAGCGCAAACAGAAACAAACAAGCAATGACGTTAAATTTGAACACTCCAGAAGGTAAAGATATTTTTTTAAGGTTAGCGTCTACATCGGATGTTGTTGTTGAAAATTTTAAAGTTGGTACGTTGGAAAAGTGGGGCTTAGCTTATCCTGATTTAAAACGGAAAAACCCGCAGATTATTCTCGCTTCTATTACTGGATTTGGCCAGACAGGTCCGTACAAAGATTTACCAGGCTATGATTACATTATTCAAGCAATGAGTGGCCTGATGAGCATTACCGGAGAAAAAGAAGGTAGTCCAATGAAAGTAGGGGTAGCGATCTCTGATGTGCTAACTGGTCTCTATACATGTATTGGGGTTTTAGCTGCTTTGCAACATCGTACAAACACAGGAGAAGGGCAGGAAATTGATATTTCATTATTCGATTGCCAAGTATCGGCTTTAGTGAATGTGGCAAGCAATTATTTAACGACAGGCATTGTACCTACGCGATTAGGCAATCAGCACCCGAATATTACGCCTTATCAAGTATTTTCAGCAAAAGATGGGGACATGGTTGTTGCGGTTGGAAACAATCGGCAGTTTCACCGCTTTGCTATAGCAATAGATAAACCAGAGCTAATCGATGCGGAGGCGTTTAAAACGAATGAATTGCGTGTGGAAAACCGCACGAGACTTGTTTCCGTTTGCGGGGAGCAATTGCTAAGAAAAACGAAAGCAGAGTGGAAGATACGATTTGATCTTGCTGGGGTCCCAAATGGACCGATCAACTCGATCGCTGAAATGTTTGCTGATCCACAAATACAGGCGAGGGAAATGGTCTTGAAGATGAATCATCCGGAAATAGGCGAGTTTCAGTTAACTGGGTCTCCGCTAAAGTTAAAACAAACACCAGTATCAATGAGCACTATCCACCAATGTATGGTGAGCATACAAAAGTACTGCTTGAAGATCTAGGCTATACAGATGAAGACATTTTTCAATTCAAACAAAACAATATTATTTAGGAGGAAAACAAATGATGAATTTTGAACTGACAGAAGAACAACAAAGTGTAAAGAAAATGGTGCGCAAGTTCGTTGATAAGGAAATCATTCCATAT
>BAXC01000228.1 GCA_001310375.1 Bacillus sp. JCM 19041 | reverse complement strand
TTTTAATAATTCCAGCGCAGATTTCGTATATGTGTTTTGTTTTTAATACTCGAACAGCTTGTAATCGAACAGCTTCCTCAATCAAATTGCGGATATAACGGCCATTACTAAATGTCTTCGGTTCTTCGGAAGCAACTTTACGAATATGGTCCTTGCATACTAATAACGCATCTTCAGCGATCACATAATCCCTTTCCTTTGCCATACCAATCAACATCTCCATTAATTCTTCAACTGAATAATTTGGAAAAGTAATGGAGATCGGAAACCTCGAAGGCAATCCAGGATTTAAAGAAAGGAAAAAATCCATTTCTTTAGAATAACCGGCAATGATTAAAACAAACTCATTTGAATGATCTTCCATCCCTTTAACTAAAGTATCAATTGCCTCCTTACCAAAATCCTTTTCTCCTCCCCTTGAGAGAGAATAAGCTTCGTCAATAAAAAGAACTCCGCCTTGAGCTTGCTTAAGAACTTCTCGCGTTTTTTGAGCAGTGTGCCCAATGTATTCGCCAACAAGGTCTGCTCTTTCCATCTCTAGAAAATGTCCTTTTGTCAGAACCTTCATTTCATGTAAAAAAGAAGCGATGATTCTTGCTACTGTTGTTTTCCCAGTACCAGGGTTTCCTTTAAAAATCATATGCAACACTTGTTTGGTGCTCTAAGACCAAATTCTTTACGGCGTTCATTCACATAAATCCAAGCATATAATTCTTTTATAAGCGACTTTATTTCATCTAACCCAATATAAGAGGAGAGCTTATTTTCAAAACGCGCCAAAATTTGGTGTTTTTCTTTGTCATCTGCAGAAACAAACCAGTCTGTACTAGCGCGCTTGATTGGTGTTTTATTTAGCACAACATTAATTGTGGCACTATTATTTGTTTTGAGCGGATTTGTCATCGATGTCTGCCTCCTTTTCCAACCGCTACCACGTCTCTTTCCACACTATACGCATTTCAACGATTAAACGTGACAAATGCCTAGCTCTGTATTTCTTATTCTATGGCATGAATAAGCTTGCAATTACTGTGAATTACATGCTTACATGTGCAACTGTACGTGACGTCCACACCAACCTTTGGTACACTTTAAGCAAAGGAGGAATTTGGTAATGATTGGACAAAAAGAACAAGAGGCATTTCTCGTTCATTTAGCTGAGAAAGCTCGGCAGCCATCAACAATTCGTCGCTATCGCTACGACTTACTTGATTTTTTTACGTGGCTCAATGGCAAACCTTTTGAATTACTCGATCGCCAAGAAGTAGAACGTTTTTTTTATGACTTAATTGAAACACGCAATTATAAAATAAGAACAATACGCAGGATCGCATCGGTACTACGCCAATTCACGACCTTTTTACAAGCAAACTACAAATTACCTACCCACCCATTGTCAGTTTATCAGCCCCCTTTATTAGAAACAGAACCACTATCACGAGATGATTGGGTGAGCCAAAAAGAAATTGAGACTCTTTTAAAATCAAGCCATTCTGAAATAGGACTTAGCGAAAATCAGCTTTTAGCAAGGCCTCAGTTAACTGAGCGGAACTTCGCTATGTTTTCTCTTTTCGTTGATTACGGTCTTACACTTAAAGAGTTATGCGATGTCGAAATGCACGCCGTTAATTTTATTCAACATACCATTCATATCGAGAATGAAACCTTAAAACGAAAAATACAATTGCCAGAAGCATTATCAAAACAAATCCATACCTATTGGAGCTTAATCCCAGAACCAGTAAGGCCAAGAC
Source organism: Bacillus sp. JCM 19041 (assembly GCA_001310375.1). Classification (GTDB taxonomy): domain Bacteria; phylum Bacillota; class Bacilli; order Bacillales; family Bacillaceae_D; genus Shouchella. Next base: position 1,434 of record BAXC01000228.1, on the reverse strand, counting down.
TTCATTCCTCTGACCCGTTATTTGTTGCATATGACTTTACAAGACGAACGTACCACTGGTCGTATGAAGATGATGGGCCTAAAGCGTTAACGGAAATCGCTCTGCAAAAAATGATTCGGACGGAGGTTGCCCGCGCGGCCTTCGGAGAGGCATTTCTGCTCAACATTTTCGTAATTCCTATTTACTTAGAGCTTTGCTAAATGGAGAAGAGTTTGAAATAATCCAAAAACAGGCCGGATTAAAAAGCATACTTTCTCTACGACGTTACTCTTTGACGATTGAGCACTTAAACGAACAAGATCGAGATGCAATTCTAAATTAATTTAAATAGAAAAGGTGCTAACTAATGGAACCAATAATTAAACTTAACCAGTTAACAAAACGGTATGGTGCAAAAACAGTTGTTGATGCACTATCGCTCACTGTTTATAAAGGAGAGCTCTTTTGTTTTCTAGGACCAAACGGGTCAGGCAAAACAACCACAATAAAAATGATGTGTGGTTTACTTAAGCCGAGTAACGGAACCGCTGAGATTGTGTCTGTTGATGTATGGAAAGACCCTTTAGCTGCAAAGAAAAAGTTTGCCTATGTGCCTGATCAACCAAATTTGTACGAAAAGTTAACAGGAGAAGAATATTTACGATTTATTGCAAGCATTTTTGAAGTAGACGACCACTCTTTTACCGAGCGTAAAGAAAAATACATAAATCTATTTGAACTTACCGGAAGGACTGATGAACTCATTGAGTCTTATTCCCATGGCATGCGCCAAAAAATCAATTTATGTGCCGCGTTGATTCATAAGCCAGATGTACTTTTCTTAGATGAACCGACGGTTGGTCTTGATCCAAAGGGAGCACGAACATTGAAGAATTTGCTTCGTCAATTATGTGATGAAGAAGGATTAACCGTCTTTATGACAACTCATATATTAGAAATTGCAGAACAAATGTGTGATCGAGTGGCTATTTTATCACAAGGTAATTTGCTTGCTTCAGGTACGATGGACGAATTACGTCAACAAGGCGGGCAAAAGGATTCTTCATTAGAAGAGTTGTTCTTATCACTTACCTCAACAGATGAAAAAACAAATTCAGTCGTCAATGAATTAAAAGGAGAAGATAAATAATGCTTGTGCCTTTATTGCGGTTATTCGTTCGCCTGCAAAAGCGTGAATTTCAAGCACAAACAACCGCTCAAAAAACATCCATTATTGTTCTTTGCGTTGTTTTCTTTTTTATTGGACTGTTTTTTGCAAATGGATTCGGTTATCTTGCCGCTTCTACAACTAACTCTTTTCTCTTGTTCTCGTTTCAAAGTCTCATTGTTATGTTATTTATTGTTCTAATGATGTTTACGATCCTCATGTTTTTGACAAGCTATACGGATCAAAAGATTTACACCTGTTGTTCTCTATGCCACTTCCAACTAGAA
>BAXC01000227.1 GCA_001310375.1 Bacillus sp. JCM 19041 | reverse complement strand
CCTAAAGCCAATTATTATAGGAGGATAAAAATGTCTGATCATATTCATATTTTCCAAAAAGGTAAAAATCCTTCCGGTCCAACAATTGTGTTGTTGCACGGTACAGGTGGCAATGAAAGTGATTTATTTCCCATTGCAGAAATGATTGATCCTGATTTAAACATTCTAGGAATTCGTGGGAACGTATCAGAAAATGGGATGCCTCGTTTCTTTAAGAGACTAGCAGAAGGTGTTTTTGATAAAGAAGACTTAAAAAAACGTACGGACGAGCTTCATCAGTTTTTAAATGAAGCAGCTAAAGAGCATCAGTTTGACGCGAATCAATTAATTGCGGTCGGTTACTCAAACGGGGCAAATATTGCTGCGAATGTGCTCTATGAACACGGTAGCGCTTTTAAGGGAGCAATGCTTTTCCACGCAATGGTTCCACAAAAGGGGAAGCAACTTCCTGATTTAACCAATACATCAGTCTTTGTTGGTGCTGGAAAAAGAGACCCAATGATTCCTGCGCCAGAGACGGAAACATTAATTGCTGACTTAAGAGGGGCGAGCGCTAGTGTTGAGACGTATTGGACAGAAGGCGGACATCAATTGATAAGAGATGAAATTGAAGCTGCAAAAAGTTGGTATTCGTCAAAATTCAAATAAGAAATCAAGCCCCGTCATACATTGCGGGGCTTGATTTTGTCTCTTTCAACTAGACAAATACGCACGAAAGAGCTAGAATGCAGAAAAAGGATGAGCAAATAAAGAGGGGTCGAGTAATCGTGGCAGAACAAGAAAAGACACGAGTTTGGACATACGCTCTAGCAGGATTAGTGTTTGTTGCAATAGGGATCTTAGCAATTTGGAATGATGTATGGTATCGCATTGTTGTCTTAGCTGCACTAGTTACACTATTTGTTTTTGTTATAAAAAAGAGTAAAAAAATAGAAAGGCTGCTTGAGGATTTAAAGGCAAGCCAAATTGTAGCTGCTGATCGTGGTATAGAGGAAAAGAATCAATTAGAGGAAACGAAAGAACATGACTTAAGAGCATTGGAAGAAAAAGAATTCCAGTTACAAAAGCTAGATTTAGACAGAACGCAGTTGTTTGAGGAATTATTAAGCAAAACGCAACTCGAAGAAGCAGAAAAGCGGACGATTCGTGATCGCTTACAACAAACAGACAATGAAATGTCTCATGTACGCCAGGAATGGATTAATGCGTCTAATCGATTAATGTCGATGATGAGAGGTACAAAAAAGTTGTTTGTTCGAGAATCACCTATGAAAGAAATTGCAGCATCGATGGATCAAGATGTACTTGAATCTGGGTCTTTTGCGGCATTGAATAGTGAGATTCAAAGATTGTTACCACGTCTTTCAAAAGAGAGCGAGAATTTATTAGCGAAATCGAATTACATTGATCATGAACTGCAATTAACTCGTTCTGGTTATAAAGCATTATTGCAAGCAAGTGAAGAAGAAAAAAAAGCCTGACCAAAAGATGGTCAGGCTTTTTTTATGTTTTAACGATAGCTATTTTCTAAATCTGAAATTAAGTTGCCTACATATGAAACGGCCGCTTGAATCGTCTCTTTCTGTTCCATATCAACACCAGCCACTTTTAGTAAATCAAGTGGTCGTTTTGTTCCACCAGCTTTTAACATCTCAAGCCAAGAATCAATCACGGGTTGACCTTGCTCTTGATAAAGTGTATATGCTTTCGTTGCCGCTGTTAAGCCAGCCGAGTATGTGTATGGATAGAGGCCCATATAATAATGGGGTTGTCTCATCCAAGTACGTCCAGCTCGTTCATCAATCTCAACCGCATCTCCCAGAAACCTTTGAGGACATCTTGTTTTGTTTTTCGAAGTAACATAGCTGTAAGTGGCGCGCCTTCTTCAGCATGAGCATAAACGCGACGTTGGAACTCACCTTCTAATAAATGAGTAACGAAATTGTGGTAATAGGTACCGATAAATTGCAATATAACCCACCGTTTCATTCTTGGATCATCAGTCGATTGAAGTAAGTGATTTCCTAAGAATAATTCATTCATCGTTGATGGTGCTTCAATGCAATATGTTGATGGACGTGTTGCATTGAAAGGCTGATGGGCGTTTGCTAGATAGAAGTGACCAGCGTGTCCTAACTCATGGGCTAATATAAACGCACCACGCATTGTATCTTTCCAAGTCATTAAAATGTAAGGGTGATAGCCATAGGGACTTGAACAAAATGCACCGGTTGCTTTGCCGATATTGTCGGCTCGGTCAACCCAGCGGTTTTCTTTTGCTTCATGCAACATCGCTGTGTATTCTTCTCCAAGTGGTGCCAATGCTTCAATGATTGTATCAAAGGCTTTCTCATAAGTTGTTTCAGGTTCAAATTCAGGATCCAACGGTGCTTTTAAATCTGAAAAACCAAATGTCTCTAGTTCAAGAACTTCTTTTTTGAGTTTGGCGTATCGCTGCATATGGGGTGCTAACTCTTGATAGATTGTATTCAATTGGTTATGGTACATCGTCTTATTGACATGTTGGGAGTGTAGTAACATGTCTTCAGCAGAGTCGTAGCCGCGAAGTCTGGCAAGTGTGACTTGTTTTGAAACCTCATTTGCGTATAGTTTCGCATACGTATTTTCATATTTTTTGAGCGTTTTATCAAAAGCATCGTAAGCATTACGACGCTCCTCGGTATTAGGTGAGAGCTCGTATTGATCTTCAAATCGGGCAAATGACAGTGGCTTTTCTTCACCATTAGCTCCTTGAAAGGAAGGAAATGTCATATCGGCAGATTTGCTTGTTGAGTATGTACTGTAAGGACTTCCAAGAACAGGCGATAATGCAGCAAGTACTTCTTCGGTCTCGGCTGATAATGCATAAGGTTTCGCCTCAAGAATGTCATTTAAATAAATGGTATAGCGCTCAAGTTCTGGTAGTTCGGTTTGGAATTGTTCGATAATTGCACTTGGTAATGTCATTAATTCTGCTTCTGTTTTGGCTATTTCAGCTTGTATAATTGCTTGTACCGCTTGTACACGACTTGCGTTTCCTTGAGATTCTGGGTTAGTACCATCTGCTGATAAGGAAAGGCTGGCATAGGTCAGAACGGGGACAGCTTTTTCTAGAAGCGCTTCTCGTGCTTGTAATGCATTAAGCAAATGTTCCGCGCGCTCACCCATTTTCTCGTTATAAATGGGGGAGTTTTT
>BAXC01000226.1 GCA_001310375.1 Bacillus sp. JCM 19041 | reverse complement strand
TTGTTGCGTTAGCAACTTTTATATCTTAACAGAATCAAAAGCGCTTGTCAACACTGTTTTTCTTCTGTTTACGTTGCCGCTATTGTTTCGGCGACAAGAAATAATATACCACTATATGATTATAGGCGCAAGTACTTTTCGACATTTTTTTATTTTATTTTTAAAAACAAAAGAATACTGCCCAGTTTCCTGGGCAGCACCCCAATTATTCCCCTTGTTCTCTGTTCCGCATTTGCGGGAATAATAATACGTCTCTAATAGAAGGAGCATTTGTTAACAACATAACTAAGCGGTCAATCCCGATACCAAGTCCGCCAGTAGGAGGCATACCGTATTCAAGTGCTTCCACAAAATCTTCATCCATCATATGGGCTTCATCGTCACCTTGCTCACGTTCAACAAGTTGAGCTTCAAAGCGTTCACGTTGATCAATTGGGTCATTAAGCTCTGAAAACGCATTGGCATGTTCCCGACCAACGATAAACAATTCAAATCGATCCGTAAAACGAGGATCTTTCTCATTCTTTTTCGCTAAAGGAGAAATTGCCAACGGGTGTCCATAGACAAAGGTAGGTTGGATAAGCGTTTCTTCAACAAAATGTTCAAAGAACTCGTTTATAACATGCCCAAAACTCATCGTCTCTTTTACCGGTACACCCTTTTCTTTCGCAATCGATCTCGCCTCTTCATCGCTCATCTCTTTCCAGAAATCAACACCTGTCGCATCTTTAACCGCATCAACCATATGAATACGCGTCCAACCAGGAGCTAAATCGACGTTATATTCTCCATACTGTATAGAAGTTTTACCTAGAACTTCCTTTGCAATATGAGCAATGACCCCTTCTGTTAATTCCATAATGTCTTTATAATCTGCATAAGCTTCATATAGTTCAATCATTGTAAATTCCGGGTTATGTCTAGTCGAAACTCCTTCATTACGGAATACGCGCCCAATCTCATAGACTTTCTCCAAGCCCCCGACGATAAGTCGTTTTAAATGCAACTCAATCGCTATTCTCATATAAAGTTCCATATCAAGGGTGTTGTGATGCGTGATAAAAGGACGTGCTGAAGCCCCTCCAGGAATGCTATGCATCATTGGTGTTTCGACTTCTAAAAAGCCTTGGTCATCAAGATAACGGCGCATCACTTGGATAATTTTGCTCCGGGTAATAAACGTTTCTCTTGAATCAGGGCTTGTTATTAAATCAAGATAGCGCTGGCGATACCTCTGCTCAACATCTTTAAGTCCATGATATTTATCCGGCAATGGGCGCAGTGACTTCCCTAGCAATGTTAATTCGGAAACTTTTACGGACATCTCACCGACATTTGTCTTAAAGGGTTTACCTGCAACCCCAACCATGTCACCAATATCCAATGATTTAAACAAATCATATGCTTCCTCACCAACAGCATCTTGACGAACATAAATTTGGATTTGTCCGGCTAGGTCCTGAATATGCGCAAAGCCAGCTTTCCCTTTACCCCTTTTTGTCATCAAACGACCCGCTAGAACCGTTCTTTCTTCTTTCCCTTCTAACTCTTCCTTTGTAAAAGCATCAAATTGTTCTACCATCTGTTCAGATGTGTGTGTGCGTTCAAATTTACCACCAAAAGGATTTATTCCCTGTTCCTGCAGTTGATTTAACTTATCCCTCCGCACCGCTAGAAGGTCATGCAACTCTAATTCTTCCGTCAATACTCTCAACCCCTTGTCCTCATTCACCGAAAAAGGGTAGACCGAACCTATGCCGATCAAACCCTTTAACGCTTTTCCATATTAGAATTGTACTATAATGCGGATGTCTCCGCTAGTTTACGTCCCTCTAAAAAGTCAACATAATCATTAAGGGCCTTCACAACATCATCTCTCGTCTCGAATTGATTTACTTTATCACGAATAGGAGTTTTACCGCGTAAACCTTTAATATAACAAGCTGTATGTTTACGCATCTCTCGAACAGCGACACGTTCTCCTTTTAAATCAATCAACCGATCAAGATGGATTAAGCACGCTTCAATTTTTTCTCGCGGAGTTGGTTCAGCAGGCAATGAACCATTCTCCAAGTATTGAATCGTACGGTAAAGCACAAACCAGACCCACTTCAAACTCTCGCAATAAGTCGAAAAGCACCAACATCAATCTTATAACTGTATCATGTCCGTTTTCGAAACTTGTAAACAATCGCAAATTCGAGTAAGTAATTCCTCATCAGGTTCTCTAATTCCTCGTTCAACTTCTCCTAAAAGGGAGACAGAAATATGGATTTCGCGCGCAAATTCCTGTTGTGTATACCCTTTTAGTTTTCTGAACGCACGTATACTCCTGCCCCATTCCACCGGCTCCACCATTTAACACCCTCTTTATCGATAAGTTGCTCCTCACATAGCTCATAAAGTGTTCGACCATATGCCTCGCTGTATATCTCAGGTGCAATTTCGGCAAGAGGAATAAGGACAAACGCCCTTTCCCACATTCTTGGGTGTGGAATTTGCAAATCATCCATTTCCATATTTTCTTGCTCAAATAGTAAAATGTCAACATCTACCGTCCTTGGACCAAAGCGTACATCACGCTCTCTTCCAAGTGCAATTTCTATCCGTTGCGTTTCTCGCAACAAATCATATGGACGGAGTGTTGTTTTAATATGGATAGCCATATTTAAAAATGGCTCTTGATTTAAATAACCAACTGGATCTGTTTCGTATAAAGAAGATACCGAGAAAACCTCTATCTCTCTCATCTCACTTAATGCATTTACAGCCTTTTGCAAGTAAGTTTCTCGATCTCCGATATTAGAACCGAGTGCCAAATACGCACTATATACCACTACGATCCCTCCTAAGCTCTATTGCTACTGAATGATAATGGCCCGGAATAGGAGGATCAGGTTTAATCACTTTAACCGTACATGTTTGTAAATGGCTGTATGCCTCTAATAAACAATCGCTAATCTGCTGGGCAACAGCTTCCACCAATTTGTATGGCTTCCCTTCAACAATCCCTTGCACACGCTTATGGACATCTCCATAATCGATCGATGCATCAAGATCATCTTGTTTAGCGGCACGACTTAGGTCGAGTTCTAATATCAAATCAACTATAAAGCGTTGTCCGAGCTTAGTTTCTTCTGGAAAAACACCGTGATAGCCGTAAAATGACAACTGGTTTAAATAGATTTTATCCAATAGAATCTCTCCTTTCAAGCATCGCATCCATCATAACTGCCATCCGTTTTATTTCTTTCACATCATGAACCCTCATTATCCCTACACCTTTAGCAA
>BAXC01000225.1 GCA_001310375.1 Bacillus sp. JCM 19041 | reverse complement strand
CGGATGAGACGCACAGCGCAGCTGCGTGTCTCATCTTCGTCTTTTCTCTCGCAGGAGTCTACTTGTATGTCGTTCGCTAGTTGCAATCACCCAATTTATTAGGGATCTTTTATATAAGATAGAATAATATGATCCTAGTGGCTTCGTACTTGGTTCAATTGTAAAACCTGCGCATCTCCATGATAGTTAGGTGCTCCATTCTTGTTTTAAGTCAATTCACTCTCTCCCCATGCGCCAACTTCCTCACACAGGTTAACCAGTTCCTTTACTCCCACGTATTGAAGACGGTTGCGTTCATATAACGGTGCAACGTTCCTTCCGTTACTTTTTGTGCAGCATCCATACTATGCCGCTCGACCGAATGAACAATCTCCTTCATATCTTCTAAAAAATAGACAGTCGGTCGCATCGTTCGAATAATGAGGATTTGTCTAATATGCATTGGTGTAAACAAACGATACCCATTATCCGGACTCCGTTCTGGTTTAATCAATCCCTCCTGTTCCCAGTGCCGAATCGCTGAAGGTTGGACATCTGTCAAAGCAGCAGCCTCCCCAATTGTCATATGAGCTCTAAGCTTTTTGTCTTCGATTGGTGACAAATCCGGGTCTCGAAGTAATGTTAGTGTTTGTTCTGTTACCGTTTTCTCATGATTCAGCTTTGCTTGTTCAGTATTTACGATCCAAAGAGCCTCACTCGTTTGTCCTTGTGTCATTTTGCGTAGAACATCAACTGCACAAGCAAAACCAAAGCCATTCGATATGGCACGAGTACAACGGAAATACGCCAAATGAACATCTGTATATAAACGGTAGTTTGACTCTGAACGTTCTGGTAGAGGAATAATGCCCCACGATTCATAATGGCGCATCGCGCTTGTGCTTATATTAAGTTTTCTCGCAATATCAATTGGTCGGTAATGTTTCATAGACTCCGCCCCCTCTATTAGGTTCCTATACTATAGCAGCCCCCATCTACCTAATCAAACATTCATCAAAAAGCTTAAAGTACAACAATAATGTTGATATTGGTATTGTAGGTTACGAGATAAACAACCTTATCACTTGCATGAGTGTTATAGAATGGAGCATGCTCTTAAAAAAGTGGGGAAACTAAGATGTAGGAGGTTTTTATGAACGATATGATCAGAATTCGCGGTGCACGGGAAAACAATTTAAAAAACATCTCTTTGGATATTCCAAAACATCAATTGGTTGTTGTCACAGGGCCATCCGGATCTGGAAAATCAACACTCGCTCTAGACTTGTTGCAAAGAGAATGCCAAAGACAATACTTAGAATCAAGTGTTGGATCGGCGGATTCGATTGCTAGGCAGATGTTGATTCCATTGATGGATTGTCTCCCTCTATTGGCGTCAATCAACAACAAGCCAATCGAAACCCCCGCTCAACTGTCGGCACGGTAACCGATCTATATACGTATTTACGCAATGTCTTTCAAAAAAGAGGGACAAGGCTTTGTACCTCTTGTGCATCGGAAATTGAACCACCCATTGATGACACAAAGCCTGTTTTTTGCCCGAATTGTAACAAAGAGCATGAACCATTTACAAAAGCAGAATTCTCATTTAATACCCCAAGTGGCTCCTGCCCCACTTGCAGCGGGCTTGGAACAACAGTAGAGATTAACCAAGCTGCTATCTTCTCATTTGATCAAAGTTTGGCTACTGGCGCAGTTTCATTGTGGAACAACGCTGTACAAGAGTATTACACATCCATTTTTGAAGCGGCTAAAAAACATTACGGCCTTCCCGCCGGAGCAAGCAAACCTCTTTCAGAATACAGCGAAGCGGAAATGGACCTGCTAGCCTATGGAGTGGATAGCAAAGCATTTTCAAAACATGCCCCTGGGATTAAACCACCAAAGACTGCTGCAAAAGGAAAATTCGAAGGGATTCTTACAGGAATGTGGCGTCGTTATCAAGAGAAAGGTGGCGAATCAAGCGAAGCTGCTTATTTCATTCCTACACTCTGTACTGACTGCCATGGTGACCGGTTAAAGCAAGAGACGCGAACCGTTGTTGTTTGCGGGAATACGCTTCCGCAACTCTCGACTATCTCATTACATGACCTCTCGGACTGGATCACTCACACACAGAAACATTTTACAGCTTCAGACGATTCTCTTTTGAATTCCGTCCTCTACGATCTAAAAACAAAAGTGAACCGCATTCTTCATGTTGGTCTTGGTTATTTATCACTTGACCGTAACTCTGTCACATTATCCGGCGGTGAATCTCAACGCCTCCGCCTTGCTTCCATTCTTGGATCAGGCCTTACAGGCGTCTTGTATTTACTTGACGAACCTACCGCAGGTCTTCATCCAAAAGACACGGACGGCCTCATCCATATCATGAAGCAACTACGCGATCTTGGTAACACGGTTCTCGTCATTGAGCATGATCAACATGTGATCGCCGAAGCGGACCATGTAATCGATATCGGTCCAGGGGCAGGACGGTTTGGTGGCGAAATCGTTGGGCAAGGAACACTCGAACAACTTAAAAGCCAACCAGAGTCTATTACAGGTACCTACTTAAAAGAAGCAAAACAACTGCTAGGTAGCAACCGATCAGGCAACGGTAATTGGGTTAAAATTGTAGAAGCGTCTAAACACAACTTGAAAAATATCACGACAGCGATCCCATTGCAAACGCTTGTCTCTATTTCTGGCGTATCTGGGTCAGGTAAATCGACTCTTGTGTTCGATGTGTTAGCTCAAGCAAAAGAGGACCATATCGACGGTTGTAAGAGAATAGAAGGCATAGAACAAATCGACTCGATTATTCAAGTTGGTCAAACACCAATCAGCCGGATGCAACGCTCAAACATCGCCACTTTTATGGATTTGTTTACGCAACTGCGGAAAGTGTTCGCAAGTCAATCTACAGCAAAGGCGGCTGGCTTAACTGCAAAGAGCTTTTCTTTTAATACACCAGGTGCAGGTGTGATCGCTGTGAAGGCCTTGGTGTTGTTGATTTAGACATGCACTTCCTCTCCCACCTTCAAGTCACTTGTCCCGTCTGCAAAGGAAGAGATTCAAAGACGAAGTGCTTGAAGTCACGTATGAAGGCTATTCAATTGCGATATGCTTACACTTAGAATTGAAGAAAGTTTATCTTTATTTACCAATCAAAAGAAACTCCATGAACTCTTAACCTTGTTATGTGAAGTCGGACTCGGTTACTTACAATGGGGACAAGCGTTAACGACTTTATCTGGTGGAGAAGCACAGCGAATCAAGTTAGCAAAGGAATTAAGTAAAAAAACTTCTGGACACACGATG
>BAXC01000224.1 GCA_001310375.1 Bacillus sp. JCM 19041 | reverse complement strand
GATCGGTAATTGCTCTCAATGGATGATATTTTTGAACCTAGTTGTTGCTTTTTTCCTTGATAATACTCCATGTACTCCTGTTCCATCATGCCCAAATACTTTTCTAACATCGCATCTTGCTCGTCCAGCACACTTGTTATCGCTGCATAGGCATCGAGGGTTTTTGAGAGGTTTAATTTAATTTGCCCTTGGCTCCTGGTCCTCCACCAAGTTCAAGATACATTTCCCCGCCTTGATAGGACTTTCCTTCGGCTAATTCATTCATTAACGCTTCTAGACTGTGATGTTCATATGCGGCTTTACCAACACCGTCGAATAGTTCTGCGATTTTTTCAAGACGACCTGCAATGATGTTATAAAATAAATACCCATATGTACCGTCTCCAAGCACTCTTTCTAAACTAATTCCTTCTCCTTCATAAACTCGCGTATAGATTGATTCGACATCAACAAAAAGAGCTCTCAGATGACTATTTAACAAGCTCGCATCTTCTTCAGAGATGTATCCTGCGTCTCCTAAACGATCAACAATTCCCGCTAATGACTGTTGGATGGATTGAAAGTCGAGGGGGTCGAATTCTGGATTTTCTAAATAAAATGCAGCTGCATCTTGAATCGCAACTAAAAGGACTCCGCCCATCCCTTCTTCCGCATACACTTCTCCATATGGAGATAGGAAATTGCTTAATACTTGCAAATCTTCTTGCGACATCGAGTCCATTGCGCCTACGAATCCATCATTCACATGATCCGTTTGATGCTCTTGAACGTTCCCAACGACAAACATGCCTGGCATTGCATCAAGTGCATAGAGAAAATCACTTTTCGAACGCGTTTGATGAATGTTCGTGCCTTTGTCTTTGTAGTAGTCTTTAGCAAAGGCTTCGAGGTCTTCTGGGGGATGGAATTAATAGAGCTCTCTGTATATGCATCAAACCGATCTTGCACTGCAGTTAAGAAACTACTATCTTCTATAAGTTGTTGCCTTACATTTGATTGCGCGCCATTAAATGTAAAAACTTCATTAAAAGTTTCATAGTTAAGCTGCATTTGAACTAGTGTATTACTTCCCTTTGAATGACCAAATCCACGTATAGAAATATCGTCATTCAAATCATGTTGATCTATTACATCTAACAGAAAAGCTTCTGACTCTCTTGCGTAAATACCCCCGCCAGTCCCAATGCCTGCTCCAAACACATTGTCTATCCAATCTTCAGCACTAACTGATCCACGTGAAATAAATATCACTTCTTCGACATCTTCTTCTTTACTAATTAAAAGAGCTGTGCCCTTAGCATCTGAAGAATTTTCACTGGGGTCTAATTGCTCAATTTCAATATCAAAATCCGCGGCTTCTCCTGTTTCCTCCAAATATATTCTTTTTATATCTTTTATAATTTTCTCTTTTGCTCCCTCTTCACTGTAACCTTGATCCATGAGTTTTGGAAAAGAATACTCTAAATCTGTTATTCTCATTTGGATTTCTTTTTTTATGAAATACAGATTCATTCATTAGAATCCTCCTGTTTGTAAAATGAAAATTCAATCGAATTTATTATCTTATTAAATGTTTCTCTCTCTTTTATATCATCTATATCACAAGCATCGTCGTTCCCTCTGCAAACAACATTGTATTCAATGGATATTGCTTCTTTGTTCTCAGAGGAAAATATATAAGCAATGTAAACAAGTACCCGTTTCCCATTAATAGATCTCTCTGTTTCACCTGTATAACTTTGTTTATTATCTAATTCAGTAAGCTCAAATTCATTTCCAAAGTCCATTTCATTTGCAAAGGCTTTTAAATAACTTTCTCTCGAAGCTCCAGAGAATTCATTATGGTAGTAGAAATGTGTAGTAACATTTGTACCATTCTCCCCATCATTCTGGAAGTAAGTCATCCGTTCAACCGCATCTTCTTCTGTTTGATGAAACATTTCACCAAGCTCTGCATCCTTCGGCATCAACATCTCAAACCCACCTAACTCACCGCGCATTCGGTAAAATCCTTCTTCCTCTTCCTCCGTTGAAACGAGGAATTCGCGTGTAAATTCATCTTCTGCTGCTAATCCCAAACTTTCAGTAGGTTCTTCGTTATTCCCATTTTCTTCTTCAGGTGTTTCTTCTCCATTTGATTGTTGCGGATTTTCACCTTCATTTCCCATGTTACATCCTCCTATAAGTAACGCACCGCATAGTGCACTGATTCCAAGCCATCTCTTCACTTGTTGACTCCCTTCCTCCCACCGATAAGGGTTTTCTTCAACACTCCTATCATTTTCTGATCATTTACACATTCCCTATTTACATGATACAAAACCCTATTTTTTCCTACAAGGTTATTTAACGAATTTACTCAATCACGTTTGTTTATAAAGAAATCATACTGACTTAATCAGTTCGCGTCAGTAAATCATCGGTATTAGAGGAAAATCCATTCGCTTTTGAAGCTTACGAAGAACCCGTTACAATTCCGCTTCTCAGCAGAAAAAACATAATAAGCACATTTTCTTTTTTCCTGACGTAATGTATAAAAAACTTTTATACAAAAAGGTGTGACGTAGTGAGCAAATTAGAGGATTACTTCGAATCAAATAACGGTCGCTTGATTCACAAGTGGATGCATTATTTTGATATTTATGAGCGTCATTTCGAGAGGTTTGTTGGGCAAGATGTCAATATCTTAGAAATTGGCGTTTCCCACGGTGGGTCGCTTCAAATGTGGAAAGATTATTTTGGGGAGAAAGCTAATATCGTTGGAATCGATATTGATCCTCGCTGTAAATCGTTTGAGGAGGAACAAGTGAATATCCTTATAGGTGATCAAGGCGATAGAGAGTTTTGGAAGGCAAACAAATCGTCTTTGCCTACTTTTGATATCATTATTGACGATGGTGGACACCATATGCATCAGCTGAAGATTTCATATGAGGAAATGTTTCCTGCTCTTTCTCCTAATGGGGTTTATCTTTTAGAAGACTTGCACACGAGCTACGAGTGGGAATATGGCGGTGGTTACAACGAACCGAATAGTTTTATTGAGTATTCAAAGAAGTTAATTGACAATTTAAATGCTTGGTATTCTAGAGATCCTCAATTAGAAGTAAACCCATTTACGACATCAACTTGGTCGATGAGTTATTATGATAGTGTTTTAGTCATTGAAAAAAGACCAAAGACACAACCACATCATAGAATGACAGGAACACCATCTTGGTAAATCTGTGGTATTGACAAACTTAAGAACACCCACTAAAAAAAGACCTCTTCTAGCGTAAAACAGATTGATCAGCCCTAAAATTACTAGCCTTATTTGAGTTTTGTGCTCTAAGGGCTATTTTGTTTGTACCTTCCATCCATTTATCTGAAGCTTTTT
>BAXC01000223.1 GCA_001310375.1 Bacillus sp. JCM 19041 | reverse complement strand
GTTGGTGTTTTTGCGATCGCTGTTGCGTTAAGTGGGTACTTATCCGTATCGCTTTTATGGCCAGAGCGAGTAATTTTTCTTGTTTGTTCTTTACTTTTGATTAAGCCAGGAATCACAACCGATTTAATTGGAGTTGCATGTTTAATCGCGACATTTATCTGGCATATTGCCAGAGCAAAACGGCAGGGGAGGATGAATGGCATCGCCCCTCCGTATTAACAAGCAGGGAAGGGTGTTTGTCTTGGATCAAACAATCGAACGAAAAAAAAGTGTCGCTTCAAGTGTTAGAACATTTGAAAGTGATGATTCAGCAAGAACCGTATGTGAGTGGGGGGAAACTGCCCTCGGAAATGGAGCTTGCCGAGAGATTTCAAGTGAGCCGTGCACCGATTCGGGAAGCATTGACCGTGTTGACAGCAACAGAGGTGATCGAATCCAAACAAGGTGGCGGGCGCTGGGTTAAAAATATTAAGCTCGTTGATATGCTTGATCATATTAAACTAGGCATGGTGTCGGTTGATGAAGTGCATGCGTTGCTTGAAATGCGGCACATCATCGAGACAGAAGCAGCTGCGCTTGCCGCAGAACGAGCGGACGATGCGGAGATTGAAGCGCTTCGCAAGGCTTTGATCGCCTTTTCTGAAACGATTATCTCGGAAAATACAATTGGTAGTGAAGCGGATTCCCATTTCCACCTTGTGCTCGTTAAAGCAGCAAAGAATCCTTCTTGACAGCGACGCTTGAAAATATGAAAGGCCTGTTAAATGATGCGATTGAGTTCTCGCTTAGATTAAACGTCGGAAAAACAGAGAAGCGGCAAAATGTCTATCAAGAGCATGAGGCAATCTATGAAGCCATTGCCGCAAAAGATGCGCAAGCGGCTCGCAAAGCAATGGACATCCATCTTACAAATGTCCGGAAAAAGCTAGGTGATACGCGGCTTGCATAAAAAGGAGAGAAACCATGCAGACAAAAAAAGAGAGTGCCTTTTTGAAGGAAGTGCGGGAATCATCGGGACTTGCGTCTGAGCGAATTTTAACTTCTCCAGCGGATTGCGCCAGTTATGCATTTGATGCGTCCTTTGGTACGCATCTTCCTGACGCCGTGTTTCAGCCAAGGTCAAAAGAAGAGGTCGCATCTGTTCTGAAGCTAGCAAACAAGCACAGAGTACCTGTTTACCCACGAGGTCAGGGTACGAGTTTAAGCGGGGGACCTCTGCCAGTCCATGGCGGAGTTGTTCTTGATTGTTCCCGGTGGGACGGGACACTTGAAATCGATGCCGATGATATGGTTGCGGTTGTATCGCCAGGTGTGCTAACAGCAGCGATTAACGAAAAGGCGGGCGAGCTTGGTCTTATGTATCCACCTGATCCAAGCAGTGCCCACGTATCGACGATTGGCGGAAACCTTGCGGAAAATGCAGGTGGACCACGAGGCTAAAATACGGTGTCACAAAAGATTACGTGCTTGGCTAGAAGTGGTAACGCCGGAGGGAGAGGTTGTCCGGACGGGCGGACGGACAGTGAAAAATGTTACAGGATATGACCTGACAAAATTAATTGTTGGTTCTGAAGGCACGCTCGCCGTTATTACCGAGGCAACATTGAAGCTGGTGCCAAAACCAAAGGCCACAAAAACGTTGCTCGCATTATTCGAAGACATTGTCGACTCTGGAAAAGCGATTTCGAAGATTTTAAAAAACGGCATTGTCCCAGCCAAAATGGAGTTAATGGACCAGGCATCGATTGAAGCGGTTGAAGCGTACGAACCAACAGGCTTGCCTACCGACGTCGATGCGCTGTTGTTAATTGAGCTCGACGGGCATCCATCTGCGATTAAGGAAGAAATTCGTGAAGTCGAGCACCAGTGTCGGAGTGTGCAAGCCCGTGAAGTACGAGTGGCACAAACAGATCAAGAAGCAGCGGAATTTTGGAAAGCACGCAAGCTCGTCTCGCCTGCAATTGTAAGGGTAAAGCCAACAAAAATTTCAGAAGATGCAACGGTTCCGCGCAGCAAAATTCCAGCAATGTTTGCCGCCTTAAAAGAAATCAAAGCAACATACAACGTCGACTTGGTTGTGTTTGGTCACGCCGGTGATGGCAACCTCCATCCAAACATCATTGCCGACGTTCGTGACCGAGAAGAGATGGCACGAGTGGAGCAAGCAGTCGCAGCCATTTTTGAAGCAGCCGTAACTCTTGGGGGCACACTTTCAGGTGAACACGGCATCGGTACGATGAAAGCGCCGTTTATGGAAATGGAAGTTGGTATAGCTGGGCTTGATTTAATGAAACGAGTGAAACAAAGCTGGGACCTAATGGCATTTTGAATCCCGGAAGATCTTCCCGGAACCTGGACAAAAGTTGGTGTTGTCGAATGGCTAAGCTAGCGTATGAAGAAACATTTGACTGTGTGCAATGTGGTTATTGCTTGCCGGCTTGCCCAACGTACCAGACGATGGAAAAAGAGACACACTCGCCAAGAGGGCGGATTAATCTTGTTAAGATGGCGGCAGAAGGCAAAGTAAGTTTAGAAGATTTAAAAGAACCAATCGATTTATGCCTTGGTTGTCGCGCTTGTGAAACTGCTTGCCCAACGAATGTTCAATACGGAAGAATTCTCGATTCGGCGAAAGAAGTACTTGCAGAGGAAACAAAGAAGAGTATCGGGCAAAAAACGGTAGAATCGGTCCTGTTTCGAAAACTGTTGCCGAGTGGACGGTTGCTTGCTTTTGCAGGGGCAGGGGTGTATGCGTATCAAAAAACAGGTGTGCAGAAGCTAGCGCAAAAAAGCGGCGTGCTGTCATTCTTTCTTCCCGAAGGTATGAACGCATTTGAAGCGATTATGCCATCTGTTCTCCCGCCACGGCGAAAGGAGCGGAAGCGAGTAACGGTTCACGACGAACCGACTTATAAGATTGGCTATTTTCTCGGTTGTTTAATGGATACGATGTTCGCTGACATCAATAATCAAGCGATGGAACTGCTTGAAAAAGCAGGGTGCCAAGTTGAGATACTCGGTGGTCAAGCGTGTTGTGGAGCTTTGCAAAATCATGGTGGTGACTTAAACACGGCGAAAGAATTGGCGAAAAAGAATATTGTGGCGTTTGAAGAAGCTAGCTACGATTATCTCGTATCAAGCATCGGCGGTTGCGGCGCGATGTTAATGGAGTATGGTGAATTGCTCAAAGATGAACCTGAATGGCGGGAGCGAGGAGAAGTTTTTGCGGGCAAACACGCAGATGTAAGCGTCATCCTTGCTGAATGTGGACTTAAACTTAATCAACCGATTCAAAAAACAGCGGTTTATCAACCTTCTTGCCATATGACCCATGTACAGAAAAACATCGAAGCTCCTCTTACGCTAATCAAATCCATTCCAG
>BAXC01000222.1 GCA_001310375.1 Bacillus sp. JCM 19041 | reverse complement strand
GGGGTTACTGGAGCCACTGGCTCTACTGGCGCTACAGGGCCACCGGAGCTACTGGTCCTACTGGTGTCACTGGAGCTACTGGCTCTACCGGAACTACGGGAAACACTGGGGCTACTGGACTTACCGGAACTACCGGAGTTACTGGAACTACTGGAGGAACCGGACCTACAGGAGCTACTGGAGTCACTGGAATAACGGGAGACACAGGTGCCACTGGCGCTTCGGGGACGACAGGAGTCGCCGGATCTACAGGGCCTACCGGAGTCACTGGAACTACGGGAGCTACCGGAGCGACTGGAACTACTGGCGTCACCGGACTTACCGGAGTCACTGGGCACTGGCGCTACCGGAGTTACTGGAATTACCGGAATCACGGGGGCTACTGGCGTCACAGGGGTCACTGGAAACACTGGTGCCACAGGTGCTACTGGAACTACCGGAGTTACCGGACCTACTGGCGCTACGGGGACGACAGGAGTCGCCGGATCTACAGGGGCTACCGGAGTTATTGGAGCCACTGGCGCTACAGGGCCTACTGGAATAACGGGTGCCACTGGAGTCACTGGAGACACCGGAACTACGGGAAACACTGGCTCTACTGGCATCACTGGAGCTACGGGAATCACCGGGCTACCGGAGTCACAGGGGCTACTGGAATTACCGGAACTACCGGGGTCACCGGAATCACTGGAATTACTGGAGTCACTGGTATCACCGGAATTACAGGAGTCACTGGAGCTACTGGAGCTACGGGGATCACTGGGGCTACTGGAGACACTGGAACTACTGGAATCACAGGAGCTACTGGCTCTACCGGAATTACTGGTGTCACTGGGGCTACTGGAGTTACCGGAGCTACCGGGGTTACTGGGACTACGGGGATCACCGGAGCCACCGGATCAACGGGAGTCACTGGCTCTACTGGAGTAACCGGACTAACAGGAGCTACTGGGGCTACTGGAGTCACTGGCGCTACCGGGGTCACTGGAATTACGGGAGTCACCGGAACTACCGGGGCTACTGGACTTACCGGAGTCACTGGTGTCACTGGAGACACCGGCATCACCGGAACTACTGGAGCTACTGGAGACATGGGAACTACAGGAGTCACTGGTGTCACTGGAATCACTGGGGCTACTGGAGTTACCGGCGCTACCGGAACTACGGGTATCACTGGTGCCACCGGATCAACAGGAGTCACGGGAGCTACTGGAGTTACCGGGACTACTGGCGTCACTGGAATTACAGGAGCTACTGGGCTACGGGATTCACCGGCGCTACTGGCTCTACCGGAGTCACTGGGGCCACTGGCGCTACCGGGGCTACCGGGGCTACCGGAACTACTGGCACTACTGGTGTCACTGGAATCACTGGGGCTACTGGAGTCACCGGAAACACTGGTACCACAGGAGCTACCGGAGCCACTGGAGTCACTGGCGCTACCGGAATCACCGGAACTACCGGAATCACTGGCTCTACCGGTGCTACGGGAATCACCGGGCTACCGGAGTCACAGGGGCTACTGGAATTACCGGAACTACCGGGGTCACCGGAATCACTGGAATTACTGGAGTCACTGGTATCACCGGGGCTACGGGAGTTACGGGAGCCACTGGCGCTACAGGGCCTACTGGAGTTACAGGAGGAACCGGAACAACAGGAGCTACCGGGGGCACTGGCTCCACAGGAGGAACCGGACTTACCGGAGTCACTGGGGCCACAGGTGCTACCGGAACTACGGGTATCACTGGAATCACTGGCTCTACGGGAATCACCGGCATCACCGGAGTTACTGGAGTTACCGGACCTACTGGCGCTTCGGGGACGACTGGAGTCGCCGGATCTACAGGGCTACCGGAGTTACGGGAGCCACAGGTGCTACCGGGGCTACTGGAGTCACTGGAATAACGGGGGCTACTGGGGTCACCGGGGCTACTGGCGCTACTGGAATCACGGGAGTTACCGGAACTACCGGGCCTACTGGAATAACAGGAGCACTGGAGCCACTGGAGCCACTGGAGTCACTGGACTTACCGGAACTACAGGAATCACGGGGGCTACCGGAAACACTGGTGCACAGGTGCTACCGGGGCTACTGGGGTCACCGGAACTACAGGAATTACTGGCGCTACCGGAATCACCGGAGCTACTGGAGCTACTGGAGCCACTGGCGCTACAGGGCCTACTGGAGTTACAGGAGGAACCGGACTTACCGGAGTCACTGGGGCCACAGGTGCTACCGGAACTACGGGTATCACTGGAATCACTGGCTCTACGGGAATCACCGGCATCACCGGAGTTACTGGAGTTACCGGACCTACTGGCGCTACGGGGACGACTGGAGTCGCCGGATCTACAGGGCTACCGGAGTTACGGGAGCCACTGGAGTCACTGGACCTACAGGAGGAACCGGACCTACTGGGGCTACCGGAGTTACTGGAACTACTGGAACTACTGGAGGAATCGGACTAACAGGAGCTACTGGGGCTACTGGGGTCACTGGAATTACCGGAACTACTGGAGGAACCGGAGCTACTGGAATCACGGGAGTTACCGGAACTACTGGGGCTACTGGACTTACCGGAGCCACCGGAGTCACTGGAGTCACTGGCGTCACTGGCGCTACTGGAATTACTGGCGCTACCGGAACTACGGGTGCCACTGGCGCTACCGGCTCTACTGGCGTCACTGGAATCACGGGGCTACCGGCGCTTCGGGAATCACTGGCTCTACGGGAATCACCGGCATCACCGGAGTTACTGGAGTTACCGGACCTACTGGCGCTACTGGAGTTACCGGAGCCACTGGAATTACAGGTGCTACGGGAATCACTGGGTCTACCGGAATCACCGGCGCTCCTGGTGTCACGGGCGTCACTGGCGTCACTGGCGCTACTGGAATCGCGGGAGTTACCGGAACTACTGGACTTACCGGAGCCACCGGAGTCACTGGAGTCACTGGAGTCACTGGAGTCACTGGCGCTACTGGCGTCACGGGACCTACCGGGATTACTGGAGTCACTGGCGCTACGGGAGTCACCGGACCTACTGGAGTCACGGGTGCCACTGGAGTCACTGGAATCACCGGTCCTATTGGAGCTACTGGACCTACTGGAGTCACTGGAGTCACAGGTGCCACTGGCACTACCGGAACTACTGGCGTCATGGGTGCTACCGGGGCTACGGGAATCACTGGCGCCACAGGGACTACTGGAGTCACGGGGGCTACTGGAGGAACCGGAGCCACTGGACTTACCGGGGCTACCGGAAACACTGGTGCCACAGGTGCTACCGGGGCTACTGGGGTCACCGGAATCACCGGGCCTACTGGAGTCACCGGAGTTACTGGAACAACCGGAATCACTGGCGCTACCGGCGCTACTGGAATAACGGGAGCCACTGGAACTACTGGAGGAACCGGACCTACAGGAGCTACTGGAG
>BAXC01000221.1 GCA_001310375.1 Bacillus sp. JCM 19041 | reverse complement strand
ACGAATTTCTTGGGATTTATATTTTATGGCACAAAGTCAATTGCTCTCGTTGCGAAGTACTTGCCCAAGGCTTAAAGTAGGCGCAACAATTGTTAGAGATAAACGAATCATAGCCGGCGGGTATAATGGCTCTGTATCTGGTTCTGACCATTGTTTAGATCAAGGTTGCTATGTGGTTGACAATCATTGTATCCGTACAGTTCATGCGGAAGTTAATGCATTATTACAGTGTGCAAAGTTTGGCGTTCCAACAGAAGGAGCAGAAATGTACATTACGCACTTCCCGTGTATTCATTGTGCGAAATCTTTGATTCAAGCAGGTATTTCAAAAGTCCATTATGCTAAAGACTATAAAAATCATCCATATGCAGTCGAGCTTTTTAAAGAAGCTGGTATAGAATGTATAGAAGTGGAGATCGACGACACTGTAGTTGATCAGCAATTTCATGAGAAATTAGCTTTAACAACATCCTTATTGCAAGATTTAGAGCGTCTAGGTGCTACAACCGAAGAGTTAGAAGCTTATGCAAGTAAAACAAAAAAACTGTATTTTGCGCAACCGGTGGCTGATGAGTGAATAGACTTTGCATATGCATGTTGTCAGCTTCAGCTGCTATCGCGCTTGTGCTTAGATCGAATAGTGAAGTTCTTTTTCTTCTGCTTGCAGCAACAGCCATTCTTGCAGGAATCGGTTTTAGAGAAAATCGAACAAAGGCTGTTGCTGCAATACTGTTGCCTTTTGTTTCATTCATAGTTATTTCTACCTTTCACCAATCCACGAACAAATCCAGCCTTTCCGGTTCAGAGACAGAACTTGCCTTTACGATCTATGATCGCCTTCATTTAAATGGAAATCAAATTCGAGGAACAATCAAAACAACTGCCGGTGAAAAAGTGATGCTTGCTATGTATCTATCTAATGAAAGTGATACACAACTTGCTTCCTATCGTCCAGGGCAAAGTTGTTATGCTTCAGGTGTGTTAAAACCTCCTTATTCGGCGCGAAACAAATATGCGTTTGATTACAAGCGATACTTGTTTGAACAGCGTATTCATTGGACTTTTGAAGCAAAACCTACTACGTTAATATGTGTTGAAGGAAATCAGTCGGTATGGCAACGACTTACAGCATTTCGGGCACACTCGATCGAACAATTATTTGATACATTACCGGAAGGATCGAGAGGAATCGTAGTTGCGCTTACATTCGGTGACAGACGATATGTTGACCCAGATATTTTGCAAGCGTATTCAACTTTAGGGATAATTCATTTATTGGCTATTTCTGGTCTTCATGTAGGAATCGTAAGTATGAGCTTATTTTACTTGCTTATTCGCTTCGGGATCACTCGAGAGCTGGCAATGGTCATCATGCTTGTAGTATTACCAATTTTCGCAATTTTAACCGGAGCGGCACCACCTGTTATTCGCGCTTCTTCAATGCTATTTGTTTATTATCTTCTGTTGTTAACCCGTACAAAAATCCACCCATTTTATGGATTTTCCTTTATTTTTTTTGGTTATCTAATTATAGACTTATAAATTGTTTCAATTGGGATTTCAATTATCCTTTTTGGTTTCATTTTCACTGATCCTTTTGAGAAATGCGATTGAATTACAAGCACACTCCTATTTTACTCGTTTATGCTCCGTTACAATGATTGCACAATTGTCGGGACTTCCTTTAATTTTTTATCATTTTTTTGAATGGTCACCTTTAAGTTTAGTGCTTAATTTGCTCTATATTCCATTTGTTTCTTTAGTTGTACTTCCGTTAAGTTTTATGGGAGTACTCTTGCATTTGCTTTTACCATTTAGTGTGAATCCATTTATTTTTTTGCTTGATTCGCTCATTGTTCCGATGCATGCAGGAGTACTTATTCTCGGTAGAAACGCATTTGAATGGGTGGTTGGCCAGCCGCCTTTAATTTGTATAGCAGCAATGTACGGCGCAATTATTTTTATGGGGATCGTATGGGAAAATAATAAAATACGATTATTGACGTCGTTGTTGCCGATAATCGTTGTCATTGGAATAACCGTTTTTCTGCCTTATATGCGAAGTGGTATAGTCGTGACGATGCTTGATGTAGGGCAAGGAGATTGTATTATAATTGAATTCCCTTATCGCAAAGCAGTTTATGTAATTGATACAGGTGGTCATCTTGACTTTAGTAATGAAGAGTGGATGAAGAAAAGGGAACAATTTAATACAGGTAAAGATATTGTTGTCCCTTATTTAAAGGCAAAAGGAATTTCTACTGTCACTGGTCTTTTTCTCACACATGGGGATCATGATCATATTGGTGGTGCAGCGGAAATCTTGAATGCAATACATGTTAAGGAAGTTTTCTACCCAAACACTTCTATAGAAAAAGACAATGAAATTGAACTTCTAAAAACCGTTAACCAATCAAGTGCGAATCTTCGTTTTGTTACGAAAGGAGACATCATTAGTGAACACTTTTATGTACTTCATCCGTCGGGTGAAAAGCAGTGGTCAGGTAATGATAGTTCCATCGTCTTATTTGCGGAATTAGAAGGGATTTCCTTTTTGTTCACTGGTGATTTAGAAGAGGATGGAGAGAAGATGTTGTTACAGCAGTATCCGAATATAAATGCAGATGTTCTAAAGGTTGGTCATCATGGAAGTATCACGTCAACATCAGATTTATTTTTAGAAACCGTTTCACCTAGGATTGCTCTTATTTCGGCAGGGGTGAATAATCGGTTTGGTCATCCTCATCCAGATATCGTTGCGAAACTAGATGAATTAAACATTCTTATGTTACGAACAGACCTGAATGGCTCGGTTGAAATGAAGATCGTTAACGGAGATGTAAAGTGGGAGCAATCGTTTGAATGACAAAAAAGGCAGAGTGATCTGCCTTTTTCTTGTGTACTTAATTAATAATAGCTAACCACGTCTGCAACATTGGCAATAATGAAAATGATTGCAAAAAATGCAAACGAGGCAACAAAGCCGACGACAGAAGGAACGATATCATTCGCTTTGTCTTGAACGTCTTTTTCAAACTTATTCATGCGGCACCTCCTGTATGAGCTAAGTATACGTGATTTGTCCGTAAATGAAAAGGCTCTCTAAACGGATTTCTATTACAAAATGAAACGAGCCTTAACACTGGTATGCCTGTTTTTAAATAGCTTCATACATTCTAAAAACGAAGTGGTTTAGGGCACCACTTCTAAACTTCTTGCATAGGATACAGCAGAAAGAGCTAAAAAATGGACCGCCCTCCCGCTTTTAACGGGAAATCCTAGGGTCTACGTTAAGGGCGTTTATTATAGATGCAAGAGAGAGTATGACTCTCTCTTGCCCATCCCTTAAGTTCAGTCTAAAATGGAATGAAGGACATGTTATAGGAGAGTACATATGAGCGTAACGAAAATAATGAACGAGTTATCAATTAAAACATTAAAACCAATTTATTTTT
>BAXC01000220.1 GCA_001310375.1 Bacillus sp. JCM 19041 | reverse complement strand
TCATTGACAAACAACAAATACAAAAACAATCAGAAATTGGATTAACGGTGCATGGGTTGATTCTTCATCTAAGGAAACAGAAACAGTTCCAAACCCTGCTACTGGTGAAACTATCGCTGTTGTCCCACTTTCAACTAAAGAAGACGTTCATACAGCAGTCATATCAGCCAAAAACGCGTTTGCATCGTGGAAAACAGTGCCAGTGCCAGAACGGTCGCGTTATATGTTTTCCTATTTAGAAAAATTAAAGGCAAACCGTGAAGAACTTGCCCAATTAATTACATTGGAGAATGGAAAAACGATCAAGGATGCGCGTGGTGAAGTTCAACGTGGAATTGAATGTGTGGAGCTTGCCACGTCCACTCCATCGATGATGATGGGGGATGCACTACCAGGAATTGCTGGGGGGATAGATGGTTCGATTTGGCGTTACCCTTTGGGAGTTGTCGCTGGTATCACGCCGTTTAACTTCCCGATGATGGTACCTCTTTGGATGTTCCGTTGGCAATTGCTGCGGGTAATACATTTGTTTTAAAAACATCAGACGTACACCTCTTTTAGCGGAACGGCTAGTTGAGTTAATGTATGAAACAGGTCTCCCTGATGGGGTATTAAACTTAGTTAATGGTGGCAAAGAAGTTGTGAATAGTTTACTTGAACACCAAGATGTTGAAGCAATCTCATTTGTAGGTTCAGAGCCAGTTGCACGCCATGTTTATCAAACAGGTACGGCAAACGGAAAAAGAGTTCAAGCTCTAGCTGGTGCTAAAAACCATGCTGTTGTGCTTGCAGATTGTGAAATGGAAAAAACAGTTCAAGGTGTCATTGGAGCAGCATTCGCTTCTAGTGGGGAACGCTGTATGGCTTGTTCAGTTGTTGCGGTAGAAGACGCAGTAGCGGATGAATTTATGCAAGTTCTAACGAGGGAAACAAAGAAATTGACTGTCGGTAACGGTTTAAATGATGAACATTTTGTAGGACCGTTAATTCGTCAATCTCATAAAGATAGAGTTGTTAGTTACATTGAAAAAGGTGTAGAGCAAGGAGCCGAACTGATTGTTGATGGACGAAATCCATCAGTGACAGATGATGGTTACTACTTAGGGGCAACATTATTTGATCATGTCACCCCTGAAATGACGATTTGGCAAGAGGAGCTATTTGCACCAGTACTCAGTGTCGTACGTGTAAAGGATTTAGATGAAGGGATTTCTTTAACAAACTCTTCTCGCTTTGCGAATGGGGCGGTTATTTACACATCAAGCGGGAGGTCTGCTCAATATTTCCGTAATTCGATTGATGCAGGAATGATTGGTGTCAATGTTAATGTCCCAGCACCAATGGCATTTTTCTCCTTTGCAGGGAACAAAGCATCCTTCTTTGGTGATTTAGGTACGAATGGCAAAGATGGAATTCAGTTTTACACGAGAAAAGAAAGTAGTGACTGAAAGATGGTTTAATTAATGATAAAGCCGCTTATCACGATGTGATAGGCGGCTCTCTTTTTATATTTCCCGAAAAAAAGATAACGCTAACTCATCTGGGACATCTTCAATGGATTTATATTGATAATTTGGGTTGCGTGTTTTTTCTATTAATACAGAGCGTACACCTTCGTAAAAGTCATCGCATTGTAAGAAGTGCATTGCAAGAATAATATCTGTTTCGAATGTCTCCTCAAGTGTTGATGTTTGAGATTGTTTTAAGTGAGCAAGTGTCACTTTTAGTGCTAACGGAGATTTACTACGAATGTTCTTGGCAGTTTCTTGAGCAAATGAATCATCTTCTTTTTCAAGTGAATCTAGGATAGACTCAATTGTTTTGTGGGAAAAATGGTCGTCAATCTTGTTTTGTAGCAGTGCTAGTTCACTCCTAGGTGGTTCTTCAATGAACGGTTGCAAAAACAGGTGAACAGCTTGATTAACGTTTTCATGACCGCTACGCCAATCCGTTTCTAGTAACTGTTCACGTAATACTGTAAGTGAGTGACTTGGGATAAAATAGTCTGCACAAGCCATGGAAATAGCATCTTCTCCTTTTAATACTGCGGCTGTTAATGCTGCGTACCTGCCGGTGTAACCAGGTGTTTGGCTTAAAAAATAACAAGCGCCAACATCAGGGAAAAAGCTAATGTTCATTTCAGGCATGGACCATTTTGTTTTTTCTGTAACAATTCTGTGACTTGCTCCTTGCGAAAGCCAACACCACCACCCATTACAATTCCATCCATAAGTACAATAATAGGTTTTGGATAAGTGGCAATTAATAAATCAAGTTCATACTCTTCTTGAAAGAATTTCTTTGCTTGTTCAAATCCATTCTTTTGGTCACGTGCTTGGTAGAGAGCTTTAATATCTCCACCTGCACAAAATGCTTTCTCTCCTGCTCCCTCTAACAGAACAATCTGTACATTCTCATCGTTTTTCCATTGTTGCAAGACTTGGAGCATACTCGAGATCATATCTTGAGAAAGGGAATTGAGTGCTTTCTCTCTTGCTAATGTTAGAACACCAACACCAGATTCTGTTGTTTTAAACTGAAGATTTGTAGACATACATTCACCCCACATGACAGAAGTAATCGCTTTCTTTTCTATTTTGACCTATTTTGAAGAAAAAAGCAAAACAATTGTTCTTGCAATCTGATGATTTGTTCGTTATAATAAAGACTTATTCGAAAGTGAACTTCTTTTTTCTGCCCCTAATGAAGCAACATGCTTCCAACAATTCCTCACACTTAAACGAAAACGTCCCTAACGTTAAGCAGGAAGAAGACTTTTTGTCGATGCAATTCATACTGGCGCGGCTTCGGAGCCGTAAGGACGAATGAGAGGTAGGGCTTTCGTTGTCTTGTAAACAAGAAATTCCATAGAGTTTGCTTTCGCATCTCTTCTAACGGAACAAGAAGATATAAGAATAAATTTAAACCTTTCTCTATATAGGAAAGGTTTTTTATTTGTTTGGGATGTAAAATGTTTTTATTTATTCATCTCACGCTTCGTTTTGAAATCTGAATAGACGAATTGTAAAAGAAATGCGACTACTGAAATGATACCAACTAAGAACCAGCTTATCTTTATGTCGGCAATTTCTATTAAAAAGAAACCGAGTAACCAAATAAACAGAGCTCGTAAGATTGCATCTAACCATTTATTCATAAGGAACACCCCTATTAGAGTAATGATACAATATATGATTTAATTGTTATTTTACTCAATAAATAAGGGGTTCGGCAACAAAGACTGTTTTGGATTGAACAATGGATGAATAGATGAGGTACTCATAGTGAGTATAAGAAACCAACGATAGAGGAAAAGTCTTTGGTATGAGGTCGAACTTTTTTTGGGGATACAAAGTTTTGTATGAATTTTTAAGATGTGCGAAAGTCATTAACCTGGAAGTCAATTATCGTTCTAACCAGGTTTTAGTAGAAAAAAGTAATCAGTTATATAAGAATGTTCTATG
>BAXC01000219.1 GCA_001310375.1 Bacillus sp. JCM 19041 | reverse complement strand
ATGGACTTCATGCCCTCTTGATGCAAGCTGTTTACCGAGTTCAGTCGCAACTACACCGGAGCCCCAACGGTTGGATAACAGGTAATCCCGATTTTTTTCTTTTTCACTTACGATCCGCACCCTTCTAATAAATTGGACATTAGTAGTGGTTTTTCGGTTTTAAACCCTTCAGCTAATTGTATGCCCACTTCTTTTCCAAAGATGCGATCACGGGCTTGTATCGATTCAATATAATCATCAGTTAGCGGTGTACGCACGCCATCTACTGGCGCAAATTGGCTTGCATAAGCTTGTAAAGCTTGTTGTTTCTTTTCATAAACAGATCCTACATCAATAACAAAATCCGGTTTGCTAAAACCATTAATAAAATACCGGTAAGAACCAGACACTTTATGTATAGTGCCTTCACTTTCATAACGACGAATGCCAGCATTAAATATGGCTTCTCGCATAATTGACCCACAAGCACCGTGATCCGGGTGCCTGTCTTCCTCTGGCATAAAAATAAGTCGTGGTTTCGTTAAGCGGATAATCGATACAATTTCTTTTAATTGATTTGGCTGAATAGAGTTTAGACCTCTGTCAGGAATATTTAGCTGATATCGTTGTTTAACACCCAATATATCTGCCGCACAAGACGCTTCTTTTTGTCTAATTTCAACAGTACCATTTGACGATAATTCTGCCTTTGTCAACGTTAAAAAACCACATGTAAACCCTTTTTCTATATAAGAAGCAATTGTTGCACCCATCCCTATTTCAATATCATCAGGGTGAGCCCCACAAGCAAGTATATCTACTGTTTGATCCATTCTTTTTCCCCTTTTATATGATGGACTTCACTATACCACAATTAATTCCGGCACGACAAAAAGACAGACTTTGGTCAACATGTCTATGTAACGGTTTTTTAAAATGAATAAGACATTAGGATTGTGAAAAGATAATCATTAAAAACAAAGGATAACTATATGGGCTACCCTACAATACACACAAATATCTGGGACGGATTAATTGCGATTCCTGCTGTCGTGCTTTTTACGCAAATGGCAAAAACATTCTTTCACCTTAAACCATCGTATGTCCCAACTATCGCAACGTTGCTTGGTCTTGCTATATCTATTTTTATTAGCCACCCTCATAACTTATCAGCAGGCATCTTTATGGGCTTCCTTTACGGTGGCGCTGCAGTTGGCATGCACGCTTCCCTTACCACCTCTTGGCGTACTTTCCGGAACAAATCATAATCTTTAGCAGAGACTTTGCTTGTTTTGGTCCTCCATTCACAGATGTGGTTACTTAAATCAATTTCTTTATCTTCTTTGTTCGGAGTATATAACAATCAACCTTTTCCAATAAAACGTCATTTATCGTGCTTTCATATAAGATTTTTTGCTCTATGCAACAGCTGATCCCTTCACTACTGTAATCACTTGCCGTTTGACCCTTATTCTTCCTCCAAATAAAAGGAAGCCAAATTGGCTTCCTTCCTAAAGGCTCTGTTCTTGTTCATGGACAATCTTACGAAAAGCAAAATCTCCTCGTTCTAAGCCCTTAATTAACACTTCCGCAGTACCCATATTTGTTGCTAGAGGAACTTGTTGCACATCACATAATCGTATTAACGCGGTCACATCCGGTTCATGTGGTTGAGCTGTTAATGGATCACGTAAAAAAAGGATTAAATCAAACTGATTCTCTGCAACGAGCGCGCCAATTTGCTGATCGCCGCCGAGTGGACCAGATTTAAAGCGCGTGACCGTGAGATTTGTCGCCTCCATAATTCGCTTACCTGTTGTTCCAGTACCAAACAATTCATGATTAATAAGAATTGGTTCGTATGCAACACAGAAATCAACCATTTCCTTTTTTTTCTTATCATGAGCAATCAATGCTATCTTCATACGTTCACTCCTTAGTCAATTAAATGTTCAAGACCATAAACAAGGGTATCTAACTTCAAAACTTGCTCAATCGCTAACTTAACGCCAGGCATAAAACTTTTGCGATTCAAAGAATCATGCTTAATAGATAGAGTTTGCCCTTCTCCACCAAATAGAACCTCTTGATGGGCGACTCTTCCTGGCAAACGGACACTATGAATGCGCATGCCTTCAAAATCTGCTCCCCGTGCTCCCTTTAGTTCTTCACGTTCAGCTTCATGACCTTGCTTTTTTTCGGTCCGCACGTTAGAAATAAGCTGGGCTGTTTTTAAAGCTGTACCCGATGGAGCATCTAATTTTTTATCATGATGCTGTTCAATGATTTCTACATCAGTCATATATTTCGCTGCTTGAGAAGCAAATTTCATCATAAGAATCGCGCCTATTGCAAAATTAGGTGCAATGATTGCCCCAACCTCTTTCTTCTCTGCTTGTTTCGTCAAAGAAGCAATATCCTCATCACTAAACCCGGTCGTACCAACAACTGGACGCACACCATGTTCAAATGCAATTTCCATATGCTTTTTACCAAAAGCAGGCGTTGTTAAATCGATGAGCACATCAGGCTGATGTTCTGAGAAACACTGGTCCATATTGGTATAAACAGGCGCGTTTATATCACCGAAACCGGATAAGTCTTTAAGCTGCAATCCTTCATTTTTAGAGTCCACTACAGCGACTAAAGTTAACTCCTCATCTTCCATACAAAGTTGTACCGCTTCTCTCCCCATGTTTCCTCTTGGTCCTGCTATTACAATTCGTGTTTGTTTCATGATGTCTGGTCTCCTTTATCTATTTTCGTCCAGCGGTTCGCATCCCTTGTTTGAAATTTATTCATAACGAGATCATGTGCTTGTCCAAGGTCAATATGTAGTGAATTAGCAAAACAAATTAACACAAACAGCATGTCCCCGACTTCTTGTTCGATTGCTTTTTCTTCTTCAGACGTTTTTTTTAGGTTTTTCACCAAACGTATGGTTTACTTCCCGAGCTAATTCCCCTAATTCTTCTGTCATTCGAGCAAGCATTGCCAAAGGACTAAAATACCCTTCTTTAAATTGGCTAATGTACGTGTCAACCTCTTGCTGCATTTCGTCAATCGTTTTTGGTTCAGACAACAGCTAGCACTTCCTTTCTCTCTTCTATCCTAGCGAAAAGCATGACGCAGCGCAATTTAAATCTACGCTCGATATTTCTTTTTTTACTGAAGTTGAGTACACTAATAAAGCAGAATGGCGAAAGGAGGAAAGTAAATGGGACGTCATTTTAAAAATATCGTTTTTATTCTTCTTGGCACCGCTTTAATGGCATTTGGCTTGGTCTATTTTAATATGCGACATAATCTTGCCGACGGCGGTGTAACGGGCATTACGTTACTTTTGTATTTTCTGTTCTCCATTAATCCAGCGCTATCAAATATCCTTATTAATATCCCGCTCTTTTTTATTGGCTGGCGTTTACTTGGACGTATTACGTTCATATATACATTAATTGGTACCATTAGCCTCTCCGTCTTCTTAGATCTATTCCAAC
>BAXC01000218.1 GCA_001310375.1 Bacillus sp. JCM 19041 | reverse complement strand
CGTCAGCATGCTGACGGCGTTTAAGCATATTATTTAGCTACGAACTCTGCCTTCTTAACCTTAAGATCAAAACGGTCGGCGTTCATGACCTTGACCCATGCAGCGATAAAGTCATCTACAAACTTACCTTTGTTGTCGTCTTGTGCATACACTTCAGAGATTGCACGTAATACAGAATTTGAACCAAATACAAGGTCAACTCTTGTTGCACTACGCACGACTTCACCAGTCTTACGATCGCGTCCTTCGTACACAGTTCCATCTACTGGTTTCCATTCAACACCAATGTCAAGGAGGTTCGTAAAGAAGTCATTAGAAAGCGTGCCGATATTTTCAGTAAATACACCATGTTTTGTTCCATTATGGTTTGTACCTAATACACGCATACCGCCAATTAAAGCTGTCATTTCAGGGGCAGTAAGTTGCAATAATTGGGCTTTGTCTACTAGAAGTTCTTCTGCTGTTACTTTAAATTGCTGCTTTTCGTAGTTGCGGAATCCATCGGCAACCGGTTCTAATACATCAAAGCCTTCTACATCTGTTTGTTCTTGAGTTGCATCTCCACGTCCTGGCGCAAAAGGAACAGTGACATCAAAACCAGCATCAATGGCCGCTTTTTCAATTGCCGCGCTTCCACCAAGAACGATTAAGTCAGCTAAACTAACTTTTTTAGAAAGCCTACCTCGTAGATCTTCCAAAACATCAAGTACTTTTGTAAGCTGATCTGGTTGGTTAACATCCCAATCTTTTTGTGGTTCAAGACGAATGCGTGCTCCATTAGCACCACCACGCAAATCAGAACCGCGGAACGTACTAGCTGAAGTCCAAGCTGTTGTTACTAGTTCACCAATTGTAAGTCCAGTATTTAAGATTTGTGCTTTCATCTCTGCAATTTCTGCATTTGTTAATTCATACTCTACTGCTGGAACTGGATCTTGCCAAATTAGTTCTTCTTGTGGTACTTCTGGTCCTAAATAACGATCACGAGGACCCATATCACGGTGAAGCAACTTGAACCATGCACGAGCAAAGACATCAGCAAATTCTTCTGGATTTTCATGGAACCTACGAGAAATCTTTTCGTATGCAGGGTCTGTACGCAATGCCATATCGGCAGTTGTCATTATCGTTGGTACTCGGACAGATGCATCTTCAGCATCAGGAGCAAGGTCTTTTGCATCTGGTTTGATTGCGGTCCATTGATAAGCTCCTGCAGGGCTTTTTGTTAGCTCCCATTCATAACCAAATAATAAGTCAAAGAAGCCATTATCCCACTGTGTTGGGTTAGCAGTCCAAGCACCTTCAATTCCACTTGTGATCGTGTCGCGACCTTTACCACTTCCGTGCGAACTTAACCATCCTAAACCTTGCGCTTCGAGTGGTGCTGCTTCTGGTTCTGGACCAACTTGCGCAGCATCACCTGCACCGTGGGCTTTACCAAACGTATGACCACCAGCAACAAGAGCAACTGTTTCTTCATCGTTCATTCCCATACGCGCAAATGTTTCACGGATGTCACGACCACTTGCAGCTGGATCTGGCTTACCATTTGGTCCTTCAGGATTTACATAGATTAACCCCATTTGCACCGCTGCAAGTGGATTCTCTAATTCACGGTCACCTGTGTAACGGTTATCACCAAGCATTTCCGTTTCATTTCCCCAGTAGATGTCTTCTTCTGGATGCCAAATATCTGCACGTCCGCCACCAAAACCAAATGTCTTACCACCCATTGATTCAATAGCTACGTTACCTGTTAACAGAAGTAAGTCTGCCCAAGAGATTTTGTTACCGTATTTTTGTTTAATCGGCCACAAAAGTCTGCGGGCTTTATCAATATTGGCATTGTCTGCCCAGCTATTTAGTGGAGCAAAACGCTGATTACCTGTATTACCACCACCACGGCCATCACCAGTGCGGTATGTACCAGCTGCATGCCAAGCCATTCTGATAAACATCGGACCGTAATGACCATAGTCGGCAGGCCACCAATCTTGGCTATCTGTCATAAGGTGATGCAGGTCTTTTTTTAGAGCATTATAATCTAGTTTATTAAATTCCTCTGCATAATCAAATTCTTCTCCAAGGGGGTTCGATTTTTTATCATGCTGATGTAGGATAGATAAGTTTAAATGATTTGGCCACCAATCTTTGTTTGTCGTCCCGCTAGATTTTGGACTAGTCGCACTCCCGTGAGAAAAAGGGCATTTTCCTCCCGGGTGATTAGCTTCAGAGATAATATTGTTCTCGCTCATAAAAACTCTCCTTTTTTTATAAAATGTGTAGAAAATAATTATATATCAGGATAGCAACTATCAAATGATAATAATTATTATATAATCATTGTAATAAAATATCAGCAAAATTGAAAGACTATTATCTCAGAAAGGAGATTTTTCTTTTACTTATTAGACCGTTGTCAGGGAAGAAGTGAATGTTGTTTGGTCAGTTTTAAGTAGAATAAATGAGTTCACAAGAAGGAAAAGTTTGATACTACCATTGATAATAAATAGAGTTTAAATGAAATTTGCTAGAGGGAGAGAGGTAATAGTTGCATTTAAGTAGGAAGCAGCGCTTGCGGGCAAGATATGAGTCAGTGACTTGAACAGGGACAAAGTAGTGCAGAATTTTAGTAAAGATATACGTATTGGATAAGAGGACGTACTAAAATGATAATTATGAGTTGAAATACGTTTTTTATGTTTCAATTTGCGTTGGTGTGCAGTTCGTTTACTATGGCTTGATAGGGACAAATACCATTACTTCTTTCTTGGAGTTGGCAGGGTTTGCTAGAATATTTGCGATTGGTATGTCATCAATAGTACATCGCAACAAAAAAGAAGTTAAAAGGACTTATTTTTTATTTTGTATAAGTATTATGGAAGCGTACAATCATGTGGCCAGTATCTATGGTGAGCTCATTACGTAGATTATTCATATGTATTAATGGTTTTTACATGTTTTTTAGTAATAGTCGTTTCCAGAACGTGAAGATGGGCACGTGGACAAGGAATGAGAGTATTTTTAAAGAGGAGGTAGCTATGTCATTTGCTCAAACCCCAAAACCACCTTATTATGCAGTTATTTTCTCGTCTAAAAGAACAGAGGAGGACGAGAAACAATATGGTCAAGTCGCTGACCTAATGGTGGAACTTGCAACAAAACAACCTGGATTTTTAGGAGTAGAAAGTTCCAGAGATTTGGATGGTTTCGGGATTACCGTTTCCTACTGGAGTAATTTAGAATCCATCAAATTGTGGAAAGAAAATGTCACTCATCAGAAAGCGCAAGAAAGAGGGAAGAGAGACTGGTATAGTAAATATATAACACGAATTTGTAAAGTGGAACGAGATTATTGATTTGACTAATAATGTAACGTTCGGCCAGAGGAGTGGCATAATCATTGGGTGAAGGGAAAGCGGGCGTGCCTTTTCTATTAATAATTATTGCTTAAAGATCTGCTTTTTCTTTCCTAATCCGATGGACTCTGCAT
>BAXC01000217.1 GCA_001310375.1 Bacillus sp. JCM 19041 | reverse complement strand
TTCGGATGCAGTTAAGCTCTCCATTAAAAGATTATTGATAGATGTTTCTGGGTTAACGGAATATGATGCTTTTATTGTTGAGGGCATTTTCCAACTTAGAGATGTATTGAAGCTGATTGGCACGGAATTAATCGTTTGTGGCATGTCACCAGACTTGGCCATGCAATCTGTTACAACTGAAGGAAACAAGCTAGATTCGATTCGCACCTCTAGGTCAGTCCAACAAATATTAACGGAAGCATTTGATGTCAGTGTCAAAAAATAAGCAGGATGATACGAATAAGGTCCCTCATACTTTTGAAGATACGGAGACAGGAGAGCCACCATTAGAAGCATTTGAAGAAGAGGAACCAAAGAACAAGTCAAGTTGGGTTCGCAAGTTTATTGTTCGTATGGTCGCTGCTGTCATTGCGGTAGCGATGATATTTCAAGCTGGTTCTTTTTTGTTGGAACATTTTAGTTAGATGCACTGCGTTTTATGAGTGAGAGTGATGAACTTACGGAAGATGGCTCATTCGAGGAATTTGAAAAGGCGGTTGTCACTGTGCAAACCGGCTCTGGTCATGGTACAGGGTTTGTTATTTCTGAAACGGGTGAGGTCTTGACAAATGAACATGTTGTTCGTGATGCCGTTCAAATTCATGTTGCATTTTCAGATGGTACGATGCATAAAGCGGATGTAGTAAAATCTGATCCAAACTATGATTTAGCATTATTGCATATTTCAGATGAAACAGGTTTTCCAGCTTTATCTCTTGCGGATGAACCTGCAGAAGCAGAAGATCGCGTATATGTTATTGGACACCCTTTAACTCATTCTTTCATTGTGAATGAAGGAAAAGTGAAAGAATCTACGAGTTCTTTTCAAGTGATTGAAATAACAAATGCAGTTTTTCCTGGTCACAGTGGTTCTCCTGTATTGTCGGTAAGTGGAGAGGTAGTTGGGGTTGTTTATGCAAGTCAGCAAGATGGGGAACAGAGTGGTGAAGGGCTTGCGGTTCCTTTACATGACGTACACTCTTTTCTAGGTAATTAGTCAGGATTTTTTTTCTAAAACCCGTTCTTTTTTTAGAACGGGTTTTTTATAGGATTTAGTTATGAGTAAAAAGGGTAATCTAGTAATGTAGATGCTGAAAGGAAGTGGAAATGATGGCTGAAGACAAAAAGAACTCCTCTAAAACTGGTGAAGAAGAAGTGAAGCGCCAGTTCGATAAATCGTTGGAACAAGGCACTGCAGAGGATGATAAAGAAAAAGAATCAAAAAAGAGTAAAGATGATCGTTAAGCATGTGCGCACGCGCACATGCTTTTTTGTGGTATAATTTGACCGGAATAATCGGATAAAGGAGTGGCCATGTTGTCAATCTTGCACAAGCAAACAGCAGAAGAAAGAATGCAAGAATTACTCTTGATCATCAAACCGTTCGCTGAGGTTGGAGAACGTCATGATCAAACTCAAACTGTACCGGTCGAAAACATCAAGGCTTTACGAAAATCAGGATACACAGCACTGCCGTTGGAAAAAAAGGTTGGCGGTCAGCACATTTCTCTTTCTGAATTAATCTCGTTGCAGGAAGCAATTGCAACCGCAGATGGACCAACTGCTCTTTGTATTGGTTGGCATATGGGAACGATGTACCAACTTGCAACAGAAAAGAACTGGCCAGCTACCACTTATGAGCGTATTGCAAAGGAAGTTGTTGAAAACGGATCCTTACTTAACACTGCAGCAACCGAAAAGTCGACGGGTAGTCCGACAAGAGGTGGAGTTTTTACGACCGTAGCCAAAGATTTAGGTTCCCGTTGGCTGTTAAATGGAACAAAAACGTTTACAACCTTAGCAGAAGAACTGGATTATTTTTTATTATTAGCAACGGTAGAAGAAAGTAGCCAAACAGGTCTTTTTCTTGTTCCAAAAGGGACCGCAGGTGTCGATATTGAAAAAAATTGGGATATGATGTCTATGGGTACAACAGGCAGCCATGACTTGCACTTAAAGGATGTGTCAATTCCGAAAGAGGGCTTATTCGAATGCAAACAAGGTCTGGCTTGCCCACAGCATGGCTTTTGCATATACCAGCTTGCTACCTTGGAATCGCCAAATCAGCCTTGCAAGAGGCTGTACAATTTGCCAATTCATATTCACCAAACAGTATTACTGGAACCATTTCACAGCTTCCACAAGTGAAACATAAGTTAGGGGAAGCTGCGATTCTTTATGAACAAAACAGACACTTTCTATACAGTGTGGCAAAGGCTTGGGATGAAGGGGATACTGAAGCTAAAAAATCTTTAGCGCCACAATTAATGATGACCAAATACTCAGTGGCGAATAGCGCCATTCAAATAGTCGATTTA
Organism: Bacillus sp. JCM 19041; assembly: GCA_001310375.1. Classification (GTDB taxonomy): domain Bacteria; phylum Bacillota; class Bacilli; order Bacillales; family Bacillaceae_D; genus Shouchella. Next base: position 1,187 of record BAXC01000217.1, on the reverse strand, counting down.
GCGATGCGTGTTGTTGGCGCACATAGTTTAGCTAACTCATCACCATTATCAAGACATTACCGAAACGTACGCGCGGGGCTGCACAACCCACCAATGGACGACAAGACGATAGAAGTAGCTGCAGACTGGATTTTACAGAAATAGAAAGAATGGATCCGATTTGATGTACATTGTCCATTTAACGTACATCAAATGAATTCATTTTGATTTATCAAATCGATTAAAAAAGTTGATAAAAAAGGCCTTTTAGGTTTCATTTGTTATTAAATAACAGTCACTAAAAACACTCGGTACTACAAAACCGAGTGTTTTTATAATGGGAATAAAGAGGATGTTTCTTACCAAATTACAAGAGCAAGCACCGTCGCGATTAAAAGCCCGCTTATGACTGGAATGAAACAGAGTCTTACCAATTCTTGTACATTTACTTTCGCTACACCGGCAACGGCTACAAGCGAAGACCAAGCAATGAGAGTCCCGCCACCAACCAAACGGCTCCCATCTGACCAATGGCGGCAAGTGTTGCAGCATCAATTCCAGATACCGGTGCTAAGGCGCCTGAAAGGCTCCAGTAAGTGGTAGTCCTGAAAAACCAGATCCATCAAGTCCTGTAATCATACCAATGATAAGCAATCCAAATGCTGTCCATGCAGGGTGTGCAGGGATTAACTGTTCTCCAGATTGAACAAGGTCGAATAAAAAGGCAGGTGCTTGCTCTACTCCGAGAATAGAAGGAGAAAAATCATTGCTTCCAAGGAAAAAGAAACCGGCTATTGGGATAACTGGGCCCATTGCTTTAAACGCAAAAATGAATCCTTCAACAAGGTGATTGCTTGCATCATCAAATAATTTCTTTGGTCGATCAAAGAAACATATTATGAGAAGCAATAATGTAGCCATTCCACCGATTAATGCTGCTCCAGCACCACCTTCAAGCTGCAATTCCGTAAAAAAAGCTGTGTAAAGCATGTAAAGGATCACAGCTGCAAAAACAAGTGGAGTAAGAAAAGCAAAGGTGGTGGATTTCCATGTGACTTTGGGAACATGTTTTGGTTTGAATTGCTTTACCCACACTTTTGCAGTTTTGTTCGAATGTTTATTTGTTTGTTTCTTTAACATGAAGTACAAAATGAATATGGCTGTTCCACCTGTAATAAGGGATAAGACAAGTGCACGGTCAGCAACAT
>BAXC01000216.1 GCA_001310375.1 Bacillus sp. JCM 19041 | reverse complement strand
TGGCTTTAATGAAAAATGAATGGATGAAAGCATGGTATGGCAGAAAAATATGATTTTCCTTATTGTTATTGCTGCATGTATCTTACTTGGATCAGGATTAACCGTCTTTTGAATTCATGGGATGGAGGGGCAATAACAGGAGCTCTATTCTTAGAACTTGGTTTTCCTTTACTTGCACCGATTATTAATATATACATGGTGATTCAAGTGTCAGGAGCAATTGCAGGGGAATTTAGAACTGGTACTGCAAAACAGTTGCTCATACGCCCGGTTTCTCGAACAAAATTATTATTTGTAAAATGGTTTAGCATGGCTGTTTTAGGTATTCTTTTCTATTTATTAATCGCTTTTGTCTTGTTTTTAATTAACATGACATTCTTTGGCTCGGGTGTTTCTTGGGCAGATGGTGCGAATACAATGATGAGTCTTGTAGCCTATTCCTTACCAAGTATGTTGTTTTACATTATGCTTGCAGTGCTAGTCGCTTGTTTGACTAGAAGTACTGCTTTAACGATTGTTATTACGCTCATTCCGTATTTCTTTGGGGACATTTTTACGATCTTGCTTAATTTCTATGAATGGCCAAAATGGGTAATCTTTACTCATCTTGATCTAATCAATAATTATTACATGGAAGAAACGTTTATCCAGCAGCCTTTTGCACATGCATGGCAATCAATCCTGTTTATAGGATTGCATGGCGTTATATTCCTTGTGCTTGCTCATATTGTCTTTAAAAAGAGAGATGTTTTGTAGACTCATAGACAAAAAGCCCTCCAACATGGTGGGCTTTTACTCTTTAAACCTTATCTTACTTTGCTCGTACGACAGTATTCCGGCAGATCAAAAGACGTGAGGACCTGTGCTTCCAGTGCCCTCTCTGTCGTATATGAAGATAGTTGGAGCAAGTCTTGGTCGATATAACCTGGATGACACATTACTTCAACTGTGTCTTTATCATGATGTTCGGATAAAATCGCTTCAATTGAATCTGAACTTACGCCATCTTTATAAAACCTACCGTCAAAAATAGTTGAAACCACCTTTATATTAAGTGGCAGAACATCAAAGTTGTTTCTCCAAGGAAGACTATACGTCTTGCTTAATTGCTCAATAACTGGAACAAGGTGGGCCCAACTGTGAATATGGTGATGACTATCTAAATGAGTTGGGCGCAAACCGTATCCGTAAAACGTTTCAATTTGCGCCGTCCATTCCTTTAAAACATCATCAAGATCAATCGTTTGTTCGTTACGTTGCTGTGCCAGTCGCTTAAAATCCCCTTTTTCATCAACAAGAGAGGAGACGGTTTTCAATACTGGTTTTCCAACAGTTAAGGCTAGATGGACACCGACACCTAACTGTGGATGTTCTTTTGCCAATGAAACAGCGTGATTGGTACCCGGCGTATTCACGAGCATGGTTGTAGAAGAAACGATACCATTTAAATAACTATCAACGATCCGTAATTAACTCCCTTTGTTAAACCAAAGTCGTCCGCGTTTATAATAAGAGTAGGCATTTTCATGATTCTCCTTTATTGATGCATTTAATTGTAAACACGTTCGATGACAAAACTTGCACGTTCACCGTGAAAATACGTTTGTGAGTATTCTGCAACAGCACCATTTTCAAGAAAAGCGGACGTTTCTAAGTAAAAACAAGGTGTATGTTCTTCAATTTGTAGTAACTTACTAATGTGTTCATCAGCGAAAGTAAGTTGCAAATGTTCTTCCGTTCTAGCGATATGAATGTCAAACTCTTTTCGTAGTGCACCGTATAATGATACCTTGCATTGCTCTTTCGTTAGACCAGGTGCAATAGCCCAAGGAATATAGGCAATTTCATATTGAAGAGGTTTTCCATCGCCGTAACGCATCCGAACTAATTTATGGATGGGGTCATTCGTATCTCGCTTTAAGGAAGATGCTATTGTATTATTTGCGGGAATTAGGTTAAGCGAAAGAATTTGAATATCAGGCTGTTTTCCCTGTAGAGCAAGTTGTTCATTAAAAGAGATCACCGTTTGCGAAAGGGATGTCCTGATTTTTGGTTCAGCGACAAATGTGCCTCGACCTTGTCGTCTATATACAAAACCTTCTTGGCTAAGCTGCTGCAAAGCCTGCCGAACGGTTGTGCGGCTGACATTGAATTTTTCACAGAACTCTGCTTCAGTAGGTAGTTGCGATTGGACTGGATATTCCCCTGATTCAATTCGTTTAATAATTTCGTCTTTTACTTGCGCATGCATGATTGGTCTTTCTGCGGGACATCCATGTACAGCACTCCTTTACTGTTCTCATAAGTACCATTGTAACATATCGTATGATAAAGCGTACATATGAACACTTGTGTAGAAACAACTAAGTTTTATTTGTTATTACAATCAAAGCTAGACTTCTTTTATTTGTTATGATAAGTTGAAATAACAAAAGATAAACTTGTTTTAGAATAGAGGAGGGGAGAAAGAAGGATGAACTCATTAAAAGTTGTTATCATTGGTGCTGGTTCAAGCTATACGCCAGAGATTATCGAAGGACTAATAAACCGATATGATGAATTTCCCATCACTGAAATTTGCTTAGTTGATATTGATTCTGGCAAAGAGAAAGCCCAAATAATTGAGCAGTTAGCGCTTCGAATGGTAGAAAAATCGACGTTACCTATTAAAATCTATTTATCTTTTAATCGACACTCTGCCTTAATTAATGCTGACTTTGTCTGCAACCAGATACGTGTTGGGGGTTTGGCGGCAAGGGAAAAAGATGAACGAATACCTTTATCACATGGGTTGCTTGGGCAAGAAACAAATGGCGCAGGTGGTTTATTTAAAGCATTGAGAACGATCCCTGTTGTGCTGGAAATCGCAAATGATATGACAAGAATATGTCCAGATGCTTGGTTAATTAATTTCACAAACTGCGGGCATCGTAACAGAAGCGATAACAAAGCATACCACTCATAAGAGAGTTATTGGCGTATGTAATATTCCTTATAATATGAGAACAGGTGTCGCGAAAACGTTTTCATCTCATGTAGACGATGTTGAAATCGAATTCATCGGGCTAAACCATTTTTCATTCGGACGTAGCGTTACAATAAAAGGAGTGGATCATACAAAAGAAGTGATGCAGTCAATTTTAGATGATTCTGCTTATAAACCAGCTAATATTGTTGCGGATGATTGGTCAAAAACATTCCTAGCATCATTTAACTTACTTCCAAATCCATACCACTCCTATTATTTTAAACCAGCTGCTATGCTTCAAAAAAGCATTGAATCTTATAAACAAAAAGGCACTAGAGCAGAAATTGTCCAAGAAGTAGAAAAAGAGCTTTTCAAGAAATATGCGAATATAAACCTAGCAGAAAAACCAAAAGAACTTGAACAACGTGGCGGGGCTTATTATAGTGAAGCAGCTTGCAGTGTGATGACGAGTATTTATAATAACAAAAATGATATCCAAACCATCAATACAGTGAATAAAGGGACAATTACTGGGTTAGCTTATGATGCAGTAATTGTAAACAAATGCACTTATTGGATCAAACGGTCCCCGGCCAATTGTTAATTGGAGAA
>BAXC01000215.1 GCA_001310375.1 Bacillus sp. JCM 19041 | reverse complement strand
GCTAACACTGTCCATTCTTAGAAACTTGCGGCAATAGCGAGAATGATTCACATACAAATACAAAAAAACATGCTACGCAAAATCCATAACATGTTTTCAGACTAAAATTTATTCCATTAAAATCGGTTGGCAAGCAAATTCTTTTGTATCTGTTACTTTTTTGATAATGCTGTATTGAAGGATCAGTAAAAACCAAGCAGACTTCTCCATCACTATAGAAATCTATAAACGTCATATAGTCGTTTTCTGATAATGTCATATATGACGAAACAGTCGTTAATTGTTCTGGCTGTGGCACACTTGATGAAAAAACAGTGAATTCTAAGCTTTTCGGCATCCAATTCCCCGCATATTCATGATGCACAATTGGAAACAAACGCTGATATAACAAATAATAAACCGATCGAATCATCTTTGTAAAAATACATAGACAGCTCTGCATGTTGATCGAGGTAATCAATAAGTGCATTTTCAAATCGGTCTTGCTCATAATATGAAAAGAAACAACCAATTATAATTAAAATTGCACCACTTGCGCTATACAAGATTGAGAGATGTTCTATCTTCCAATTTGCAAACGTCCTTTTGGCAAAAATGGATATTAAACAACTCATTAGAATTAGAAAGACAACCAAATAAAATGGCAGTGTACTAAATTGCTCAATATTTATTGTTAGACCAATGACAAAGGAAATAAAAAAAAGCACTAACATCGCAATCCGTAATGACCATTTCGCCCCACGATAGCCACCAATATAATCACATAACCAAATAAAAGCAAAAGACCTACTCCTGCAATCGTAACATATTGGTCAATATAAGCTCTAAAGACTGTACTTGTCCAAGCGGATCGGATTAGAAATGGCAAATAGACAAGGAGCTGAATTAGAAATACACTCGTAATAAAAATAAAACGTGCCCGTAAATAAGGTGAGGCGTCAAAATCCGCTTGCAGATATAATTAGATAAGTCCGCTGCTCTCCTCTACACGAATGAGTTGCGAAATTGAAATAACCGCCAAGAAAAGAGAAAAGATCATCGTAAATAAATAGTGTCCATGAGTCGTCCCTGACTCTATCCCTAGAAAGATCATAAAGCCCATATTCAAAGTAAGTATACGCAAATCGATTGCATAGCCACTTAAAACGACTTTTCCTCCGTGCATAAAAACTGGATTATCCGCAATAGCATCTAAGTCCTCCGTTATATGTGATGCAACACACACTGCACGGTCCCCACTATGTAAATAGGCTTGAATCGCCTTCTGTACTGCAAGACGAGAAATCGAATCAACACCATCCGTGATTTCATCAAGCAATAATACTGCTGGTTTCTGTGCAAGTAAAACAAGCAAGCTATATAATTGTTTTTTCCCTTTCGATAATGAAGAAATATGGCTTGCGAGATCGAGCTCAAACAGCTCCGCAAGCTCATGAGCCTACTGATGCTGCCATTTTTTAAGAGCAAGACTTAGAAAAAGAAAGCTTTGCTCAATCGTAAAATCCCGGTACATCAATACCTTACCTTCAGTATACCCGACATAGTGATGATAGTTATTTGCTTCCCATTCTTCTAAATAATACAATGCCCCACTTTCTAATTTAATTGCTTTGCTAGCCCTTTTAATAACGTCGTTTTCCCTGAACCGTTTCTACCAATCAGAACGGTCATACAATGTATTGGCAAGAAGAACATATTGTTTGGTCCATTGCCTCGAATCCACCCTCTTCAATCGTTACATCATAATCCTCCTTTAGTATATCGGTAACTATTTGTTCCATTTCGTGTTTAGTCATCCCTTGTTTTGATGCTTGATCCCATACATCCTTTACTTGTTTTGCTACATGAACATTTAAACGATGACGCTTCTTTTCGCTAGGAATCTCTCTTTTACAAATGAACCAATCCCCTTGCGCGTGTAAATGTAACCCTCTCGCTCAAGTTCAGAGTAAGCCCTTTTGACAGTAATAACACTAACACCTAATTCATTTGCCATCGATCTAATTGATGGCAGTTCCTGATTTTGTTTTAAACCTCCTTCATAGATCGATCTCTTGATTTGTCTCATATTTGTTCATACATCGGTTCTGAACTTTCAAGGGAAAGCTGTATCCACAATCTTCATCACGCTTTGACAATCAGAAAGAAGTTTATATGCTTAAAAACGAATAAAAAAAGGACGTGAAGGGTTTCCTTCACGTCCTCTTTTTTCTTGATTAACGGTTACGTCTATTACGCAAAAACGTTGGAATATCAAGTGTATCAGGTTGTTCTTCTGTTTGTTGTGGCTTTTGACGGTTCTCAGAGCGTTTTGCTTCTTCTTTATGTTGTACAGGAGCTGGTTTTTGTTTCGTCGGTCGGTTTGGTACTGGTTGGTTTTTTTCAGAGCTTTCTTCAAAACCAGTTGCAATCACCGTAACCACAATCTCATCTTTTAAATTCTCATTAATAACAGAACCAAAGATCATATTGACTTCTTCATCACAAGCTTCAGAGACAATCTCTGCCGCCTCATGAACTTCATACAAGCTAAGGTTCGTTCCACCTGTTATATTCATAAGAACACCTTGTGCACCATCAACTGATGTTTCAAGCAATGGACTGGAAATTGCTTTTTTTGCCGCTTCCGCTGCGCGGTTTTCACCCGTAGCAATTCCGATTCCCATAAGTGCCGATCCTTTTTCACTCATAACCGTTTTTACATCTGCAAAGTCAAGGTTAATCAAACCTGGCGTAGCAATTAAATCAGAAATACCTTGTACACCTTGGCGTAAAACATTATCTGCTTCACGGAACGCTTCTAACATCGGCGTATTCTTATCAACAATTTCAAGTAGACGATCATTTGGAATGACAATCAACGTATCGACTTTTTCCTTTAATGCACTGATACCAGAAATCGCTTGATTTTGTCGTTTACGCCCTTCAAAAGAAAAGGGTCTAGTAACAACACCCACTGTTAATGCGCCTAATTCTTTGGCCACTTCAGCAATGACTGGTGCTGCACCGGTTCCTGTTCCACCGCCCATACCGGCTGTGATAAACACCATATCTGATCCACCTAGAACTTCTTCTAACTGTTCCCGGCTTTCTTCAGCTGCTTTTTTACCAATATCCGGGTTCGCACCTGCTCCAAGACCTCTTGTTAACTTGCCACCGAGTTGTAGCTTTTTTTCTGCTTTTGAAAGATGCAGCGCTTGCGCATCGGTATTGACTGCGATAAATTCTACACCTTGCAACCCATTTTCAATCATTCGGTTGACGGCGTTTGAACCGCCCCCACCAACGCCTATTACTTTTATTTGAGCTAGTTGTTCCATATCCATTTCAAAATCAAACATTGTCAAATCCCCCTAACCAGACTGGCTAACAGCTTTTTCGTTTTATTCGACGTTTTAAACCACGACTTTACTTTCGATTCTTTCTTTTCTTCTTGCTGCTGTTTTACATCTTGACGTTTCACTTCTTGTCGTTTACTACTGCGGTTGTTCGTAGTTGCTACTTCAGTAGACTCCGGCTCTTCCGCATGTGAAAATGCTGCAGCAATTTCTTTTCCTTGGACTCGTCCATTTTTATGTGCAAATTGGATTAA
>BAXC01000214.1 GCA_001310375.1 Bacillus sp. JCM 19041 | reverse complement strand
GAAAGTTCTCCATACTCCATTTTGTATATTTCTTATCATAATCTTTCGCATCGTAAAGTTGTAGTAAATGACCAAAAGCCCATGTAACAACGTACTCTTCCCCTTCATAATATCCATCTTTTTTCCCTTTTATTTTTAGGCATCTGCGATGTTTTTTGCGACAGAAGGCTTTTCTGCGAGGATCAGCTTCATCGATTTTCTCCTCACTTCTTAAGAACTTTTTGGCTTCAGTATAGCATATCAAAAGAAATGACAATACGATTTCCTCTTACTAGCCTATGTTATTATTACCTTAATTTGTTTATAATTCTGTCTATAGATATAAAAAGCGGAGGATGGAATTGATGGACGCAAACTTACAACAATTACTTGATATTTGTTACGAAACACTCCAACCAAAAACGAATTGTTTGTTAAGAGATTATAGTACCAATCCACAACTACTACTTCAATGGACAGAAAAAGCAACGCAACTATTGCCTTTAGTCGAGGATCCAATTGAATGTTATGAATTAAACAACCCTCTTTCGCATTCTAAATCAATCATCTTATGCAGTACTTCACTTACAAAATGCACTTAAATTATCCATACAATTAGACGATAAAAAGAAAGAACAACTTTCTTATATACGCCTAGGGGAAGCTTATAAATACGTTGGAAACACTCAAGCGTATACTTGTTTCATTTGTGCATTGGACTTAGCGAACACAAAAAAGCAAAGATATTATTTCTGGAAGCACTAAACTTCGTTTCATTAAAAAGAACCACAGCCTAATTGCGTCTAGCGAAGCTGCACTCACATTCACTGAAATGACATTATTGGAAAAATGATTGAAAAAATATAAAAAAAGATGGTTTATCACAAAACAATTTCGGGAATCGAATTGTTAGTACCTTTATCTGTATTTAGGAGTGAGCTATTATGTTAAGTGAACTAAAAGACGATTTACTTATTGAGGCGTGTAATAAAGCCATACAAATTAATTTAGAAGCTGACTTTATTGAACTGTTAAAACAGGAAATAGAGAGACGAGGAATGTTTATTTCTAATTAACTGTTGCTCATTTCAATAAATCCCCTTCTTTAACATTTCCTTTCAAACCTTTATTGAAATTCTAGAATTAAGAATTCATATTCATTAGTTTATAAGCTTTCACCTTGTCTCACGTCCATTATCCATTTAACATTCGACAGTTATCTACACATTTCCCTTACTATTCATAATAAAAGATAAAAACAATAAAAAAGTGCAATGCCTCTAGGCATTGCACAAGATTTACCGATTTGTAATCGTTTCTGGATACATATCATGTTGAAAGAGCCGTTGTTCTGCCAACTGTTCATACTTCGTTCCTTCTTTGCCATAATTACAGTATGGGTCAATCGAAATACCGCCACGAGGGGTAAACTTGCCCCACACCTCAATATACCGGGGGTCCATTAGCTCTATTAAATCATTCATAATTGTGTTAACCGAATCTTCGTGGAAGTCACCGTGGTTACGAAAGCTAAATAGATATAATTTCAACGACTTGCTCTCGACCATCTTCACGTCAGGAATATAGCTGATGTAAATCGTTGCAAAGTCTGGCTGCCTCGTTTTCGGGCATAAAGTGGTAAACTCCGGACAATTAAACTTCACAAAATAATCACGATATGGGTGCTGATTATCAAACGTTTCAAGTACTCCTGGATTATAGTTAAACTCATAATCTGTCCCTTGATTACCAAGTAATGTGACACCATCTAAATTCTCTTCATCTCTACCTACCATCTTTTATCCCCCTAAACGCCTCTTTTATTTCCCCACAACAACGTATGAAGTTGCGGAAGCACTCGAACGTTATTCATCTCTGGATCGTTAATTGTTGTTTCAATCAGTTTTTCATAGCTTAAAAGCAAATCCATTAATAAGCCTTGTTGATCCGTTGTTGCGCTATCTGCATTTCCTACTTGCAAATAGAACGCGATGTCAGGATAACGGAAATGTACTTGTTTTGCATACGCAAAGTCTTTTTCATCAAATACAACCACTTTTAGACTCACCTTATTTCGCGCGAGTCTGGTCATAAAACGATCGAGTAACACCCAATTTGTTTCCATTCCTGAACTTGGAGGCTTAGGGCTTACTGTCACATCATCCACGTCCAACATCCAGTCTTGCCAGATCGTACCTTGGGTCTCCACAGCCGTTTTAATATCTCGCTCATGTAATTGCTTAACAAGGTCGCTTAAGCCCGCATGCAGTGCAGGATTACCGCCAGATATTGTCACATGACCATATTTGCCCAGCGCAATTTGATCCAAACGAGAGATGATTTCTTCCGCTTTTAACGGCTCACTTTTTCCAGTACCATCCCATGTAAAAGCAGAGTCGCACCAAGAACACCGGTAATCACAGCCTCCGGTACGCACAAACATCGTTTTCTGTCCAATGACCATTCCTTCACCTTGAATCGTTGGACCAAATACTTCTAAAACAGGTACTGGTTTACTCATAAGCTTGCCTCTTTGGTCTAAAAGTGACATAACTTGTTGGTGTTTCTCTCACAAATACTTGTAGGCAAGTTGGTCTATTTTCTAACTCCTGAAGTTTCTTCTCTACAAGGTCATAAATGGTCTCCGCCATCTTTTCTGTTGACGGGGGGCTAGTGAAAAACAATTTATCCTCATTAATAAGTGTATGGTCAAAACGATCATGCACCGTTTGTTTTAACGCTTTAAAATCAACTAAAAAACCGAGATCGTCCAGTTGGTCGCCACCAATTGTTAGATTAATAAAATACGTATGACCGTGAACTTGTTGGCATTTTCCCGCACGCGGGTTATCAATATAATGGGCAGCTGCCACTTGCATATCTTTGTTTAGCTCATATTGAAAGTCATGGTCAGGAGTTGGGTAAATCTGTTGTAGCATTACAAAGCACCTTCTTTGCTTTGTAAATAAGACTCGAGCCCTTTTTTACGAAGTTCACATGAAGGCACTCACCACAGCCATCACCTTGGATGCCTTCATAGCAAGTGAGCGTTCGTTCGCGAATGTATGAAAGTTTACCTAAATCATCCGCCATCGCCCACGTCTCTTCCTTATTAAGCCACATAAGTGGGGTGTGGATGACAAATTGATCATCCATTGCGAGATTTAATGTTACGTTTAACGACTTAATGAAAATATCGCGACAATCCGGATACCCACTAAAGTCAGTTTCACATACACCCGTAATAATGTGCTTCGCGCCCATTTCTCTCGCCGCAACAGCAGCAAACGATAAAAAGAGATGGTTTCTGCCAGCAACAAACGTATTAGGCAACTCCCCTTCTTCTCCTGCGTCAACAGCAACATCACTTCGTGTTAATGCGTTTGCACTTAATTGGTTAATGAGTGTCATGTCAAGAACTTGGGCGCTAATTCCATTATCAGCCGCAATCGCTTGTGCACATTCAATTTCTTTCTTATGGCGTTGGCCATAATCAAAGATAATCGCTGACACTTCACTAAAACGTTCCAAAGCCCAGAATAAACACGTTGTACTGTCTTGACCGCCACTAAAAACGACGACAGCTTTTTCCTTGTTCATGCTTCATTTCTCCTTTTGAGAACGAGCATTCGATCACTCCTGAAACTAATTAGTTTT
>BAXC01000213.1 GCA_001310375.1 Bacillus sp. JCM 19041 | reverse complement strand
ATACGCATTTGTTTGTTTCTTTAATTACGTATTCTTGCATTGAATAATCATCTTCCCAATCGGCTTCTGCATCGGCTTTAATTATGCTTGTGACCTCAGCTTCATCAAGATTGGCAATGACGTTTTCAAAATCACCAGTCGAAGCAGAAGCTTCTGCTTCAACTTCTTCTTGATCCTCATTTTCTTCTTCGTCTTCTTCGTCAACAGTGGCTGCTGCTAGCTCTTCTTCTCTTTCGGCTAAAGTCGTTTCTAATTCACTGACGTTTGATTCAAGTTCGCTAATTTCTGCTTGAAGGTTTTCATTTTCCGTTTCCAGTTCTTCAATCGTTGTTGTAAGCTCCTCGTTTGCTTCTTGTAACTCAATGAGTTCTTCATTATCTGTGGCAGAGGCATCAGCGTTGTTATCTGTTGACCCACAAGCACTTAATGTAAGTAATGAAACCATTCCAGTTAAAACGGCTAATTTTTTCAAATGTCATTCCCCGCAAGATCATATTCTATTACAATTTTACTATGACATACGAATTAGCTCAAGGGAATGTTTCCAATAATTAATTAAATAATGAACACTCTTTATAAATGCAAAAGAACCACGCCTCTCAAGCGTGGTTCTTTGAGCAGCTCCCTCACCCTTCCTGCGCTTCCAGCTTACCCAACCGCTCTTCAATCGCTATTTTCCACGTCTCGACCTCAAACATCTTTTGGTTGATTATGAGGTGCTCTCTTCTTATCTTATCAATTCCTGCTATCTCCCCCGTACGGCGATTAGTTCTCGTTCTTGGTCAGAGAATCGTTCCTCTAATTTGTCCAATCTGCTTTTATTGTTTCAATATCGCCTGTTACCTTGTTCAATCAATTCTCATCCCTTTGATATCACTTCTAATACTCATTAGTATTTCTCTTAATTCATTGTCCATTTCAATGCTCCTTTGTTCTTTTATGAATTCCTAATACAAGTTGTTCTCCGTTCAGATTGTTATCATTAATCATATCGATCATCTTATCTATAGAATGGTAAATGGTTTATCATCTTTCCAATTCGTCCCTTTTCCTCTTTGCTCCCTCCCCCTTCACATCGCTTCTCTCATAATCACATCTCGTATGATTTCCGCGTGTGTTTTACACCGTGTAAGCTAGATTCTATACCGTATCGAATAAATTCTTCTTCTGTCATTGAGGCATTTTCTTTTAATTGCAATGTGTTTAAATCTAACTCCCGATAAGTGATGAGTTCATACGCTGATGTTTTTATATCTTTGGAGTCTTTACTGATGAAATAAATGACAATTGGGCTTGTCACAACAACTTCGTCTAACCATTTTGAAAAAAATCACATTTATTCATCATAATCTTCTTCAAGCTTAACGTTTCGCATAGGTGATAGCATAAGCCATATAGCACAAAGTCCTAATCCAGTTGCTGATATCATTAAGACATTACGGGACCCAAATTCATCAGCAATAAATCCGCCTAACGGTGCACCTATGATGATCATACTACGGTTAATAGAACGCATGGTTGTGTTCATTCGTCCTTGTAACTGTAGAGGTGTAATGGACTGTCTATAGCCCATCTCATTTGGACCTTCTATCCCCATAGCTATACCGTATAAGAATTGTCCGGCCATAAGCATGCTAATGGTACCCATTTCAGACATTGAATGAATTGGTTGAGCTAAGACAACGAGACCAACAGCGGGACAATAAAGGATTCGGGCTAGAGAAATTGCTTTTCCAACACCTAACTTTATACCGACTAAAGGAGAGTAAGTTGATCCAGCTACGGCTCCAATTCCTGCAGCTGCTAACGTCATCCCAAGAATAAATGAACTTAATCCTAGTTCAAGGAGTACATAAGTAATGAAGACCGTTGTAGTCATACTGTGAAATAGAAACCAAACATGGGTATTCAAGGCTAATATACGTAAATATTTGTGTCGATAAACCCAATTTACACCTTCCTTTAGTAATTGGAATATCGGTCCGGTTGAAACAGGAATAGGTGTCTTATGTGGTTGTTTCACGAAACTCATAAGAACACCCGAAATCAAATAGGATACCGAATTGATTAATAAAGTAAACGGAGCGCTAATGAAAGCAGTGATCCAACCAGCTAAGGCTGGCCCACTTGTCTCTGCTACTGCTGCACTTTGCTCTAAACGAGCATTAGCTCTTGTTAATAAAGGACGAGGCACTAATTGAGGATAAACGATTGATAGGCAGCATCATTAAATATGGATAAAGCTCCAAAAGCGATCATAATTAAAGCAAGATAGATCATGTTAATCATGTCGAAACTGTAAAGTAAAAAAATGAGTATTAATAAACTACCACGTCCAATATCTGTTGTAACGAGAATAAATTTCCGGTTAATCCTATCAATAAATACACCTGCTAATAATCCAATAAAAACGTACGGTAGCCACCGTGAAGCATTAATCCAACCAACATCCATCGCGGTACCGTTTTGATTCACAACGATTAAACTTGTAACGCAAACGTAGTAATATACGTCCCAAAATAAGTACTCGTAGATGCAACCCAAAAAGTGCTAAAGCCCTTTACTGAACTAAGTTTCATAAACGTTTCTTCCTTTCGGATATTCCTCTGCGGTTCTGTTGGATCAAATAATTCAACGAAGTCGTCACTTTTATTTAGAATTTGTAAGAGCTCTTTCGATACGTCAGGACTTCTTTCTTCCATCCTTGTATCATCGTCGAATCTCTATTTTGCGGCATCAGCCACACTGATGATTGAATCTAATTTGGTTAAAAGTAGTACTTACATTTCCCATTATTAAACGCCCTCTCTTTTTGAGATACTTGATTGATTGGAAATCATTTTCGTTATTCTCATGGAGTCATTGCTAAGTGTAGAATGTGTTAGTGGACTATTTATAGAAGAACTTGGTTTAGGGGCTATTGATTCTATTTGGGTTGGTCACTAGTTTGTTAAAATGATCGATTATTCTGTTTATTTACATTCGACATGATTCCCGTAAGTCCTCCATCTTTTTAACTGAGGCCACTTGAGAAAAGCATTGGCTGCAACGATATAGCTTATTTTGATTCATACTCATTCCTGTCTTTTTCGATACCTCACCTTACCCATTCTCATAAAACTCCCGCTCAATCTCATTCCTCCTCTTTTCCGCGAAGGCCTCCCAACCGTCGTATCCGACAAATTGATAGGCCGGTAGCAGCCAACCGCGAGTATCGGGTGCTTTTTCTCCTATTAGTAAGCCTTTCTCAAGGTAATGACGAACTTTGTTCGCTCCTATCCCCATGATTTTTGCCGCGTCTGCCAGCGGAAGATATTCGTCCACAAAATGGGCGTAGTAATCTTCGTTGTAAATTCGTTTCATCGTCTGACTATCCATTTTTTCTTTGATTAAGCTAAGCCCACTTTCCGAGACTTGTTTTAACCAAATAAAGTATTCATACACCTCTTTTTGGTCATATCTTTCAAACTGTTCTACATGCTTTTTAAGGAATTGTTGGAATGCTTTTTTTGATTTGCCACCTTCTAAAAAAACCGTTTCTAAGTCCACATTCATTCCCCCTGCCTCAATTATGAATCCGATCCTTTCTATTAGCATACGCTCGGTGTCTGTATGAACATCATTCGACTTTTTTTAATCCTTTCCTCCTAACCAATGGTCTATATTTTTTCA
>BAXC01000212.1 GCA_001310375.1 Bacillus sp. JCM 19041 | reverse complement strand
ATATTGTCTCGACGATTCAATCAGAGCAGAACGCGATTATTCGCCATGCGCTAAAAGAGCCACTTATTATCCAAGGAGCGGCGGGGAGCGGGAAAACAACGGTTGCTTTGCATAGACTCGCGTACCTCTTATATGAATACCGGGAGCAGCTGCGAGCAGAGCGGATGATGATTTTCGCTCCAAATGTAATGTTTTTAGATTATATATCGCATGTTCTACCAGACTTGGTGTTGGTGCGATCGCGCAGAACACGTTCACAGAATGGGCTTTGGGCATACTTGGACCATCATTTACACAAGCAACAGAAACAAGTAGATTAGAAGTACAATTTGAACAAACGGTTGATCAATCGTTTGAGGAGTTGGCTTTTAAAGGATCATTGGCATTTAAGGAGAAATTAACAACTTATTTAGAAGAATACGTGGCTCAATCTGTTCCGGAAAAAGATTTTGTTGCGTGGGAAAATGGTACATTGCCAGTTACGACAATGCAAGAGTGGATGGAACGAGATTTTATTACTTCCCCTCCAATGAAACGAAGAGAAAGAATGCAGGCGAGAATAAAGCGATGGATTGAAATCGAAGTAAAGCGGTTTGAAGATGCGAAAGAGCAAAGAGAATTGAAGTCAGAGGCATTAAAGCGGCTGCGTGCATTTATGGGGTATTGGCCGAAACCTGATTTGGCGAAACTATTTATTTCTTTCTTAAAGGAAGAAAAGCTGTCCGTATCTCCATTTATAAAGAAAAAAACGTTGCTTTATGAAGACATTGCTCCAATGCTTTATATCCACCAGATGCTTTACGGGATTGAGAGGGAAGATCGATTTGATCATATCGTTATTGATGAAGCTCAAGATAGTTCCCCATTTATGATCTCGGTATTAAAAGAACGAACGCGTCCAGGTGGATTTACCATTCTTGGTGATTTGGCGCAAGGAATCCACGGAAGTGAAGGGATATCTAGTTGGTCTTCTTTTCAGGAAGTCTTTGCTGATAAAGGCATTTCCTATGTCAAAATGGAAAGAAGTTACCGGTCAACGATGGAGATTATAGAATTCAGTAACCGAATTCTTTCACAAATGAAACATAGTCCGGGTCAGGCAATCCCTGTTTTCAGAAGTGGGCAAGAGGTATTGGTTGAACAGCGTGGGAAAGATGACATTTGTAAATGGGTTAAACAAATGGAACAAAAACAAGCACAAACGATTGCCGTGTTGACACGTACAAAAGAGGAGAGTGCCGATGTCTATGCACATTTGCAATCACAAGGGGTCACAGCAACGTTGCTTCAAGCGAGTGATCGAACCTATCGCGGTGGCACATCTGTGATGCCAATTTATTTGGCGAAAGGATTTGAGTTTGATGCGGTCCTTTTAACAGATGTTAGCCAAGTATTATTTAGATGATGAGATGCATAAAAAGTTACTTTATGTTGGGTGCACACGTGCTTTGCATGAATTATCAATTTGGTATATGACCAAACCCTCTCCGTTGCTAGAACGATAGGAACGAATGCCGTTCCCCTCCTTTTTACCCTGAATAAGCTGGTACAAAAGGAGGTGCGTTGGTGAGTAGAGCGTATTCATATGTAGCTATAGGAGATTCATTAACTATCGGTACTGGCTCATCACGAATGGGTGGTGGGTTTGTACCAGAGTATTCATCGTTAGCAAGAAATAGGTTAAAACAACCTTTCCGTGTTTCGATGTTAGCCCATTCAGGCTTGACATCACGGCAGATTTATCAACTTGCCACTGAAAGAAAGCATCAACAACAATTGTTTGATGCAGATGTCATTACGATTACTGCTGGAGGAAATGATTTTATCCAAGCATTTAGAGAGATTGAACAAACAGGGTCATTTGAGCCTACCATTAAAGCAGGGGAAAACGCCTCGAATTGTTTGCATGCGTTGGTTACCTATCTATGTGAAGTAAAACAATCTTGTAAAAAACCATATATCATCCGAGTCTTTAATACGTATAGTCCTGTGGAAGGTGTACCAATCGTTGATCATTACTTATCTCAATTCAATCGACGACTATATGATTTAGAACGAAGACGGAATGTTCGTGTCGTAGATGTGTATAACGCGTTTAAAGGAAAGAATCAATGGTACCTTTCTCGTGATCGCGTGCATCCAAATGATCGAGGGTATTCTGTAATGGCTCGTGAAGCAGCTCAAACGGGGTTTGAACCATTATAAGACGCGCTAATAATTAGCGCGTCTTATTTGTTAGAAAAGAAAGAAAAGTATGATATAATCTAAGGCGGTGTAACGAACGAAAAAGGAGGTTCTAATGGAACAACATGGAGAAAAAAAAGGAAGCGCAAAAACCGTATGTAAAACGGAATATGAGTCTAATTATAAGCAATCAATTTCTTGCTACTCTTGCCGAAAGTATTCTTCATTTAATGATTATATGGTTTATTTATGAACGTACAGGCTCTGCTTTATATGCTTCTGGTGTGATGGCCGTGATTATGGTGACCCAAATATTTGTTGGCCCATTTATGGGTGTGTTCGTTGATCGTTTTGAACCTAAGCGTGCGATGCAAATAGGATATGGAATTATGGTCATGGTTGGTGTCATTCTTGCAATTAGTTACATTGTGGCTCCGTCACTAATCGTATTGTCTATTTATATCGCACTCATTTTACATAATATTTGTGCACAATGGATTGGTCCTGCTAAAAGCAAGTTGCTTCCTCGAATTGTTGGGAATCCAAACGTTGTAAAAACAAATGGCTTGATCTCATCAACGGGACAAACAGCAGATTTACTTGGTCAGAGCGTGAGTGGTTTTTTAATTGCTTTAATTGGTTTTGTTGGCGTTGTGCTAATGCATTCAGGAGTCTATTTAATCGCTTCTTTTTTGCTGATCTTTGTGATCGATTTAACGCGGAAAAAACAAGACGCTTCAATTGAATTGGTAGAAGCCCCCTCTAAAAAACGCTTTTTTACTGAGATGAGAGAAGGATATCACATATTAAAAGAAAATAGACCGGTATTTAAATCGATTCTCCTAGCGTCTGCACTTAATTTAGTGACGGTTGCTAGTGCTTTAACGGTCGTTTTAGTAAGTGATCGATATGGGGCGTCTGCAGTACAATTTGGTATTTTTAATGCATGTGGGGCTTTAGGGGGAATAATTACAGGTCTTTTATCGGTAATCTAATGAAGAAAACTGCACCAATGCGCTTGTTCGCTCTTGGGCTATTTTTATCTGGTCTTGCGTTAATAGGTGCAGGATGGACAACAAATTTAATAATAGGAACGATTTTTATGGCATGCTTCTCTGCTAGTTTAGTCCTTGTTAATGTTGTTCTCAATTCAATGATGATGATTTTAATAAAAGACAGCCATCGAGGGAGAGTATTCACACTTGTTGCAGCTATCGGCGGTATTTTTGTACCGTTTGCTGCTCTTAGTGGTGGATTTCTGGTAGATGTCGTTGGTATTGCCGTTTTATTCGTTGCATCAGGTTTTTGGTTAATTGCATGGAGCTTGTTTCCATTAGTGGATCGTGACTTAAAACAAGTTAAATTAGGTTAAGGAGGATATAGAATGAAGAGGGCGGTTTAGTGACCGTACTGCATGATGAACGTGGTAATTTGCTTGACCATTTGCAACAACACCTCTCAAAAGCAGAAGGTATTTATGACTCCATGTTTATTGCTCTAAGTAACGTTTCTGATGAACGATTAGCGTC
>BAXC01000211.1 GCA_001310375.1 Bacillus sp. JCM 19041 | reverse complement strand
CAACAGAAACCAGATGCTGGCGCTAAAAAACAATTAACACTTATCCATCGTCTTGCCAAAAGGCAAGATGTCACATCATTAATTTCCGCATGTGATTATGATCGAGAAGGTCAACTTATTGGGGATAGCATTATTTCTAGCTTAAAAGTAAACAAACCCGTTTTTCGGATTCTCTTAAATGAATGGACAGAGACTGAAGTTTTAAAAGGATTGCAAGAGGCGAGACCCAATTCAGAATTAGCTCCTTTAAGAGATGCTGGATTAAGCAGACAATGGGCTGATTGGCAATTGGCATTAATTTAACATCTGCCGCCACATTAAAGTATCAAAAAGGCTATGGAAAAGTGATTAATATTGGTAGGGTACTATTGCCCACCTTAAAGATTATCTATGACCGTGACCGAGAAATTGAACAGTTTAAACCAGAGCCCTATTTTAAATTAAAAAGCAACATTTAAGACGATTAGGAATGATTTATACGAAGGAACGTACTCTGTTGACAAAGAGGCCACTTTTCCCAAGAAAGAAATACTTGAACAAATTCTTCCTTTATTAAAAGACGCTAATGGAGTAATTTCTCATACTAAAAAAACAGAGAAGCGAGAACTACCACCTTTTTTATTCAACTTATCACAACTACAAGGGTACATAACAAGCAAGTATAATGGGTGGACGTCTGATAAAGTGTTAAAGATAGCTCAGACACTCTATGAGAAAAAATACATTACGTATCCGCGAACATCCAGTACAGCATTAGAGGAGAGTCTTTTTAAGAAAACAGCAGGCGTGCTAAATGCAGTAAAAAAAGGTCTGCCATACGAAGAAGAGATTAAATTCAGTAAATCAAAGCGTGTTTTTAATAATAGTAGAGTAGAAAGTCACAGCGCAATTATTCCAACTTATATGGTCCCTAAAAAGTTAAGTAAAGAGGAACAAATTGTATATGACGCGATTAAAACGCGTTTTATTGTTCAGTTTATGCCGGCTGCGGTATATGAAGAGACTGAGGTAGTAACGCATATTGTTGAAACAGAACTACCGGGAGTATTTGTCTCCAAAGGAAGACGTGAACTGGTAGAAGGATGGAAAAAGGCGGATCCACAAAAGAGTAACGAAAAAGTACTTCCTTACGTGGTCGAAGGTGAACAGGTACAAGCCGTAGATGCTGATATTAGTGATCACAAAACGACGGCTCCTAAACCACATACCGAGAAAACATTGCTTGCCGTCATGGAGACTTGTGGTAAGAAAATCAACTCTGAAGAAGCAGAGCATTTGTTAAAAGGTTATTCAATAGGTACAGCAGCTACTCGTGCTGAAACGATAAAAAAACTTATTGATATTGGTTATGTGAATCAAGACCGTAAACAATTACATTGTTCTGAGACTGGAAGAAAATTAGTCGAACAGTTTCCAGGAAGAGATTTATTTGATCTGTCCTTCACAGGGAAGTTGGAGAAGCAATTACTAGAAATTGAAAAGGGAATTGGCAATAAACAAGCTTTTATGAACGAGATTTCTCATTTATTCAAGAAGCGGTGGACTTAATTAAAAAAGACGATGGACCGATTATACAAACAGTTGCATCCAAACAAAGACAGAGTACAGAAGTGCTTGGCAGCTGTCCTCTTTGTGGCAAAGCGGTAAAAGAGACGAGTAAAGGTTTTGGATGTAGTAATTGGAAAAATGGTTGTAAGTTTGTCATTTGGAAAAACGATAAATTCCTAGCATCATTTAAAAAACGACCTACAAAAACAATGGTGAAAAAGTTGCTTAAAGACGGATTTGCTGAAACAAAGGGTTTAAAATCGAAAAATGGAAAAACGTTTACAGCCAAGTTGCGTTATCAGCGAAAAGAAAATCAATCGCAATTTAGTTGGGATATTGAGTTTTAATGGAGGGATGAAGATGATTCATTCATTTTTGTTAGACGCTGAGTGGAATGGAGGACGAAATAGCACGGGAAAGATCGATGCAGGTAATTTAAAGCAATCGATTTCAATACCTAGTAGCATGAACGGACCGGGTGTTGGAACGAACCCGGATGAAATGTTGCTTGGTGCAGCTAGTACATGCTTTATTATTACTTATGCGGCCATGTTAGAGCGTTCTGGAATGGAAGTAGCTGCACTAAAACTACATTCTGAAGCAAAAGTAGATGTGACTGCAAATGTGTTTACATTCCAATCCATTCATCATGTGCCTACAGTTGTATTAGAGGCTGGTCAATCAGTTGAAAAAGCAGAGAAACTTGCGCACAAAGCTGAGCAAGCGTGTATGATTTCTAGAGCTCTTTCAGGTAATGTAGATTTAAGTGTGGAACCATTTGTGAGGATAATGGAGTAACATGAATACAAAAGGAAAAGTTTCACTTATTTCTAGTTGCTCTGTACTTATTCTTTTTTGCTTTTTATCAGGCTGTCAGCAAGAAGATTCGTCTCCTTCACATTCGGGTAAACCACAGTCCTATGTTGAACCAATTCCAGTTATCATAGAAGAGGAAGAGCCTATCTATATTCAATAAAACGAACCCTGTTCACTTAAGTGAACAGGGTTAACGTCGTTATTGTTCTGCGTGGTTCTGAAACGGAATACTAATTAATTCGTATCCTTCTTCAGTGTAGGTTTGATAATAATTTAATACTTCTTCAACGTAATCCTCACTTTTGTTGTAAGAGAATAAAGCTTGTTCAAAGTCTCCTTCGGTTGCGCCATGATCGGCCAAATAACGGGCAGCAGCATGGGCGGAGTCATTTAAATCAAATGGATCTGCTTGTCCGGTCCCCTTCGCATCAGTGCCATACCCTTGATGTTCTTCAATTAAGACAGTATCTGTAATATCAGTCTCTTCATCGATATTGCCAATGTCATCAACCCCAGGGTAGGTCCAGCCAACCCAAGTGCGGGGCATAAATTGAAAGTGCCCTAATGCACCTACTGGACTCACAAGAGTCCATTGTTGAAAAGATTGTTTCTACGCGATGTACAGAGGCGAGGAGTTCCCAAGGAATGCCATATTCATCAGACGCTTCTTGATAGATTGGTACATATTCTTCTGGGATTTGGTTTTCAGCGATCATTGTTTTATAGACGCCTTGGCGAAATCGATCATTCTGTTCAAATAATAAAACGATAATGATTACACTAATAACACCAAGAAGCGCAATGGAATAAAGCCATTTCCGCATCTGCTTAGTCTCTCCCTATAATAAATTACATTCCTAATACTACCATGACGAGCAATAATTTTACACTACAGTTTCGTTTCATTTAAAACGAAACTGGGAATGAGAGTGTAGAAAACGAGGTGGAAGCGTGAAGACTGATGTACTAATCATTGGCGGGGGAGTTGCAGGACTTACGCTTGCTATAAAGTTAGTAAAACGCAACATTGAAGTTGTAGTAGTGGAAAAAGATCCGACGCTCGGAAAAGTGTATAAAGGAGAATTAATTCAACCAAAAACAATCCAATTATTTGAACGGTTAGGGGTTCTACAACAGTTCAGAAAAGAATGGAATGAATTCTCTGATATAAAAACAACGGAATACAATCAAGAGAATAAACCTTTGCTCGCGCAAACTATGTCATACAGTCTTTTGCAAAGTCCATACAATTATGCGGCTATGATGCCTCATAGTTTGATTAAAGAAAAATTGATAGAAGAAGCCAAGCAGTATAACAAGTATTCAAGTTTACAGCCTGCTACGTTTCAAAGACTGGAAAATGACAATAAGGCAATCATTAAAAGGAA
>BAXC01000210.1 GCA_001310375.1 Bacillus sp. JCM 19041 | reverse complement strand
TACTAGGACACCCATCTATCTATCTTCGTATTTGAAAGGGTTCCTTACAAAAAATTCCACTAGGCTACATGAATATATTTTTAATGTTGTTTTTTGGTTAATGATTAGTGTTGCGTATTTCAGTTACGTAAAATTATCGAGCAAATTCGGATTCTTTATAACAAAACTACTTTATTTCATCGGTATTGTCGTTTCCTTTATCATTGTTTTTGGTTTTATCCTCCTTATTTAGGGAGAATTGGATTCTTTGAATGGATTGGATATGAGTAACTGTTATTGGAATCTAGCAAAAGCTTTTCTAAGGGAACGTTCTCCTTTCTCATCATATTTGGCTTTATTAACCCGTATTTAGGCGAAGTTGGTTTTTATGATTGGATTGGGTTGGGATAATCTGGTGTAACGTATATATACTCGGAGTGAGAATATGTTTATTCTTATTGGAATCATAAGGATTGTTCAACTGTTAAATGGTATGGTGTTATGGGTGTTTGGTATCCATCGATCTATGCGACTTAACTTGAGGGGTTTTACATAAAAGAACAGCCAAGTGGTATGACTATCTTTTTAACATCATTTTTTGGTTTTTCATTAGTGTCGCTTATTTTACATTTATGAAATTGGCAAAAAATAATGGTTTCTTGAAAAAAATCTACTATGGAATTGGATATATCATTGCTTTTTTCTTATTTTTTGGGGTGATTATGCCTATTGTTGATGTGTTTTTTCTTGAATAAGGGAGAGGGAGTTATTAAGGGGTGGCGAATTTAAACGCATGTTCTTATTTGTTGTAAGCATTGGGGCTGTTCAGATTACGAATGCTGGCGTTTTATGGCTATTTGGGTATCCATCCATTTACGCGACTTACCTTGAGGGGTTTTACACGAAAAACCCAAGAGGTGGTCTGATCATTTTTTCAATATGATCTTTTGGGTTTTTATTAGTTTAGCTTATTTTTCTTATCGTAAGGTAGCAGGAAAAAATGGATTCTGGCTCACGAAGCTTATTTATGGGTTTGGTGTGGTGTTCTCGTTCTTTCTCTATATAGCGTCATTTTACCTATTGCGGATTGGATCTGGCCGGAATGATTAACATGTTAGTGTTTAAAACCGTGTTTAGGGCTTGATAGTCATGAAAGGAATCGGACTGAACTAATGTATATCTTTATATTATTAAGCGCTGTGGTAGGGGTACAGCTTATGAATGCAGGAGTTTTATGGATTTTTGGATATCCTTCTATTTACTCGAAATATTTGGAGGGCTTTCATACGAAAAACCTAGAGAAGTGGTACGATGTAATATTTAACATAATATTCTGTATTTTTATTAGTGTTGCTTATTTTTCTTACCGGAAAGTATCATCAAAATATGGTTTTTTTAGACTAAAATCTATTACGGTCTTGGTATAATTGGTTCATTTCTTTTTATTACTGCGATCCTATTCCCTATTTTGGAGCGGGCGATCATTTAGGAACAAAAAATAATCAATGCTGATAGAAGGATATTGTTTCTTAAGATTATTTGATGCAAACAGATTATAAGAATGGGTGTGTAACACATGGGTGAGCTGCTCTCATTTCCTTTTTTGTTTTTGGGATTTTGTGTCACGATCCAGTTTATGCATGCTGGCGTTTTACTTATCTTTGGGTACCCCTCGAGCTATTCATCTTATCTAGAAGGTTTTCGAACAAAGAATCCAACCCATTTTATGGATCGCTTTTTTAATTTTATATTTTGGACAATGATCAGTGTTGCTTATTTATCTTATGTGCAATGTTCGCAGAAGCGCGGGTTTATTAAGATGAAAGGATACTATGGGATTGGAATCGTGGTCTCATTTATTTTCTTGTTTGGTTTTGTGAACCCGATGCTTGAGAATCTTGGTTTGTACGATTGGTTTGGTTTTTAGCGGATATGTCGAGAGCGGGAGAAGATGGAGATGGTGTTTGCTTTTATTGGAGCAGTTGCGGGCGGTCAATTCCTGAATGCGGGAGTATTATGGCTATTTGGTATCCATCGATCTATGCGACTTAACTTGAGGGGCTTTACACAAAAAAACCAAAGAGATGGCCTGACCATGTTTTCAATATGATCTTTTGGATCTTTATACGTTTGGCCTATTTTTCGTATCGGAGTGTGTCGGCCAAGTATGGATTCATAAAAACAAAGCTGCTTTATTATGGTTTTTTTATCTTTTTTGCTTTTTTTATCTTAATTGGCTTTGTTTTACCTTTACTTGACGCGATTTTTCCGGAATAATTGTTAAATAAAGGAGTTGGGGAAATGCAACCATTGTTGAACTGCTCAACGGAAGAGCTAGTATGTTTGCTAAGCATGTGTGGGCATCATGAGATGGCAAGGGGACTTGGGGAAAGCTTGCTTGGAGAAAAGTCGCCTGAAGGTTGGGATACGGTAATGGAAGGCGCGGCCCACCAATTAATGTTAAAAGGACTTTGGGACGCTGGCAAAGCAGCGAAAGATGACGTTCCATTGCCAGATGAATTGATTGCCTTTGTGAATGATTATGCGGATTCAGCGTATATGGTAAGGTTCGTTGACAGGGAGAATGGACGGTCGCTATTGTTTCATCAATTAAGTGATGCGTATTGGTTGTATCATCAGGTTATCAATGATGTCATTCATATCTTCGGGCGGATCGAAACAAAGGATGCGCAAAAAGAGGTTGATGTATTCTTTGGTTTTACGTCAGAGGGCGTGGTAAAACAGGAGTTTGTATTAACACCTGAACAATTTGACCAGTTGACGGATCCAGAACAGGTAGAGCCGCTGCGACAAGACTTGTCGTTTTTGTTAAATGAAGATGAGCTGATTGGGTTTAATGAGTTTGTTTTCGGTTTATCTGCGCATGATTGGACGTTAAAAAACGGAAGTTCCTTCGTCATCGCTAGTCCAAACGAGGGGATGTACATGAATGACATCTTCTTTTTTCTTCCGGCACCAAACGGTATTTGGATTGTGCTCTACGAACTAGAAAATGATCAGCAGCAAGTGAAGATCTCAAAGAAATCAAAACAAGAGTGGCTTGAACTTAGTAGCGTTTTCTTTCAAACGAAATTAACTGTTTCATAAAGGAGGATGTTTCATGTCTGTAGAAAGTTTTCGGCAGCGAATTAGCCTACTTGAAAGTGGAATCGTAGAAGACCAAGAGCGTCTTAGTCGCTTACGGTCATGCCGGGCGCGTTTAATTGGCCAGGAAAGCATTATGAGTCATTCGAATACGAAATTTAAAGAACCGGTGCTCACACAAGCGACATGGGCAGGCAAGCAGGCGGATCAGTTTGAGGACTTGCGTGAAACAGAAGTGGTCAGTCCATACCAAGACTTGCTTGATGCTGTAGGTGATGCGATTGAGAGAACCGAAAGAAAAATTAGTGAACGAACTGATGCACTTACACTGCAATATTCGAACCTAAGCAATGCCCGTGCCGGATTAGAAAATGCATTAGAACGAGAACGGAATAAATAAATACTAATATCCGGATCGGTACAGCGCTCCTGTTAGCGCTTTTTGTTTATTATAGGAGAAACGAGCACTGTCAAGGGATGTTTCATACTCTTTGAGAATGTCTTTATGTAAATAACGAAAGAAGAAGTATCAGAATCTCCGCCTTCAAACACCGAATCTCCACAAAGAGTGCTCGAATCTCCGCATTGCGGGCTGGAATCTCCGCAATTGCGATGAAATCTCCGCCTTCAAACACCGAATCTCCACAAAGAGTGCTCGAATCTCCGACTTGTGGCTGGAA
>BAXC01000209.1 GCA_001310375.1 Bacillus sp. JCM 19041 | reverse complement strand
CTCACGTATAAACAAGTGCTAAAGCAAGACATGTGCTGTGGCTCGGCAGGCATTTACAATATGCTCCATTTTGATGAGGCGATGGCGATTTTAGACTCGAAAATGCCTCATGTTGAGACCGCACAACCTGAATTGATCATTACAACAAACCCCGGCTGCCATCTTCAGATGAAGCTTGGCGTTGAGCGGGCAGGGTTAACAGAAAAAATCGAGGTGAAGCACTTGGTCGAAGTGTTAACTGAGGCAACACGAGAGGAGTATCATGATGCTTGATTACGTCATTGTTGGTGGTGGAATTGTTGGTTTATCTGTTGCTTATGCGCTTCAACAACAAGAGCCAAGGGCAACAATTCAAATTATAGAAAAAGAGAAAGAAGTAGCGTGCCATCAAACCGGTCATAATAGCGGAGTCATACATTCTGGGATTTATTACAAGCCGGGTAGTTTTAAAGCGAAGTTTGCTAAAGCAGGCAGTGAATCGATGCGCTCCTTTTGCATCGAACATGGTTGGAGGTCGACATTTGCGGAAAAGTCATTGTCGCAACGGAAGAAAAGGAACTCCCACAACTGGAAAACTTGTATCAACGGGGTTTGGATAATGGTTTAGAGGTAGACCTGCTTTCGCGGGAAGCGCTTCTGGACATTGAACCACATGTGAACGGTCTGGCTGGCATCCGTGTTCCAGCTGCGGGCATTGTCAACTACAAACACGTTTCCGAGAAACTCGCAGAACTTGTTGTAGAGAAGGGTGGGAAATTGGCACTCTCTCAAAAAATAATTGGCATTAAAGAAGCAGACGAGCATGTCGAGGTTGAAACCGATACGGAGCGTTACCGCACACGCTATCTGATTAACTGCGCTGGATTGCATAGTGATCGAATTGCAAAACTTGCAGGTTATCATCTTGATATGAAGATCGTGCCTTTCCGCGGTGAATACTACAAACTGAAGCCAGAAAAACGCTATCTTGTTAAAAACTTGATTTATCCTGTGCCTGATCCAAACTTTCCTTTTCTTGGCGTTCATTTTACAAGAATGATTGATGGGGAAGTAGATGCAGGGCCAAACGCGGTTCTTTCGTTTAAACGGGAAGGGTATAAGAAAACGGATTTTAGTGCGAGAGATCTATCAGAAACCCTCACTTACCAAGGATTCTGGAAGATCGCGGGCAAGTTTATGAAGGAAGGCGTTGAAGAGATGCGCCGTTCGTACAGCAAGAAGCTATTTGTGCAAAATTTGCAGAAACTGATCCCGGAAGTTCAGGAAGAAGACCTTATTCCTGGACCAAGTGGGGTTCGTGCTCAAGGACTGACGATAAACGGCGAGCTCGTAGATGATTTCCACATCGTTTCTGGGAAACGTACGCTCCATGTTTGCAACGCACCATCTCCTGCGGCAACGGCTGCACTGGAGATTGGCAAAGAAGTTGCACAGCGAGCCGGAAAGTTGAACCAACTGGGAATAAAATGAAAACAAAACAGGGACATTCACGGGTGTGTCCCTGTTTTGTTTGCTATTAATCGTGCAAAGCAACTTCTTCGCTACATCAGCTTCGATTGCTTTCTTATAAACAGCAACCGCTACAGCTGTATCCAAATAAGCAACTCCAACCGATTTATAAAAGGTAATCTCCTCGTCATTTTCTCTACCAGGTGTTTCATTTGCAAGAATAGGAGACAGTTCGCTATACAGTTCATCAAAGCTCCATGCACCAGTCTCAGCAGGAATGAGCAAATCGCCTGCTTCGTGCTGCGCACCTTCAATGGTATCAACAACAATCTTATTGCTTCTCTTTAATGTTGTTACATCTACTTCTTGCATCGATGCTTGAAACGAGCCAATTCCATTTATATGAGTACCTGGTTTTAAATCATTTCCATTAAAAACTGGTGTGTCTGACTTCGTGCTGCACACAAGGATGTCACAAACCTCGACTGCTGCTTTCGCAGATTCTGCGACGATGATCTCACCATTCCAACTCGGTAGTTGCCCCCGCATATCTTG
This sequence comes from Bacillus sp. JCM 19041, assembly GCA_001310375.1. Taxonomy (GTDB): domain Bacteria; phylum Bacillota; class Bacilli; order Bacillales; family Bacillaceae_D; genus Shouchella. The sequence continues at coordinate 1,866 of BAXC01000209.1, read as the reverse complement.
CGCAAATCGATTTGCTTTTTCGTGTGTACGGTTGTATAAGCAAATTGTGTGGATGTCTCTTACTGCAAGTACAGCCAGTATTTGTCCGATTGCTTGGGCGCCAGTACCGATGACGCTTAAAGTATGTGCATCTGCTTTAGCGAGGTATTTTGTCGCAACGCCACTGCTTGCGCCAGTGCGCAAAATCGTTAAATAAGATGCGTCCATTAAAGCGACATGCTCGCCAGTAGTCGTGTCTGTTAAAAGAATTGCGCCGCGCAACGCAGGTCTACCTGATTTCGGGTTATCTGGGAAAACGCTCACCATTTTAATGGCACTATAGCCAAGTGCTTCGCTGTATGCTGGCATGTAAAGGCTTGTACCGTTTGTCGCCGTATGAGCGAGAGCGGTTCGGACTGGCGTTTCGGCGTTACGGTTAACAAGAAACGCTTCTTCAATATCTTTTAAACAATCTTCCATATTATAAAGCGATTCAATTGTTGATTTTGTTAAAATTTTCATCGGAGGAGACCACCTTTTTTAATCGAGTTCTCGATGTCTTGTTTCCCTTGTTGCTAGGACGGCAATAATCGAAATGATACCTGCTAAGATAATATAGAGTGAAATTGGGACAGAAGAGTTGTTAAATGTATTAAGCAAATAAGTGGCAAGCAGTGGTGCGGTTCCGCCTGCAACAGCTGCGCCAATTTGATAGCCAACAGTTACACCTGTATAACGGACATTTGCGCTGAAAATCTCTGAAAACATTGTTCCGAGTACAGCAGTGACAGGTGCCCAGAAGACCCCTAAGGCAACCACGGTAGCGACAAATAACCAAAGAGTTGAACCAAGTGAAAGCAAATAAAAGTAAGGAAAAGCAAACAAGATCATACCAATCGTTCCGCAAATAAAGACGGGCTTTCGGCCAACCTTATCAGAAAGTGACCCCATTAGTGGAATCATCAGAGTAGCCGCAAGTGTCCCGATTGTAACGGCGTTCAAGGCGGTTAATCGATCAAATGTTAAATACGTTGTTGTATAGGCAATTACAAACGTTGAAAAAATATAAAAGGGTCCAGTCTCGACGATTTTTGCGCCAACCGCGATCAATACTGAACGCCAGTGATAGCGGAATGTATCAAACAGTGGGAATTTAGCAATATTCCCTGATTCTTTTGCTTCTTTAAAAGAAGGTGTTTCATCAAGAGATTTACGAATCCATAAACCTAGGAAAACAAGAACAGCACTTAAAACAAATGGAACACGCCAGCCCCATGCCATAAATTGCTCATCAGGTAGCAAGCTCATGACGGAGATAGCGAGCGTTCCCATTAACATACCAATTGTTACACCCATTTGCGGGACACTTCCAAAGAGACCTCGTTTTTTCTTTGGTGAATATTCGACCGCAAGGAGTAGCGCGCCGCCCCATTCACCGCCAATGCCGAGCCCTTGAATACAGCGCAGTGTAATTAGTAAGATCGGTGCCCATACCCCAATCATCTCATAAGTAGCAAAAGACCAATTAATACTGTCGCTCCACCCATAAGAGAAAGTGTAATGACAAGTGTTTTTTTACGACCAATCTTATCGCCAATATGACTAAAGATGACCCACCAAGTGGGCGAATAAAGAAAGGCAATGCGAATGTGACATAAGCAAGCATCACACCAACAACAGGATCATAGGACGGGAAGAAAAGCTGGTTTAATACGATCGCTGCAACGGTGCCATAAAGAAAGTAATCAAACCATTCAATGGAACTCCCAATTAAACTGGCAATTAGAGCCTTGCGTGAATCTTTTTTTTGAGATAGCTGGTTTTACTTTTTCTGTTTCGACTACTGAATCAATCGTGTTCACCTCAAAACCTCCTGAATAGTTAGAA
>BAXC01000208.1 GCA_001310375.1 Bacillus sp. JCM 19041 | reverse complement strand
CCTCTATACGCTCAAAAGGGGCTGTTATATTAAATGTTTTGTATTCTTCATTTGTATGAACAGGGAGGAGTAACCATATGGGTAAAAGTTCTCCATCTCGTTCTTCATAGTAAATTCCTAACTTCATTATTTATCACTCCTATACAACTTTTATAATCAGTTTCATGCAACAGTTCTTTTGTAAAATTATATATATTCACTGGTTGTAAGCTTTTTCGTTTGTTTTTTGATTTTTTATAATTGGGCTTTGTTTAAATGACTGAGCCAAAAATTTTTTCTTTTTGGGTCACGGCTTATTTTGGTCAGTCCCACCGTCCTAGTCACATACCCTAACAAAAAGGAGGAGATTAGGGTGGACGAACGAGATACAAGTAAGCCATCTAAAGAGGCGGTAATGAATTTATATAGGTTGTTTATGAAGACCTCCGTGCCACGAATTATAAAAAAGCAGCAAGATAAAGCAAATAGAAAAAGTACTTAATGCTTTATGCAGGACTCAATCCAGAGAGTCTTGCTGTGAAAAAATTGGACAAGTTATCTAGGACAATATTAGCTTTTGGTCGAATGAAAGCGAGGGGAACAGCATGGATCAAACTACCGGCGGCTGTTATCCAATGGAATGCTTGGAAGAAATGGAGGTGCTGCACCTTACTGGGCCATAAGCAAAAGGTAGCAACGGTGAAACATGAGCCAATCCTCCTTTGCTAGTCGTATCTCATAACGAACTAACGCAGTTTTGGCAAGGATCATTTGTCTATAGAGGAGGTGCCAAGATCCGCCTTCTGCTAACTAACTGGAGGAACAATCATGATTAAATTTTTGCTTGCTCTTTGTATTCCATTACTTCCTACCGCTCCAGCGTATACGTTAACGGAGGTTGACCAGAATCACCGTGGTATTACTATATACACCTTTGTTTCGGCAGATGAAGGAGTAACGCTATATGAGGACGATATGCTTAACTGCGGTATCGTTGGACGTGAATAATGTATTTGAGCTAGATTGGTTTATGAATACAGGGGCAGCTCTGCCGCCACTCTACTCGGTTTTCGATTTCTTTGATTCTAACGATGCTGAAAGAAAAAAACTGATGGCTAGCAGTAACTGAACGACATACGAGAAAGGACTTGCTCCCACGAGAAATTGTCCGATAGCTAATAGGAGAAAAACAGCAGATGCAATGTAGTATAGCTTTTTCACAAGAATCACCTCTTAGCAAACTTACGTACGTTCAAAGTCTTAGGTTTCGTTAAATATTAATGCGGTACCTGCCGCTTAATATCAGGACAGACAAAACCTCCATATTTTGGGTGTAAACTGCCAATACCATTGGAGGATGAATTAAAACGCGATCATATATAAGGAGGGGAAACGTGAGCCCATGAAGGGCATCACACTCTTTTCCTAGGTGAAGCAAAGATCGTCCAGATTAAAAACACAATAAATGTTGTGAGGATAATAGCGCTCCAACTTACTGCTCCAGGAAAAATAAATCTTAATATGATGCCCCCTACAAAGACAACGAGGGTTACTATTATAACTTCTAGCCAGCGTTTCATGGTGAATCCCCCAATCTATATAGGAGTAATGTACCCGCTGAAGAGTTAGAAAAAACATAGCTATAAAGCATTTAAGGAACGAAACGTTAGCATGTAAGGCATTAGACTCTTTTACTTAAAAAAGATCGTTTCTTAGAAAGAAGTCAAATTAGACCGAAAAAGATAAATCCTCCTAAAGCTGCACCAGCTAAAGATTTACAAAGGACAATATAGCTCGGGTTTCCGGCAGTTGCTGGACTTGTAACATTCACTGCGTTAGGTATTTTCTGACTGTTTTTCGTGATAAAATAAAGAAAACCATATAAGCGAGGATGTATCATGACCAAACATAAGATCTATACAATGAGTGTTGCAAGTGTCTATCCCCATTATGTTACGAAGGCGGAGAAAAAAGGACGTACGAAAACAGAAGTCGATGAAATCATCCGTTGGTTGACAGGATACAGCCAGGAACAGTTAGAAGGTCAATTGGGAAAACAAACAAACTTTGAGACATTCTTTGCGGAAGCTCCCCAACTGAATCCTTCGCGGGAATTGATCAAAGGTGTGGTCTGCGGTGTCCGAGTAGAAGACATCGAAGAACCAATTATGCAGGAAATTCGCTATTTGGATAAGCTGATCGATGAGTTAGCAAAGGGAAAAGCGCTGGAGAAGATTTTGCGAAATTAATAATTAATAACGAAGAAACACTGATTCCATATATAAAATATAAAAGAATCTGTGTATTTTGTTGAATCGATATGATCTTGAAACTTCAGGCAAAATGAGTCCAGTAATTGGATATAATAAAACTATATCACCTAGAGCAGGGACTCGGTAAGAATAATAATCGTTGAGGACAAATGAACAAATTCTTCGTGTACCAGCAACAGAAAGAAATTTTTGATTATCGGGAATGTTTGTGGTCGCTGAAGAAGTTTGGCAATTGGTTAGAACCAAATACCTTACCACATGCGTATATTATACCGACTCCTTACCTGTTAACGTGTTATATTATTATAGCACCGCACCTGAATTACAAAATCTAATCCAAGGAAGCATTCCAATACAAAATGCGGTCCAGCATTTTAAGTGAATTTCAGCAGTTGTTTTACGATGATTTACTCCACTCACGTTCTACTTGTGCTATACAGCATCATCCACATGCCTTCCACAGGAGTTTGCCGCGTTTTAGAAAATGATCATCTTGAGCCAATGAAGAACTATTTAAGTATTGAGCCTTTATTAAGTTTTTGTAATATGTGTTGGGAAATGTCGCAATTTTATGATGTTATCCAATTTTTAAGCTATGCTTGTTCTGAAATATAAATTGAGGAGGCCGATATGCAAACGTTTAAACGCATTACATCAATAGTGTCACTAATTTTATTTGTAACGATCGTGCTTACATCTCATATTTCAGTAGCGAAGTTTAATCTGCAAGCAACTACATCTGTAGAATATCTTGACGTTGGTCAAGGTGATAGCACACTAATTAGATCTGGAGATACAACGATTTTAATTGACACTGGCGGAAACAGATCAACATTAGATCATTTAGAAGAACGTGGTGTAAATGACTTAGACTTGCTTATATTGACTCACGCACACGCTGATCACATTATGAATGCGGATGTGATTGTTAATGAGATGTCGCCTGATGAAGTGTGGATGTCAGAAACAGAAGCAACATCTCAAGTCTATGAAAGACTACTTGATGCGTTAATTGAGACTAACATTTCCGTGGAGTATCCAGAAGTAGGGGATTCGTACTCCGTAGGTCCGCTAGATTTTACTATTGCCCATCCTTCAAACCTTACTGGTGATTTAAACAATGATTCCCTGAGCTTTCGAATGATTGTGGAAAATACAAGCTTTTTATTTACTGGTGATGCTGAAGAAAGAGCTGAAAATATGATGCTTGAAGCGGGGGTTAATTTACAGAGCGACATCTATCATATGGGTCACCATGGATCAAGCACATCAAGTAGTTCAGCATTTATGTCTGCCGTTCTTCCAGAGATCGCTATTTATTCTGCGGGAGTGGATAATAGTTACGGACACCCTCATCCAGAAGCTATCGAAAGTGTACAATCAGTCGGAGCACAAGTATATGGTACAGCTGAAGATGGGACTGTAACCGTAAATGTAACAAATACTGGTTACACGGTACAGACAGAGAGGTGATAAGTATGAGAGTAAAAGCAAATCTCGATCGAATAGAGGATGGAATCGCAACTTTATTAATTGGCGAAAAGGACGATGAGTATAACATAGTGGCCGATCAGATTCCTAGCGGCGTTCAAGAAGGATCTTGGTTGATCGTTGAATTCAAAGAAAATAAAGTTGTCAATATTCAATTGGATAATGATGAAACAGTTGAGG
>BAXC01000207.1 GCA_001310375.1 Bacillus sp. JCM 19041 | reverse complement strand
CGCGTAACGCAAGACAGATCGGTTTTAAGAAAGAAATCAATGATTAGCTTTACCGCTAATACGAGGACAAGCATAAATAATACGATTCCCCAAGTAGAAGGTGTAAAACTTGATAGGCCAATAGAAGAGAGGAAACGGTTAAATGCATTGTCAATAGGCAGACCTTGCCACCATGTTGCAAATGACGAAACAAGCGTTTCATCATTGCGAAGCGATATATTCGAACTTCCCATAATTCGTAAATTTATTGAATATAAGGCTATCATCATCAAAATACCGGATAAAAGTGGGTTGATTTTTCCTTTTGTATGAAGTGTTCCTGTAATACAACCAGCTAGAAAACCAGCTAATAGTGCGCAAAACGTCGCTAAAAGTGGTGGGTAGCCACTTGAAATCATAATTGCAGCTACCGCTCCACCTGTTACAAAACTACCATCAACAGTGAGATCAGGAAAATCTAGCACACGGAACGACAAATACACTCCCAGTGCCATAATTCCATAGATTAAACCAAGTTCAACCGCTCCAAAGGTGGAGAGAAAAATTGGGTTTGACATCGTTGTCCACTTCCTTTGCAGTTACTCGTCAATGATATCATCGGATAATTCGTTCCAGCTATCGTTCCATTCTAATCCCATTCGTTCAGCCGCTCCTTTATTAAAAACAAGCTGAAGTTCAGGTGGGAGCTCTACCGACATCGTACTAATATCAGTGCCATCCTCTAAAATGTCGATAGCCATTTCACCGGTTTTATAACCGATATCATAATAAGAGAATCCAAACCCTGCAAAACCACCTGCTTCTACTGAATCAAGCTCACCAACAAACAATGGTAGGCTTTCTCTTTCGGCTACATTAATAATGGAGTCAAGCCCAGCGACTGCGTCATTATCCGTAATAATATAAAATGCATCAATTGTTCCAAGTAAACTTTCAGCCGCAGTTAGCACATCCGCAGTTGTTTGAATCGGCGCTTCATGAATAGTCATACCATGTTCAGCCGCGGCTTCTTTTGCAAGTGAGACTTGGTGTTGGGAGTTTTGTTCTCCTGTGTTGTAAATCATACCAATATCCTCATAGCCAAATTCTTCGTTCATTAACTCAATCGAATTTGAGATGGCATCCGGATGAAAGTCCACTGTACCTGAAGCATTGCCACCAGGTTCTTCCAGTGACTCAACGAGCTGTGCTCCAACTGGATCGGTGACAGAAGTAAATAGGATCGGGGCATCTGTTACCGATGACTCCATAAATTGTGCGGCTGGAGTGGCATTAGCGAAAACTAAATCAAGTCCTTCACTTGCGAAATTGTCTGCGATTGATTGCAATTGATTTTGATCTCCATTTGGATTGGCATCATTGTAAGTAACATTAAGACCAGCTTCTTCTATCGCTGCTTTAAACCTTCAGTGGCTTGGTCAAGCGAAGGGTGGTCAGCGTATTGCACCACTCCAATGTTATAGGAATCTTCTCCTGATGTTTCACCACCTCCGCATGCAGTAAGCGCACCTGCAGCAACAAATCCAACCATAAGCAAAAAACCTTTTTTCATTTGTTCTCCCCCTAAAGTACAAATAGTTTGAAAATGGAACAGCTAGTAAAACGTCATTTCTATAATAGAAACATAACTTATTCGAAAGATTTAGTCTATATGATAATTTAAATAATTTGCTAGGGGTCGACCAGAGAGAGTGGAAAATTGTTTAAAAAATGGCTCTTTTCTGTTAGAGTGATCTTTATATAAAGTGAAACTTCCGAAATCGAGAGGGGATATATATGCGCTATAGTAAAGATGTTTATCAAATAGGAGAAGAACAATCAATCTAGTTAAGTACATCTTATAACAAGAGTGCTAACTGCTAAATAGGGGGAGCATTTATTGTTAACAAATAAAGGTTTTGATATGTGGGCAGATAGCTACGATAAAACAGTACAAGTAAGTGAAGAGAATAATGTATATCCGTTTGCCGGGTACAAGGCGATTCTTAATCAACTATTTAAAGAGATGTTGGAAAAGGAACATTCAGCCATACTAGATATTGGTTTTGGAACAGGACTATTAGCGAACAAATTGTATGAAAATGGTCATCAAATCGATGGTATTGACTTTTCAGCCAGGATGATTGAGATTGCAACTAGGAAGATGCCTAAAGCTATGTTGCTAGAATGGGATATAACGAGAGGCTTACCTAGAGAGGTTAAAAAGAAGCGTTATGATTCAATTGTTAGTACATATGCGCTGCACCATTTAACAGATGCCAATAAGAAGACTTTTCTAAAAGAAACAGTTGCTTTGTTAAAACAGGAAGGGACATTGTACATTGGCGACGTTGCTTTTCAAACGCGTACACATTTAGAACAATGTCGACGTGACCATTTAACAGACTGGGATGAAGAGGAATATTATTTTGTTGCAGATGAACTTATAAAAGAGGCACGTTTATTTGCAGAAATTACATTTCATCCAATGTCTCATTGTGGTGGGATTTTTGTCATCAAAAAAAAGAATTAGATTAAAAAATGGTTGTTCAGTGTTGACAAAGTCCCGTGAAAACGAGACAGTCGACAAGCTTTTTCACTGATGAACGATTATCCGGTACTATTCCCGTTTTCCCCACTTTTAGTCGCCTATTCGTCAACCCCAACAGCATTGAAAGGGCAGTTTACAAGAATCCTCGTGTAGAAGCTCTCATTAATACGGGATTTTGGGGAGGTGCTCTTTTTATAGTGGTTTGGTCTTAGATCTGCAAGTGCTCAGAGACATGGAATTGATTCCGTTAATAAACAAAAAAACATAACTTATATACTATTTTATGGTAAACTAAAGTAGGGTAAAATTACCGCAATTTATTCATTCATACTATTATTTTAAGAGGAAGTGGACTAATGAGCGATAAGACGCTTGAATCTGTCGAGAAGACAGAAGTAATTGAAGATGTAAAACAAGTAAGCGCGCCGGCTGATAGCCAAGGAAATACTGGTGGTCCGAGTCGCGTAATGAAGTGGACATTTGGTGGGTTAGAAGCTTTATGGGGCTTTCCTATGATAGGTGGACTACTTATTTTAAGTCTTGCATGGGTTCCATTAGGAATTATGCTTATTCTACATATCATTGGTTTAGTTTTTGCAGCTAAAGAAAACCGTAGCAAAACGGGTCATATTCTGGGCGTGTTAGCTTCGGCTCTTGGTTGGATTCCTGGTGTTGGTATGGTACTTCATATCCTTGCTGCAGTATTCCTAATGATTGAAGCAGGAAAAAACAACTAAGAAGCACTTATTTTGAAGAGGTATCTCTATAGAGATACCTCTTTTTTGTGCGCACAATGTGCGCAAGCCCCAGGGTTCAAGTCCCGAACTGTGAAGATCGTGTAGCTGTTAGCTAATGGTAAGGGTGTTCGAGATGACTCGGAACCTGAAGGAAGCGGGAGGGGACATATAGGAGGACGGAGTACGTGTGGTCACAAAAGAGAAGGTTCGAACCGTCAACACTTTTCTAGACACTTTTTTTGCGGGCGTTTTGTTTGCATTCAATGGGGCTTTGATACTGTAAGGTTCCATTTAGACGAAAATGATTGTACTAATGAAGATAGTCAGCTAATTCATGTTCTAAGTCCGTGATTGTGTCGAACGTATAGCGCTTTAGGAACTCGACTTTCACGATATGAAACATCGATTCAGCTACCGCATTATCGTAGGGACATCCTTTTAGACTTAACAAACGTTCAATTCCAAACGCCAAAAGCGATTCGTCAATGGCTCGGTTTGTAAATTCACTCCTTCGAGCGAGCTTGGGACGGCACACATTGCTGATATAGAGTATTTGTTAGCGTTATTCCGAATCACATTTACTTTCGTCCCATGATCAGCGCCGCTCATCAAATGATGAGGTAGATGACCTACTACCTAGAGGAACCGCTGCATCTAACCGTCAATCGTGAGAAAAATGCGATCAGTATGGAAGAGAGAGTGACTCGGTTGAATCGATATTTGTATTAGTAGAAACCCAGTCGGTCTTCTTCGACTCCATCGATGGAAAGAATGGAAGATGGTTGGAA
>BAXC01000206.1 GCA_001310375.1 Bacillus sp. JCM 19041 | reverse complement strand
GTTTATAGCCAACATAGAGAAAAGGTAAATTTAAGAAAAATACAAGCAAACCAAAGTTAATTTGCGTAAGTGTATTTAAGATAAGTGATATCCCTATAATACCCCCGTCGATTATACTGTTTGGAAGTAAGAACCATTCGATAGCGATTGCGGCGATGATTGCGCCGATCATCACTAGTGAACAACGGATAAATTGGGTAGTCGCTGTCATAAAGATGACCTCCCTCTTCTGTTACTATGGGCAAAACAAGAATTTTTATGCAATATTACCCATAGAATTCTAAGCCTTTTGGATCAAATAAAGTGACAAAGCTGCGAAATTCGTTTGAAGACTTCAAGTAAAGAACAATTTGTCCGATTCAAGAAGATAAGGACAGATTTTTTTATATAAAGGAGAAATTCATGGATAAGTCATCAATTATCGGCATCATTTTAGGAGTGGGTACGCTTATACTCGGTATGCTCTTAAAAGGTTCAACCTTGAAGTACTTCTAAATCCAGCGGCTGTTGTAATCATTGTACTTGGAACAATCGCGACTGTTTTTATTGCATTTCCCTATTCTGATATTAGGCGTATACCTAAATTATTTGGTGTCTTGTTTACAAATAGTCGTGATGCCTCTCAAACAGAGATCGTTAATAAGTTTGTTGAATATGCGACCATTTCACGTAGAGATGGGATGTTAGCATTAGAAAGTAAAATTGAGGAAATAGACGACCCTTTTTTTCAACAAGCTTCACGAATGATGATTGACGGTCAAGACCCTGATTTTATTAGACATACGCTCCATGAACGCATTGAAGCTATGCAAGAAAGACATGACTCTGGCGCTGCTATTTTTAGTCAAGCGGGTACGTACTCTCCAAGCTAGGTGTGTTAGGAGCCGTCTTAGGGTTAATTGCTGCTCTTGGTAACCTAGATGATATTACAATGCTTGGTGAATCAATTGCAGCAGCTTTTGTGGCTACGCTCCTTGGGATATTCTTTGGGTATGTATTGTGGCATCCCTTTGCAAATAAATTACGTCGGAAATCAAAGGTCGAAGTATTAAATCAACATATGATCATTGAAGGAACAATCGCGATCATTAACGGTAGCTCACCAAGAGCGATCGAAGAGTACTTGTCTGTTTACATGGAAGAGAAAGTACAAAAAGCATATAAAGAAGGAGCCGATCGCGGAAATGTCACAGAACAGGAGATCTAAACGGCGGTCAGAAAATAATCATATTGACGAAACATGGCTCTTGCCTTATGCAGATATGCTTACACTGCTTGTTGCTCTATTTATTGTTTTGTTTGCAATGGGGCAAGTAGATCAGGCAAAGTATGATGAGCTACGCGTTGTCTTATCCGATACTCTTGGTGGCAAAGGGATATTGGATAATCAAGATTCAATTAATGCTTCAGAAAAGCCAACAAAGCATGAAATTGTAGAAACCTCAGAGTTAAGTGAGATGGCTCAAGTAGAAATGAATGAATTGGAACAGCTGCAATCACGGTTAAACGGTTATATAGAAGAAATGCAGCTTGCGGATCGACTTCAAACGGAATTAGGTGCATCTGGTCTCCTAATAACGATTAATGATGGTATTCTCTTCGATTCAGGGAGCGCAACTTTAAAAAATGAGTCTCATCAATTAATGGAACAATTATCTAGCATGCTCGCCTCTGATCCACCTCGCTTCATACAAATTTCTGGACATACAGACGATGTACCGATACATAGTGTTCAATTTGAATCGAATTGGGAGTTGAGTAGTAGTCGAGCGTTTAATGTGATGAATTTATTTTTGGCATCAGGTGATATCGAACCTGCCCAACTCTCATTTACTGGATATGGAGAATACCATCCAATTGCCACAAATGATACAAAAGAAGGTCGGCAGGAAAATAGGCGCGTTGAAGTAATGGTACTTCCTCTGGAACCACTCGAATAATCTAAAAAACAGACCTGTACTCAGGTCTGTTTTTAGATTGGTTGCATTTGACAGCAGCACATACGGGAACTACAATTATTTAAAAACCTTTATTGAATTAGGAAGAAGGTGTGGGCTTGTCGCGCGATGTCGCTTGGATGATTTTACGTACATTTGCGATTATTATATTCTTAATTGTCGCAGGGTGCTTTTTGCCCGCCTATTTTCCCTAACATATCCCTTTTGGTTTGCGGCATTACTAGCATGGATGCTTCAACCAGTAGCTCGTTTCTTTCAACATAAGTTAAAGTTTAGCCGTGGATTTGCAAGTCTTTTTGGTCTCTTAGGTGGAATTCTTGCGATTAGTGCTCTTCTAACAGGCATCATCTCATTGATTTATCTTAGCCTCAGCCAATTCATTGAACAAGTACCTTCATGGATTGAGGAAGGTGCACAAAAAATCCAGATCTTCTTTAATGAGAGCATATGCCTTATTGGCAACAAGTGCTTGGCTTGTTTGATGATTTTGGAGCGGGAACGAACAGCGCTCTAACGGGTTCGATTGATCAATTAGGCAGCGTATTAAGTAATGCTGTAGGTAATTTAGGACAATCTGTTTTGGACGTGGCTACCAATATCTTTTTTGGATTACCTAGCTTTTTAGTTGCGTTTCTCTTTATTATTTTAAGCATTTATTTCATGGGCAAAAGCTGGAGTTTTTATCAAGCCGTTTACGATAGACATTTACCTAGGTCTGTTCGTAAAAAAGGAAAAGAGTTTATTCAGGCCGTTCGCAGACGTTTGTTTGGCTTTGTTCGAGCACAGCTTATCCTTATGTTTGTAACTGCGGTTATCGTCTTTGTAGGTTTGCTTGTTTTGCAAGTTGAAAAGGCATGGATGCTCGCAATCGTCGTAGGAATTGCTGAATTGCTTCCTTATCTTGGTACAGGGACAATCCTCATACCATGGTTTGTTTATTTATTTGTTTCTGGCGATATGTCTGGAGGACTTGGTTTAGCAATCCTCTATGTTATTATCGTTATTATCCGCCAGTTACTCGAACCGAAAATACTCTCAACAAACATGAATTTGAATCCAGTAGCGGTTTTAATTTCGCTCTTTGCAGGATTGCAGATGTTTGGAGCTTTTGGTTTGTTTCTAGGTCCAGTTATTCTCGTGTTAATTGTGATCTTAAACGATATTGGTTTCTTTCGGAGCGTCGTTCAATTCATTCATTCAGGATTTACTGAAACCGACCAAAAATAAGCTGCAGACATTGTGTCTACAGCTTATTTTTATTGATTAGATTGTTCGTCTTTCTGATCGTTATAATGAAGTGCAGCGTCCCCTTCACCAGAATGAGCTCCAGCATCTTGTTCTCGTTCTAATTCACGAGTTGTCTCGGTGTCTCGGTTCATTTCGGCATGTGCTAGCCATTTGAACGATCTTCTTCTCCACTATCGGTATAAGGTTCTTCTGCTTTTGTTTGAGCCTCAGTCGTTCTTTTTGCATAAGGCAGTGCTTCTAATCGTTCATAAGGTATTTCTTTACCAGTATCAATACAGATACCGTAGGTTCCATCTTCCATTCTTGTTAATGCTTCGTTGATCTCATTTAGTCTCTCTTGATCTGCTTCATCAATCGTCTGTGTCTTTACGCGATCTTCGTATTCTGATGCTGTTTCTGCAATATGATTATCGGTTCCTCGTGCGATGTCGCCTCTTGCTTCAGACATTTCCCCTTCGACTGAAGACGTTCTATTTTCTATGCTATTTTTCATCTCGAGTAATTCATTTTTTAAAAATGATTGTTTTTCCTTAGACAATCCCATCACTAATCCGCCTCCTTTGATCACTTCACATCTACCTTTCCCTCTTTTAATGAAACGCAAACTAGAAGAGAGTGTTTTTCACTCTCTTCTAGTTATTTCATAAGGATGGCTGTTTTGTAATAAACTGGGGCAAAAACGTACTATGAGCGGAAATCATTTCTTCCATCACTGTTTCGACTTGATTCTCATCTCGAACGAGAGGATTCATAATTAATGCTTGATAGACAAGCGCTCTATCTCCGGTTATAGCCGCTTCAATCGCCAGTTCTTCAAATGCTTTTAATAGTTGGATATGACCTTTGATAGCTTTTG
>BAXC01000205.1 GCA_001310375.1 Bacillus sp. JCM 19041 | reverse complement strand
CACGAAAGCGAAGGTTTTCTGTATCCACTTCAATATATTCGGATAACTTTTCAGCCAATTCAAGCATTTTCACTTTGTTTTTGGTTCCCTGGATTTGTGTATGTAACCGATAATTCCATCGCATTATCAACGACGACATTACCATAACTGTCCAACATAAGTCCTCTCGGTGCATCAACTAGAGCCGTTTGGTTAGAAACATGAGTTAATTCTTCTTCATATTCTTCACCATTCACAATTTGAACTAAGCCAAGACGCAAAATTAATGCAGAAAACAGCAAAAATACAATCAAAAACAATATATTTAATCGCATTGACACTTGCTGGCGTTTTTTATTTTTCGCTTCCCCCAAATCTTTTCCCCCTCGAACGACAAAATATCAAATGAAAAGACACCCGGAATGCGGATGTCTATTGTTGTTACAGTCGTTACCCGCAAGTGCCGTTTGCAGTGAATGTTTCATGAACCTACTCTCGTAGGTGGGTGTCCGCAGTTAGCCTTTCGAAGTCTAGAACAAGCTAGCTTGACGTTGTGCTAATCATATAGAACTCCCTTTTTCACATTCAAGGTTCGAAACATAAAAAAGCGGACGAACACGGCAGGTAATTCTCTATTAGTATAAACCCAATCCACGAACGCTGTCAAAGCATGTAACAATTTTACACAGTTTTATCAGATCCGGCATTACTTTCCGTTTGGTTAGCAGGAGGCACAAGTTTTTCAGGTGGGTTATTTGGATCCAAATGAATTTTACGCACAAATAAGTAAATAAAAGCATGACCTGAACCAACGATTAATAAGACTGCAGGGATCGCTTGTTTTTCTGGAAATAGTTTGATTGCAGCGATAAATAGCAAGATCGAAGCGATTCGCCCCATATTAAGGAACAATTCGCGAACAACCACGTATTCTACCCGTAATTCACCAGCTCGATGTGCTTTTCCTATCACATCATAAGTCAGCGATATATAAGGAATTAACAACATCGGATATGCAATTGAAATAAACACACCATATGTGATTAATTTGGCAAAGCTCAGATTAACCAATAACAGAAAAATCGCTCCATAAAGCAACAAACCGCCTGTTAATATTGCCTTTTTACGCGCACTTGGCTTCAATAATCTAGCCGTTAAATAATAACAAACAAACTGAGTACCTGATGTTATTAAACCATAGGTACCTAAAGCAAGTTCATTGCTTGTTACTACATAGACCCATACAACGATGACAAAAACAAAGGTACCTTCGCGCAACCCTTGGGATAAATGTGCCCACAAGATACGTCTCCAATTTTTATTACGCTTGCGCTCTTTAAATACTTCCTTTAATTCAAATCTTCCTTCGGCATGCCGTTTGCTCATTCCTATTGTTAACAATACTGCGATGACAAATAAAGATAGAGAACAGCCGAATATTAAGAAATAACCTTGATATCCACTCATCCTTGTAATAATCAAGCCTGCAAACATTGGACCTGTCATACCAGCAAATGACGTAAGCAACCCTAAATACCCATTAAAAAAATCTCTTGTTTCAGGTTCCGTCACCTCAAATGTTAATACATTAAAAGCAAGCCAATAGCAACCCGTTCCAATACCGAGTAAAGCACCTAATAAAAGCAAATACTGCGCAGCGCTAGAACCAGCAACGAGCACCATAATGTAAAAGAGCGACATAACCGTTACACCTATACGAAGTACATAGACTCGATCGATCTTTTTCGTTAATTTCCCAGCAATCATGAAAGCAATTGGTTGTAAAATGACCGACATTAAATTATACAGCGCAAGGTCAATAAATTGTCCTGACTGCTCCATAAAAAGATGTTTACAAATGTATTGGAAAGCGCCACACTCAACGCATAAAGTCCGCCTATTGATAGAAGCAATTTAAAATCTTTTGTTGCTTCGATATGGCCGAAAACTTTATCTGCCCATTTTTGTTGCATGACCTCACCACCTCAACAGTAGTGTGTCTGTTTGAAATCGGCGTATGCATACTTTTCGATTCTTTAAATACAAAATAAAACTGCACTCATATGAATGCAGCTTTCTCATTTTCATTCGAGTGGCTCAATCCCTTGCCCTTCTTCCCTCTTCATTTTCCTGGAGATATACTCATTCTGCTCCACTCCATTAGTCGAGTGATTTTTAAACTGGCTAAGATGGCCATTGCGATGTTCTCCATTGTTTTTATTTTCTTTAAATTGATTGTTGTGTTTCTTTTTGCTCATCATAAAACCTCTTTTCCTTTTAGTAAAACATAGCATGTGGTAGCTAGCATTATTTATACATACCAACATGAAAACACAAAAATCCGCAAAGCATGACGCTTTGCGGATTTTAGTGAATCTTATTTTGCAGCTTCGTAACGTTTTGCTACCTCGTCCCAATTAACCACATTCCAGAAGGCTGCAATGTAGTCAGGGCGACGGTTTGGTAGTTCAAATAGTAAGCGTGCTCCCAAACATCTAAACCAAGAACTGGTGTTTTACCATCAGTTAGTGGAGAGTCTTGATTAGGTGTACTTGTGATTTCTAATTTGCCGTTATTTACAACAAGCCATGCCCATCCTGAACCAAAACGACCTTTTGCTGCATCAGCAAATTTTGTTTTGAATTCTTCAAGGCTGCCAAATGTTGATTTGATCTCTTCAGCTAGTGCCCCCGTTGGCTCACCGCCACCATTCGGCTCAGAAGTTGCCAGAATAATGAGTGGTTCGCGTGACCGCCGCCATTGTTACGAACAGCTGTACGGATATTTTCTGGAACTGAATCCAAGCTTGCAACAAGCTCGTCAATGTCTTTACTTGCTAGAGCTTCATGACCTTCAAGGGCAGCATTCAAGTTTGTCACATACGTGTTGTGGTGCTTACCGTGGTGAATATTCATTGTTTGTTCATCAATGTGTGGTTCCAGTGCATTTGCTGCATAAGGGAGTTCAGGTAATTTGTAAGCCATAGTATAGTTCCTCCTTCAAATTTCATAACTGATTTCTCAATTAGATTACCATTAAAGAAAGCGTACCGCAATGAATATGCTCGCACTTTCTCATCTATCTATCATTTCTATTCCCACTCTACATATGCGTAAACATAAAAAAACACTCTTTTTAAAAAGAGTGTTTTCGTTCAGAACGGAGGAAGAGGGATTCGAACCCCCGCGCGGTGTAACCCGCCTGTCGGTTTTCAAGACCGATCCCTTCAGCCGGACTTGGGTATTCCTCCAAATGGTGGACCCTGTAGGACTCGAACCTACGACCAATCGGTTATGAGCCGAGTGCTCTAACCAACTGAGCTAAGTCCATATGATGGGGCGCTGATGGGAATTGAACCCACGAATGCCGGAATCACAATCCGGTGCGTTAACCACTTCGCCACAACCGCCAAGCTGTGTCATTATGCATTATGTATATATTATGGTAGCGGCGGAGGGGATCGAACCCCCGACCTCACGGGTATGAACCGTACGCTCTAGCCAGCTGAGCTACACCGCCAATGGCTCCACAGGCAGGATTCGAACCTGCGACCGATCGGTTAACAGCCGATAGCTCTACCACTGAGCTACTGTGGATCGTTTGTGTTTCGTTAAGGACAAGAATTATATTACCATGATTTATCAGAGTGTGCAATACCTTTTTTAAAAAAAGATCGGACTTTTTGTCCGATCTTCCATTTCTATTGTTCGTCGATGACTGCTTCTGCAATATTTACTGAATGATCACCAATCCGTTCTAGATTCGAGATGATATCAACAAAGATGATACCAGCTGCTCCAGAGCATTCTCCATCATTCATTCGTTGGATGTGTTGTTTACGCAGCTTTCTTTCCATTTTATCAATTAATTCTTCATGTTTAAGAACGTCATGCGCTTTATCCAAATCATCTTTTTCAAGTGAATCCATTGCCTCTTCCAAAGTGGAATAAGTTAGATCAAACATTTCATTTAAATCATTAAGCGCAATATCGCTTAGTGTTACTTTATTTGCCTTTTGATAATCTTTTAATTCAACAATGTTTTCCATATGATCGCCAATTCGTTCAATATCTCTAACCGCATTTAACAAAGTAGAATGAAG
>BAXC01000204.1 GCA_001310375.1 Bacillus sp. JCM 19041 | reverse complement strand
CAAACCGATCGTTTAACCGAAAGGTAGCAATTCGATGAATCTCGTTAATCGCTTGAACAAACTCTTTGTCTTCATTTTGTTTAATTCGAATCTGTAGAGATTCGTAGATTTCTCGTTTTGTCTTCCCCTTAACAGCCTCCACAAAAGGAAAACCAAACCTCTTCGAATATTCAGCGTTTAGTCTAGAGAATTCAATTGATTCCATTTCTGTCAATCCACTTAAACCCGCTTGTTGCTGTTCTTGAGCTGAATGAACAGTTAGCGGCTTCTTTGTTCCTAACTCTGGATGCATTCTAATTAAGCTTAGTTTGTCCTCGTAGGAAGCTTCATCAACAGTCGTTTTCAGTGCAACACGCAGTTGATCAATTGTTTTAAAAGGCCGTTTCTGACCAGTTTCTTCAGCTATCCAAGGGGAGTGTTCATAAATGTCTGAAAGCAAAGTCGTAAATTCTTTCAGTGGTACTTCATTTAACCTTGTTAATGCAAGCATAACGAAATACCTCTCTCTCTTTTTTGTTCATGATACTGGCGAGTTTCAATTCGGTCATTGTTTACATTAAACAAATAAAGCAAATTTCTTTGTACAAATAAACTAATTATTTAAGATGTTTGCAACGTGTGTTGAATCCGTAACGCCAAGCGTAAATGGAGAGTCGTATCAGGATCTTTTAAATTTTTTCCGAGCAACTCCTCGATTTTCTCAAGTCGGTAAATAATCGTATTTCTGTGTACATAAAGTCTTTTAGCTGTTTCGGAAATCTGACAATGTGTTTCTAAGTAAACAGCTAATGTTTGCACAAGGCCTAACTCACTTACGCTTGGTTCAGATAGTTTTTGCAGTGTATACTCACAAAATTCGATCAAATCTTCCGATGGGATCATCCTTAATAGCTTTGATAAGTCTTTCGCCTGATAGGTTTGTACAAATTGCCTACTTCCAGATAAACGACCTGAATTAAGCGCGTTAACCGCTTCGCCATGGGCTTCAAGCACCTCCCAAAACTCATAACAAATATTGCTTATCCCAAATGAAACCGTTCGTTTAAATTGTCGCAAAACGTGTTCTTGTACGAGTTCAAGTGCTAATTGAACGGATGAAAAGGATCCGCTATCAGTGTCTGTTGATTCTCCTTCAATCAAAATGAAACAAAGGTCTCCTTTAATAAACAAATGAGATTCAAACGGAAAAATCGATAATTCTTCTTCCACGTAATCAAAAACCTTTTCCATTTCGATTTGGTTATCTTTAAACCCAAGTAAGTTTCATCTTGATCTAGACGTCCAACAATACATTTATACGTGCGATTATTTTTTAATCCAAATTCTTTCGCTCGATTTACAGCCTCCGCTTTTGATGAGAATTCCCCGTTAATAAAATGAATAAAAAACTCATTTTTCGCTCTTCTTGTATATTGCTTTAACGCATTTTCTTTCATTAATTCAAAAGCAATCACATTCGTTGCTTGTTCGACCGTTAATATCTCTTTGTTGTTTTTCTCTGACATGCCCCCAAGGACAATTAACGCACCACGTTTGGATTTATCGGTATAAATCGGAAAGGCTGTAATTGTTTTCGGTTCACTCATGAGAAACGTAAAGCTTGTATAAGGGCTCCCGTCTGGAAAAATGAATAACCCATTCGATACAGATATTCAAGTCCGTTTAAGACGGGGCTAGGTGGACTAGACGAATGAATAAGCTGACAACGTTCATCAATTAACATAACTGGATAGCCAACTAATTCCGCAACATTTTCTAACAAGTGAGGTAACCCCTTCCCACTCATAATATGCTTTGAAAATGTTTGATGGGTTTCAAGAGCCATTTTCAGTTCACTTGTGCGCAAATCAAGAATGGCACTTAATGATTGATTGACAATTGATCCAAGCCCTACTTCTTCTGGTAAAGCGACAATAGGAAATCCTACTGAGTCAGCAAAAGTTAAGACCTTCTCTGGAATTGTTCCTAGAAACCGTTTTTTCAACCCAATCCCAGCACACCCCTTTTTATGCATTGCTTTTATTAATTCAAGCAGCTGCATTCGATCATCTCTATAATGGTAGGCAGTTGTTACAAGAAGATCGTCTTCCTTCAAATAATCAATAATATCCGGGGCATCCATCATATTTACATTTTCAATCCGTTTATTCTGCCCGGCTCCTCCAGCAACGAGTTGAGCCCCCTTGAAAACAGGCAAATTTAAAAGCTCGTCGATTGTCATACCATCATCCTTCTCGAAAAATTCATTGGTTACTTTACACAATAACTCCCTTAAAAAATGATAATTATGTCAATGATTTATCCAAAGCTTAACAGTAAAATCAGTAACACACAGAATCATTAGGAGCATTTCTGACATGAAAATTAAAGCGAGGGATCATATGCCCACACAAAAACATGCATCAACTGACCAATTAATCACTACTTATATTGATCAATTAGCGTCTTTTGGCTTAACCAAGGATGGAGGAGTAACACGTTTGCTCTATTCTCCTGTTTGGATGCAAGCCCAACAGACGCTGTTTGAGCTATTTGAACAAAAAGGACTTTCCCCTTTTTTCGATGACGTAGGTAATTTGTATGGACGTGCTATTGGTAGAGACCAGACTGAACCAGTCATTTTAACCGGCTCCCATATTGATTCAGTTGCTAATGGTGGAAAATATGACGGTGCATACGGTGTCATTGCAAGCTTTTTGGCTGTAACCCAATTAATAAATGAATTTGGAAAACCAAAAAAAACAATCGATGTGGTATCTTTATGTGAAGAGGAAGGCAGTCGCTTTCCTCTCACATTTTGGGGTTCAGGAAATATAACTGGTATTCATAAACCTTTTGATGCCGCCTTGATTAAAGATTCATCTGGTATAACAATGCAAGAGGCGATGGAGCAAAACGGCTTTGGTCTAGGTCATCATCAAGAAGCTTTACGAAACGACCTCTCCTGCTTTGTTGAACTCCATATTGAACAAGGCTCTGTGCTAGAAAAGGCTAGAGAATCACTTGGCGTTGTAAAAAGCATTGTAGGTCAACGAAGATATACGATTACCGTTACTGGCGAAAGCAATCATGCCGGAACAACACCAATGAATCAACGGAAAGACGCAATGGATACAACAACTGCACTCATTCAACGTTTGCTCAACTCTGCAAAAAAACTAGATCAACATATGGTCGCCACTGTTGGCAAAATGTCTGTCTCTCCGAATACACCTAACGTTATTCCAGGAGAAGTGAGCTTTACACTTGATATTCGTCATCATCAATCAGGCGTATTGGACCATTTCTATGAACAGATGGAGCATTTTTTCTCCGAAGCACGAATCAATGACGGTGTCGGTATTGAGATCGACCAATGGGCAGACGTTGCGCCTGTAGTTATGTCAGATTCACTAGCGGAAAACGCGTATTTACATGCAAAACGCATAGACTTGCAACTCGTTATATGTACAGTGGCGCGGGTCATGATGCGCAGATTTTTGGCGCGACTATCCTACATGCCTTTTATTTGTTCCAAGCAGAAATGGTATTAGCCATTCACCGCTCGAATATACCAAGGAAGAAGACTTACAAGTAGGTGTCACAGCTTTACGTGAAGCGCTATATGAATTAGCGTATTAGAGAGGAGACATTCGAGATGAAGCAATTGGCTAAACGTACCATTATGACCCCTGGTCCCGTCGAAGTAGAACCAGCCGTTTTACGAGCAATGAGTGCGCCCATTCTAGGTCAGTTCGACCCTGCCTTTACCGAGATGATGAATGAAACGATGGAAATGTTACGCAAACTCTTTCAAACAAAAACCAATGGGCATTCCCTATTGATGGCACATCTCGATCAGGTATTGAGGCAGTTCTGACAAGCTTAATTGAACCAGGTGACCGTGTGTTCATTCCTGTTTATGGTCGATTCGGTCATTTGTTAATTGAAATTTGCGAACGACTAGAGGCAGAAGTTCATTCAATTGAATGCGAATGGGGCACTGTCTTTAAAGAGGAAGATGTAATTGAAGCAATAACAAAATCCCAGCCAAAAATCGTTGCTTGTGTACATGGAGAAACATCAACCGGATGTATGATGCCTCTTCAGGCAATTGGTAAAGCA
>BAXC01000203.1 GCA_001310375.1 Bacillus sp. JCM 19041 | reverse complement strand
ACCAAAAGGGTCTCAGCTTGTCGACAAAGTCTTGATCAATCGAGACAGTCGACAAGCTCTTTTTCCCGCTTTGTCCTCGCTCCCGGCATACACTTCGCTTTCCGCGGGCGACGGATGAGCCTCGCAGCTACGCTGCAAGTCTCATCTTCGTCTTTTCTCCCGCTGGAGTCTACGTGCATGCCGTCCGCTAGTTCATCCCCGAGTGCGAGGGGGGCCATAAAGATCCTGAACCAATCGGGCGCATGCGCCAGTTATTATTCCCTACTTAAACTTCTTCGCTTTATCTCAAATTTTGAAGTGGGGATTCTACTGCCCGTTCATGTGGGATAAACGACTTGTATTTGTAGCTATGAATGTAAAAAAGGTAGTCAAGTAGTTTGAGGGTGTTTCTCTCACTCTAATTAACCGAAAATAACTCTGAAATTTTATCGAAGCCACTGAAAAAGTCCTTATAAGGTTAAAAAGAAGTTCTCTGCCTACTAAATATGGGCGGAGAGCTTCCTTTTTAAACGATATGCAGATGCAAATAGCTTTTGTTCAAAAAAACTAGCTTCTTTTTTAGTGGCCTCAATTTTATCTCAGAGGTATTTTGTCTACGGTCTGAGCACCTTTTAACCAAAAGGGTCTACAATTTAACTAGCTGAATCTTTTAATGCAGTAAGTATTTCATTTGAACGACTTGAAATAGTGGATGTGCTAACACCGTACTTTGTCGCCAATGCTTTTTGTGTAGTGGATACCGGTGCAAACTCCTGAAGTGCATACTCGATTGCCGCGGCAAAAACCTCTGGTTTACGAATCGTAGGGTGCTGCTCTGTGGCAAACGCTTGCCATTTCTGCAACGCAAGCATCTCGATTTCCGGTGGTTGCTGATCGTCGCGCAATCCCTTTAGTAAACATTCAGCCGTTTCTTTCTGCAAATCACTATCCCAGTTAAATTGATCAACTGTAATTGCTTCATGAGTATCTTCAGCGAGTAACGCAGAAAGAAGTTGTGGCCATTTTTTAATGTATTGGTCTGAATTCGTTTGTGCTTGATTAAATGAAGCAATCTTTCCTTCATCTTATCAGTCTTTTCCGGGATATTACTAATGACAGGCCCAATAAAAGCATAATGGTTTTCTGATTGAGCAGGGAAACCAATAATCGTAGAACCAACTTGAACGGTTTCATGATGATCTTTAGGGATATTGTGAGTATAGCGGTCACCTGATAGCAGATCAATGCTTGTACAAACAGTTTCTTCTATTTGTTCTACTTCAAGAACAGAAGGACGTGTGCCTCTCCATGTTTGGACAATTTCAATCGTTTTTGGACGTTTTAGCTTCTTCACTTTGCTTTCAATAAACACATCAAAGATGGTTGACTCTTCTTCATCTATCGGTTTATGGAAAATTAGCCAAACGAGTAACATGCTCGATAGTGTTTCGGTTACACTTTCTTCAACATCAGGATATACATGGTGGTAGCTTTGAACCCAGTTTGTTAGTTCTTTTTGGTAACGAGTAAATGCATTATACAGCATTTCAGTTTCCAATTGACTAAGTTCATCTGAAACAACAGCAGGCTGTTGGTCGGCATTGTTCATACAGCACTTCTTATATTTTCGGCCGCTGCCACAATGGCATGGATCGTTGCGTTTAAGCATATTTGTTCCTCCTTACGAATCAACTTTTCTATTCTAACAGATTCTGAGGAGAAAAACAGTTGTTTATCATTTGATTAAATCGGATAAAGGCTGCTAAGGTGGTGATTTTATGCGCGCGTTATTCTTGAATGGCTCTTTAAAGCGATCAAATGAAGAATCGAACACAGAAGTGTTAATGAACCAAGTAGCTAATGAATTAACACATCAAAATGTTCTATCTGAACAAATTCGGTTAGCAGATTTTAACATTCATTACGGTATCTCAGATGATTTAGGTGATGAAGATGAATGGCCTCTCGTTATAGAAAAACTAGGCCATCTTTTATTAAAGCGAATGGAGGAGAGAAAAACACGAGTTTACAAAAGGGCAGGTTAAAAAATGTCTCATAATCTTTATTCATTTGCATGGGTGCATCGCCAATTCCATATGCCAGTCATGAAAGAAATAAATTTTTAAAAACCCCTGCTTGTCGTAAAGCAGGGGTTCTTCTTTGGAGGTTTGTTAAGGCATATCAATTCCGAATACAATCGGCATCCAGAAATAGACTGCTAATGTAATGACGATGACACTAACAAGATTGAGCCAGACACCTGCTTTTGCCATATCAGCTATTTCTAGCTCGCCAGCACTAAATACAGCTGTATTTGGTGGAGTAGCAACAGGAAGCATATAGCATGAACCAGCGGCAAGGGCGACAGCAGCCATCATTAACAATGGATCTAAACCAATTGCTACCCCAAGACCAGCAGAGATTGGCAGAACTAAGTTTGCAACGGCAGTGTTTGAAAGAATCTCTGTCATGCCGAGAACGATAATAACAAGTAGTAGAATAATAATAAAAGGTGTATAGACGCGAAGTCCTTCAAGAGCGACTGCGATCCAGTCATTCACACCTGAATGTTCAAGACTTGATGCAAGTGCTAAACCTCCGCCAAATAAAATAAGTACACCAAAAGGGAGTTTTTGTAAATCATCCCATTTTAGAATTCGTTCTCCTGGCTTTGTACTTGGAAGAAAGAATAGGAGAATGGCACCCATCATTGAAATACTCGCGTCAGGAAGAGTTCCAAGATTCTCTAAAAAAGAGAGAGCACTAACATTATTAGCAATCCAAGAAATGGCCGGCTTCCCAACCCATAAGGATACGGTCATGAAGAAGACGGCGATGACGATCCACTCTTCTTTTTTAACTTTACCTAGTTTATTTTTTTCTTCTTTTACAAACGAGACGGATTGTTGTTCTTCTACAACAACTTTAAAACGAATTTTTGTTAAGTATATGTATAAGACAATAAACATAATAAGTGCCACTGGTCCTGCAAAAGCAAGCCATTGGACAAAAGTTACTTCAATCCCGAACTGGATGCTCGCAATCCCAGCAAGTGCGGCGTTTGGAACTGCAGCAACAAGCGTAGCGAGACCGCCAATTGTTGCTGTGTAAGCAACAGCTAAAAGAATTCCTTTTGCAAAATAACTTAAATTCTTGTCTGTTAAAATCTTCTTATCACGAACTTCGGCGATGAGGGCAAGTGCAACTGGTAACATCATTAGCGCGGTTGCTGCATTGGAAATAAACATGGTTAATAAACCAGTAGCTAACATAATTCCAAGAATAATTTTATGACTGTCAGTTCCAATAAAATCAATGATCGATAACGCAATGCGCCTATGTAAATTCCATTTCTCGATCGCGATCGCAAGAATAAAACCGCCCATATACATAAAAATAACTGGTTCTGCGTATGAGCTAGAAACAACGTCAACAGGAGCTCCTCCAAAAAGAGGAATAAAAACAAGCGGGATTAGTGAAGCTGCTGCCATAGGGACTGCTTCAGTAACCCAATATGTACCTACTAATGCTATAGCAGAAATAACAACTCGTCCTTCGTATCCGATCATATCATTTGGGATAAGGAGAAAGGCGAGTAATGCGAGTATTGGACCAAGTAGAAGACCAATTAAATTTGTCCGCGTATAAGAAACCGCTTTCGACATTTTTCCACCTACTTTTCTTATAATTATTTTACTTTAATGCATTTTGTCGAATTTGAAAATGAAAACGCCTTCTTAATTTTTTGTTTTGACAGACATTCTGTTGCATGCTAAAGTAGTGGAAATACTCACACATATGGAAACACTCTTTATAAAGAGAAGCGGAGGGACTGGCCCATTGAAGCTTCAGCAACCATTCATTTGAAAAGGTGCTAAATCCAGCAAAGGGAACTTTGGAAGATAAGGGGTAAGCAGCAGATGTTGCATACAAAGCCCTTTTTTCTTAGAAAAAAAGGCTTTTCTACATGTGAATACGTACACCTAGGTGCAGCTTTAGCTGCTTTAAGAGGGGAACTTGGTGTAATTCCAAGACGGTCCCGCCACTGTAACACGAGAATTGCTCGTGAAGTCAGATTACCCGCCTGGTTGTTCTGCTTGGCTCTACGTGGATCTAGAGAGGAGCGGAAATGATGCCTTTAGAGAAGCTGTG
>BAXC01000202.1 GCA_001310375.1 Bacillus sp. JCM 19041 | reverse complement strand
TTTAAAGCCTGGTTTTTTTCTAGTTAAACGTAAAGCCTTGTTTCTTGAGCGCTTCCGCTGTTTGTGGAATTCCGTTTGGTCTGCTGTAGTAACGCGCGACAGTATCAGCCCATGTTTTCACGGGCATTCCATTGCTTCGCTCTTGCATATAATCGGCAAATGTTTGCTCATAAGCTTGATAATAGAAGCTTGGTCTTTGTTGTAGCTGTCTTGATGATAAAATGCTTCAACAGGTAACCTTGGTTTAAGTCCTGGTTTGTCGGCGGGATGTCCTAGAACAAGTCCCGCCACTGGAAAAACGTATTCAGGTAGCTCTAGCAGATCAATCATTTTCTCGGAATGTGACCGAATAGCACCAATTGGCACGATTCCGAGTCCCATTGATTCCGCAGCAGCCGTTGCAAAGCCAAGTGCAATACCAACATCTGTTGAACCTATTAGAAGTGTATCAACATTATCACCAGCTACAAATGATTGACCTTGCGCCTCAAGTACTTGCTTTGCCCGATAAAAATCAAGTGTAAATGCAAGGAAAACAGGCGCCTCTTCAATCCATGGCTGACCAATTGTTTTCGAAATGGCAGCCTTTTTTGCTTCATCTGTCACACCAACAACACTTAATTGTTGTCCATTTCCCCAAGTAGGCGCAGATTGCGCTGCTTTAATTACTGCCTGCAACTGGTCAGTTGAGACGGGTTCCGAAGAGTATTTGCGGATCGATTGGTGATTGTTTAATACATGTAGTGTGTCATTCATTCTGATTCCCTCCAACTATGTAGTCATGCATTAGTTATAACAAATAGAGAGAAAAAGAGCACAGAGTCTGCTCAAATGAAATGCAAAAAGACGTTCCTCAATTAAGAGAAACGCCAGCTTGTTTACAAAGTCTCGTAAAAAAGAGACTTTGTTGTTAAAGGTGAGTAGAAGGGCGATGCTTTTCTATCTTACCTTGCTCCCGGCATACATTTCGCTTTACTCGGACTCATCTTCGTCTTTTCTCCCGCTGGGTCTACGCGGGTGCCGTCCGCTATGAATCTAGGACGTCGCATATGTGTACTTGGTTTTAAGACCTCAACCGGAGACTTTAAATTTTTTATGCAGAAAAATGGTCGTGAAGAATAGGATTTATACGTGCTAGAATGAAAGCGAAAGGAATAGTCAAACTTCTCAATACATATTAAACATTTAGAAAGTGTTGTTTATGCCGGATTGGTCTTATCATCCTTTAAAAAAGCTGCTACTAGATCGATTAAAACCGAAAAATAGCAGAGAGTTTCTTCATCGCACAATGAGCACGATTGCATCAATTCCTGGAGGGAGTAGCCTTATAAATTTTTTAGGCCATATGAGTCCTTCAGATGAAGTTGGAAAAGATATTAATCATACGACACGCGTTCTTTCACCGGTGGGATTAGCTAGTAACATCGATCCACATTTATCAGGAATGAATGCTTTTCAAGAGTTAGGCTTTGGATTTATAGAAATTGGACCGATTGTATTAAACGAGCCGAAAACCCAGATAGAACCAGCCATAGATGATCGTGCGATTTTGTTTTTGAATCAACCAGAGAAGGTCCCACTTAAGCTGGCGATTAAGAAGCTAACCAAATTAGATATGAAAATACCTATATTTGCGAGGATAGATAAACAAGTAAAAAGAAGCGAATGGGACATCATTGTTCAGCACCTCACACCTTTTGTTGATGGTTTTATAGGGACGAGAGAACAAGTTGAATCATACGTTCATCATGACATAGGTATCGAACATTCTTATTACATAGCATTGTCTTCAGAGGATGTCATAAGCACAGAAGAGTTACAGTTGATAAACAATCATCCGTGGATCGGTGGCGTTATTGTCCATGCCCCGCAATTTAAGCAAGGTGAGTATTGGCGGGAAGTTACTAATGCAAATGAAAAGCTGATACATCTAGTTAAGCAGATGAAAGCATTACATCCAAACCTCATTATTATAACCTCGGGAGGAGTTGAGACCCCGGATGAGGCTTATCAAGTAGTTCGAGCTGGAGCAGATTTACTGCTTTTAGAAGAAGGGTATGTAAGAGCAGGACCAGGATTACCGAAGAGGATACATGAGCGATTATTATATGGACGAAATTCTTCTACTAAACGGGAAAGCTGGTATTGGTCATTTTTATTTGGCTTTAGCATCCTTATCGGAGGAATGATTGCTTTATATTTTGCCTTTACTCGTATTATCCTTCCTTATGATGAATCGTTTATTGGATTAACAAGAGATGAAATCTTACAAGTGAATCCACTTATTTTGGCATTTTTGTCTCATGATAGAATGGCGCTAGCCGGAACAATGATATCAGGAGGAATACTGTACATACAGCTAGCACGCCACGGAATAAAGAAGGGGTTGCATTGGGCAAAGATTACTTTTCATGCTGCTGCAATAATTGGATTTCTCGGCATCTTGCTATTTATCGGATTTGGTTACTTTGATTGGTTACACGGATTATTCTGGTTATTACTAATGCCAATCTACTATTTTAGCTGGAAAGAAGGAAAGCAGGCCACAGCTAGTCCTTTTTCCAACCATGGGGAAAATGATCGAGCTTGGAAACTAGGATTATATGGACAATTGATGTTTGTCATACTCGGTTTTTCTATACTTATTGGTGGGATTGTTATTTCCACAATCGGCGTGAGCAACGTTTTTGTGGATACTGATTTAACCTTTTTATGCATGACACCACAAATGTTAAATGAATTGAGCGAGACATTAATACCTGTGATTGCACATGACCGAGCAGGGTTTGGCAGTGCTTTAGTAAGTGTTGGTTTGCTCGTTCTAATGATTTCCTTATGGGGATTCAGAAAAGGAGAACGCTGGATATGGAATACGCTTGCATTGGGAGCTTTACCTGCGTTCATCGCTGGAATTGGAACCCATTTTTATATTGGCTATACTACATTTATTCATTTATTACCTGTCTACTTTTTGGTGGGTTTATATATTTTAGGTCTCGTATTTTCGTATAATTTTTTGAAGAAGAAGTAGAAGAAGATAAAGAATATACAGCGTATTTTTATGGTGTTTCTGTTGTTTATAAAATGATACGTGATGACATGGTAGCATCCCTAAAAAGATGACCAGTTTTTATGAAGCGGCTTCACCGATTAGTGAAGCCGAGATCCTCAAAAATTATTTTATGCTGCTAATCCATTCGGCTAGTTCATGTACGATTATTTGCTGTTACAATGCGCATATGCCAGCTTCGTTGTCTCCTTCTTGTTTTTCTTCACCTATGAGTTGTTGCAGTTTTGAGAAAGTCCGTATGTTTGTTGCGTCCAGACATTAATTTTTTGGTTCGTTTTTTCATCTATGGTTCCAGTCTTCTTTATTATGCCTGTTTTTTACGGATGAGAACGATTATAGACAACGCTAGATGGACCACCGCACAGCTTGCTGTTACAACTAAAATGCTTGTTAGCTCATTTTCCATAAAGATGGCAATAAACGACCATAAGAATACAAGTGGATACGCCCAGTCTCTATAGCGTAATGAAACAAAAGCAGCAAGCAATGTTGTGACAATAAGCATAATAAGCGTCCAAATCAATTCGTCTAAACCTAGAATTGTTGTTACATCTGCTTGAACAATCCACGTGAAGATATTAACGATCGTCGCTACGGAAACCCAACCAAAATAAATTGAGAATGGTAGACGATCAAACCAACTGAAACGGATTGCACTAATCCGAGTATACATGATGACTAAAGTCGTAAGAAGCGCGATTATAATAAGGACGGAAACAAGCAACCACTCTTGTGTAAATGCAATGATCCACATCCCATTCAAAGCGAAGTTGACAGCTGGCCAATAACGGACTTGTGCGTAGGCGCTCTCTTCATATCGACCAAGGAAAAAGATGCGCACGATCCAAATGAAGAGAAGGACATAAATAAGACCCCAAATGGAAAATGCATAACCAGCAGGTTGAATTAATGCTTGGTCTTGATTGGCAACCATACCAACATTTGTAGCTGACCAATAGTTTAAAAAAATCATTAAGGCAAAAAAGAGTAAGTATGTGATACCGAGAGTTGTTCGTTGTTTCATTGTGGTGCCTCCTTTGAAAAGCTGAATACATATATGTATACACGTAAAGATTTCGACATAAACGTCGGAATGAAAATTAATCATTTGGAATTGATTTATTAAGGGTTGAGCAGTGGGTTTTGTTGTCGATTAGTTAAT
>BAXC01000201.1 GCA_001310375.1 Bacillus sp. JCM 19041 | reverse complement strand
TCCTCTTCTTGAATAAGTTCAACTTCATAGTGAAACGACTCATCCGGTGTAGTTACGACTAACGTGTCGTCAGTAATCGTTTGATCTACTTCCATATCTTTTCTTATCGCGTACGTAGTATCCTCCATTGGATAATAGGTTGTAGCTCCCTGATCAATTAATGGTTCGTCTTTATCTAACTGAATTTGTTTATAATTATTGAACCCATAATCAAGCAAGCGTTGAGTATCTTGATAACTTTGTTGTGCCGTGTCATTTTTAAGTGTAACAGCAATGTATGCTTGTTCATCCCGCTCTGCTGCTGTCACGAGCGTAAACCCCGCTTGACTGACAAACCCATTTTTCACGCCTATTGTCCCTTCATAATCCCATAAGAGTCGATGATGATTGTATAATGTTGTTTCCCATCCTTCTCCAACCCATTCTAGTTCTTTAGTGGAAACGATGTCTCTAAAGGTATTGTTCTTCAGTGCATATTGTGTAATAATCGCCATATCTAACGCTGTCGTATAATGTTCTTCGTCAAATAAACCATGGGGATTTGTGAAATGCGTATTTGTTGCACCAAGCTCATGAACAAACTCATTCATTTTTTTTGCAAACTTCTCCTCATCTCCTGCTAAATGTTCTGCAATCGCAGTCCCCGCATCATTACCTGAATTGATAAGAAGGCCTTCTACAAGCTGACGCAGTGATACTTTTTCGTCTTCCAATAAGTATACGCGCGTACCGATTTGCTCTGTCGCAAATTCGCTGACCCTTACTTCTTCCGTCAAATCCCCTTGTTCAATCGCCATAATACCCGTAACAATTTTTGTGATGCTAGCAGGATACATTTTTTTATCTGCATTTTCCTCATATAGTATTTGTCCAGATTTTGCATCTATTAAAACGGAAGCTTCACTCATTAATTCTTGTCCAAGCTTCGTCTTTCCTGTAACTGATATCGGTAATGCCATCGATATTAATAAAAAAGCAATCACCAACTGAATCATTTTTAACATTTCTCTTTCACCTCAATAAAATTATGCAGTTTGTGTCGAACTACGTCAACAGAGGTTGCTTTTCATTTTGATTACAAATGAACCATTTGGACAGCTCCTAAAAAAGGCGGTATACTTAGCTAAGATTGAGGTGATACGCGTGAGGAAAATTCATGTTTCCCGTAAATTGTTGTCTAAATACAAAACAATTGAACAAGCGGTTTTTGATGCAAAAGATGGCGATTTAATTCAAATTGATCCTGGCACGTACAGAGAGTCAGTTATCATATCAAAGTCGATTCAACTTGTTGGACTAGATGAACCTGAAAATGTTGTTCTCAATGGATCGATTTCGGTCATTGATGGAGCTTCGGTAACTATAAAAAATGTATCCTTTACAGAATCTCCGAAAGGGCTTGCTGTTGAGCAAGGCTTTGCCCAAGTAACCCACTGCCAATTTACTCGGATTAATAAACATGCGATACACGTTTATGAGAATGGTCATCTGAACTTGACAGATGTGACAGTGCGCCATAGTGGAATTGGCCTTTTTATTCTAGGTCGTGCGAGAGCGGAATATTGCGCTATTTACGGTCAGCTTGGAAGTCAAATATATGTTGGAGGAAACGGTAGGTTAATCATGAAGCATGCTCACATTTATCAAGGCAAAAGTGCAGCATGTTACTTTGATCAAAACAGCCGAAATCTATTGGAAAATTGTCAGCTCTATGGACATCATTCTGAACATATGCAAATTAAAGCTAAAGCAAGTAGTGAGACCGTTTTAAAAGATTGCTTGGTTTACGAAAGTGACTCTGGTGCAGCTTCGATTTTAGAGAATGCTAAATTAACTTTTCGGACTTGTACTCTAACAAATAACCAACCCGAACAAGTTTTTGTTGACGGAGGTCAAGCTATTGTGCAAAACAGCTTAATTGAAACTGGTAAACGAGCAATTTCTGTTTTTAATGAGGGCAATGCTCAGATTGAAAACACGATTATCTCATCTCATTCAAACGACCACGTTTATGTTATCAATGCTTCTGTTTACTTATACAAAAGCACAATTAAGTTTGGTGGTAAATCAGGCGTGGTTTTAGGTAATAACGCTTATGGCCATATCGAATCAAGTGATTTATTTGGTCATGAGATGCCACAAATTGCAACAAGTGAAAAAGCGCGGTTAAGTATGAAGCATAGTGCCGTTTTTTATGGTAAACACTATGGTGTATGGCTAACAGAACAAGCCAGTGCTGATATCTCCCACTGCCGTTTTTACGAAAACGAATTTAACCAGCTTGTCATTGCTGATGGAAGTGAAGCGGACTTGAATGATGTACAAGTTTTTGATGGCGCGCAGAGTGATTATTTGTCCAAGATAAAAGTCATGTGACCGTTTATAACAGTTCTTTTTATCATCATAATGACTTATATCCACAAATTTATTTGTCTGATGAAGCTTCCATTACAATGAAGGAAAGCCGCGTTTATGAAAGTTATGAAAGTGGTCTCCGGTTTGATAATCATTCCAATGGTTTAATTGAGCATTGTCAATTTAGTGGTCATTTTGAAGCTCAAATTGATGTTCATAACAGCACGCCAACGATTCGCGAATCCATCATTGAAAATGGTGGAACTTGTGCCATTCGCCTGTTACATGCAGGAGGCTTTATTGAAAACTGTACTTTTAATGGCCATGAACATAATATTGCAATTGGCGGCGAATGCCAGACAGAAATAATTGGTCAAGAGGCTGATGCTTTACGACAATATGCCGAAGCTCTGAGTCAATCAGCCGAAATGGAAGCACAATTATCACAAGCTGAAGCACAAGAAGCATTAATAAAAGCGCAAGAGAACGCCGATCGCGAGGCCCGTACAGCTGAAATCGTTGGCTTAGTTGAAGAGCTTGAGCAACGCCTTGGGAAGAAGTAGCTTGCATATGCAAGCTACTTCTTTTCTTAGAAAGAAAGGACGTATCCTTATGAAAGATTATCTATACTTAACCATTGGTACACTTTTGTTTAGTTTATCTATTACGCTTTTTGCGATGCCTAATAACCTTGCAGAAGGTGGTATCGTTGGCTTGTCTTTATTGCTTTATTTTTCTATCGGTTTATCGCCAGCACTGGTCACTTTTATCTTTAACGCGATTTTACTGGCGATTGGTTTTAAATTGTTACCTCGTCATATGGTGTATAAATCAATCGTTAATGTGCCTTTACTTTCATTGTTTATCTATCTAACTGAAGGTTTTGGGCAAACAATTGAAGACACTCTACTTGCTGCTATTTTCGCTGGCTTACTTACCGGTGTAGGTTTTGGCTTTATATTTAGAGCGGGTAGTTCTACAGGTGGGACATCCATCATAGCTAGAATGTTAAATCACCGATTTGGATGGGAACTTACTGGTACCAACTTTATCCTTGATTCAATCATTGTTATTTCCGGAGTATTTATTATTGGTCCAATTAATACAATGTATACGATCATTGCTCTCTATATCGGAAAGAAAGTGACCGATTATGTACTGGAAGGATTTGACGCAAAAAAAGCAGTTACGATCATTTCTCCCAAGGGAGAGGATATTTCTAAACGAGTATTAAAACAAATGTCCTCAAGTGCAACCATTTTTGATGGCTATGGCGGCTATACCCGTGAACAACGTGAAGTCATTTATATTGTTGTTCGTTCACATCGCCTCTTTTCTTTGAAAAAACTGATTCACGGAGTCGACCCCCATGCATTCGTTGTTGTCCATAATGTGAAAGACGTATCAGGTGGTACTTTTTTTGCAACACAACACGATCACCCCTTAGATCCAACGACAGTGCCTGATTATGAGCAAGAGACCGAATTAGGACGTTAGAATAAAAAACCATGCGGAACATTTCCGCATGGTTTTGCTTACATCGCAGCTTCCACACTTTTTTGAAAAAAGTACTTCATTGCGTGATAGACGTCACCTTTTTCTTTCAGGATATAATGCATAAAACGTGGGTCGGAGATGTTTTTGTATGCACCCATTAATGTAGAATGACGAGAATATTGATTGACTTCTCCGTACCCAAACAAATTCGATCGGTCCATTAATTGTTTAACCAATTTAATACATCTAGCGTTGTCAGACGTTAAATTATCACCATCAGAGAAGTGAAACGGGTAAATATTATAGCTTCTGGGCTATATTTTTCGTCAATTAACTCTAGTGCTTTTCGGTAAGCTGAAGAACAAATTGTACCTCCACTTTCTCCTTTTGAGAAGAAGTCTTCTTCATTAACAACTTTTGCTTCCGTATGATGGGCGATAAACTCAATTTCTACAGTCTCATACTTCGTCCGCAGGGAAACCTTGTCATCCAAAAGAAGAAACTACGAGCCATGTACTTTTC
>BAXC01000200.1 GCA_001310375.1 Bacillus sp. JCM 19041 | reverse complement strand
AGCAAGACAAGAAGCTCAGAGAACAAGAATATGCGATCCATGGCTTAACAGATCGCTTGGAAGAACTAGTCAATCGTCCAGTCGAGCAAACGAAAGACGAACCAGTGTCAGTGAAAAAAACAGAGCAGGTATTGCAAGAGGAACAGAAACAGATAGAAGAGCAGAAAGAAGCTCCGAAACAAACGATCATTGCCCCTTACTTTTCGTATTCCATCCTTTCTCCAATTGATATTGCCGGTGAAGAACCGGTGATAATTAAAGGCCATTTCGTCATTGAAAATAAAGGAGATGCCTCACTCCATGAGCTGTGATATGTCTAACCTTTAACAAACCTCAGCTTGCCAATTTATCTGGAAGGGTTCACCGTTCTCATAAGAAAAAGATCCCCGACCCTTATAGACATGTACAACAAACCTTGCAGGAAGGGTGGCGCTTCATTGAAAATGAGGATGACAAACGAGCGAAAGAAACCGGGAAGTATTGGTTGCAGCCGCAAACAAAGAAACTGACTGCCTCTTCTTCAATTGCCTTTTCAAACTTTGAAATCATGCTGCCGATCAAGCCTGATACTTCAGTTACGCTTCAAGTGAATGGCTTTGTCTACGGGCAGGAGCTTCCAGACGGGATCCCATCGTTGAATGCGATCACGTTTACACTTACATGAAGGGTCGGCTGACTTTTACACCATTTATGAAAAAGACAGAACAAAACCATTGCCTTTATAAGGCAATGGTTTTGTTACTGCCATGACTTAATCCGCTATAACGTCTTCCTACTCTACTTCCTCCACTTCCTCCACTTCCTCTTCTTCCTCCACTTCCTCTTCTTCTACTGTGGCTGTGGCTGTGGCTGTGGCTGTGGCTGTGGCTGTGGCTGTGGCCGTTGCTGTGGCTCCTCCTCCTGAAGCAGTTGCTGTTGCCTCCGCGGTTGCTGTTGCCTCTCCTACTCCTTCCGCTGTCGCTTCTGCTATTGCTTCTGCTGTTGCACCCTCTGCTAGTTCACCAGCTGAGATCGCTTCTTGTGCATAGAGTTTTTTTCTTTTACAACCACATTGTCCAAGATCTTTGTATCTAAAATAGCTCATTTGTTCTTACCTCCTCTCTATCTGAACTTAATTCATACTATGTATTGTTTTTTTGAGTGTTTGGACAATATCTTAGTTTAAGGAAATTGTGTTAAGTTCCTAATGAATGGACCTAAAAGCCGTTAGCCATTCCACAATGGACATACTTTTTTACTATTGTCCCAAAAATTCTATTAAATCTTTATCGATTCATAAAATTATATACTAACTAAATAGGTCGTTTTTTTCTTCATTAAACTGGTTTGAGATGTAATTTCTAATCGTTTCTTCATCCATCTACTATTATAAAGTACATTTTTTTGGTACATTTTAAGCCATATATGAATACCTTGATTTTGAAGAAAGGAAAATATCATTTGTAATCTTCAAGTAATTTATCGCTATAACCAGGAACCACAAAGTGTTTACGAGTTAGCCATTATAGCTACTTACAAGAACTCATGGGTCGCTCACTAATTCCTTTTAAGTAAAAGTGAAAACAATCCTGTTTAGACATGGATAATATACTGTTCTTAATTACTTTAATCACCAATCATAATCGTTTATATTTCACTCGTTGTGGTTTTACTACGGAATCTGTAAATACTAAACTAAAAACACGCCGTACTGATAAAAATAATAAAAAAGGAGAAGAACAAATGGGAACCGAGTTTGTTGATTGGTTTAACGAATGGGCAGAATCCTATGATTCTACGGTAGGCGGGATCGATGAGCAATATCAAGAAGTCTTCTCTCACTATAATTTGATTTTAGAAGAGGTAAGCAAAAGGGCAAAGGGACTAACACTAGAATTTGGAGTTGGTACAGGCAATCTTACGAAACATCTGCTTACTCGGAAGTTAAAGGTCATTGGGATAGAGCCCTCACCTGCCATGCGTGAGAAGCAAGGATAAAACACCCAAAACTCTCCCTACTTCACGGCGACTTTCTTCATTTTCATCTGCCTGTAGATTCTGTGGATACCATTGTAAGCACCTATGCTTTCCATCATTTAACCGATGATGAGAAAGCAAGAGCATTTAAAAAATACTATCACTTGCTTAATAAAGAAGGAGCCATCGTCATTGCCGATACTGCCTTTATTGACGAAAAGACAAAGGAGCACTCTATTAAATTGGCTCTTGAGCAGAAATATGACCGTCTTGCCAAAGATTTAATGACAGAGTACTATACTACATTACCTGCACTTAGAAAAATGGCTACACAGGCCGGATTTTCCGTCTCCTTCCATCAACTTAATCCTTTTGTTTGGTTGATACACGCGCTGAAAGAAAAAGAAGGGTAAGTTAAGAGAAGAAACTTGCCTCAACTTACCAAGTGCCTAATATTATAAATACTAAAAACCCAAAAACGACACCAGTGTGGGTTCGAGTGTGACATAACACGCAAACTCTTCGCCTCGGTCTAACGTTTCGGTTTGAAAGGCGCCTCTGGTAGGGAGCTATGATGTAGAATTTTCGAACGGTCTCCTCCATGGAGGAGACCGTTCGTCCCGAATCGAAATGCCACAATGCCAATGGGTTTTGCGCTCCTAACGTCGCCATGCATCCTTTGCTTTTGACGCGTCCGGGCACAAGCGTGTCCAATTCCGAATGGCCGAAGGACTACGGCCAAGTTCTTTGGCGATTTGTCGAAGGGATCATCTTCCTTGATTTGAATGTGGTAAGATGGTGGAACCAACTAATGTTTGTTTCCTTCCTTGATGATTTGTGTGGTTACGAACATCTTACACGGGGGTCCATGAGCTGTCTTTATTAGTTGTTGCACTTCATATAATAATTCGTCGTTTAAGTAGATTAAAAACCCTATCAAAATTTAGGTAAGCTTTTCTAATGCTTCTAAAACCCTTTCGTAAGTCAGAAGAGTTATATGGAAATGCTAGATTTACTTTTCCCCCTAGGCCAATGCTCCATTATAAAGCATTTCTATTTTTACAACATCGTGAAAATTCTCATTAATCTTTTGTTGTCCCATAGATACTTTATAAAAGTCACTTCTTAATAAATGCAGGCATACCAATTTGCGAGCGCTCGTGTTTTAAAGTCTTCAACTTGGAATTTCATCATTTTTGTCATATTGGAGATGGTTTACGAGGTGTAATGATGGCCATACAACTGCTCGAATTAACCGGTGATTCTCCCTTGTTGTCGCGCCTTTTTGATACATATGAACGACGAACGACTCCAGCTAATCGTTGGAACGCTTATAAAGAGTAACCGTCTGTTGTCTAAACTCGCAGTTGCGGTCTAGCCGAATGGAAAGAGACAAATCACCAAGTTTAAACTTTCAGACTCAAATTCTTACAGTTTAGCTAAATTGGAACTGCTTGGGAATGTAGAACAACTCAACGTTTCCGGTTATGGTACGCCCGTGGTCACCACCTCCCACAACCGATGCAAACCCACTTGCCATTGTTGCACCCTTGGTATAACAACATGTGATCACTGCCGCGTGTACTCCCAACCCGACTGTGACAGTGGCCACTGAAAAACTAGCTATTTTCTTTGATAAAAGCTAGTTGCATCAGCACATAGTTTAAAAAAGGAAGCTCTCTGCCCCTATGTAGTAGAAAGAGAGCTTTTTTATAATCTAAAGACCACATTTTGGCATAAGTAGCATAGCTATCTGATTTTAAACATTAAATAGCTTAAGCTTATCTGGGTGTACTCTTTTTTGAAAATACGTTAAAAATCACCACTACCTCATCAAAATGCACTCGATTTCCAGTGGAATTTTAGAAATATAGCTGGTTATTCACTGACCAGAAAAGCAATTTTAATTGCCTTTCTTGCCACAACAGTTTGGCCTCTTTTTATAACCCGTTTTCGGCTGTTCTTTTTTCATTACTTTTTTAAAAGTCTGAGCTTGATTTTTTTTAAATTTCATGTTTTTCCCTCCCTCAGATAATTACTCTCTATATTGTATGTTGTAATTACCAAGAGGTACTGAATAGTCAACACTTTTTCAGACAATTATTTTGAGTTTGTTTGAATTCAATTGGACTTTGATACTGTCATGTTCCATTCAGACGGAAATGATTATACCAATAAAGATCGTCAGCGGCAGGACCACAACGCTATTAAGAGATATTTTTACACCCTTACTGACAAAGTACACTACTCTACAAAAAAAGACGAGATGGGCTTATCTAAAAGTCCATTCGTCCCTCTTGTTTGAAAAAATACGTCTCTACAACTTTTATAAAAACAAGCGTACAAAATGCTTTCTTATTCCATTTTCTTTATTAATGTTTCCAGAATTGAAGCAAAACAGGCTATTGAGAAAATAAATGTGAGCGGCATGAATAAGATTGGGTAATAGATATATCCTAAATAAAAAACGATTG
>BAXC01000199.1 GCA_001310375.1 Bacillus sp. JCM 19041 | reverse complement strand
TGATGTTGATAGAGTAGTAGGTCAGTTCACTGAACTTGATTTTATTGATCAAGCGAAGCTTGCCGGGATTGAGATGGGCCAAGGGATTGCGGAAATTGATTTGTATGCACCTGATGAGTTATATGACCAAGTGCTAAAAGAAGTTGTTGGTGTGGAAATACGTGGAAAAGATCATTTGCTTTCTCTAATGCAAGATTTTGCCCATGCTAAATCGGAATATGATCAAGTTGCGGATGCCTTGCGTATGGTCAAACAAACTGGATATGGGATTGCTGCACCGGCTTTGTCCGATATGAGCCTCGATGAACCAGAAATCATTCGCCAAGGTTCAAGGTTTGGTGTTCGCCTTAAAGCGGTGGCTCCATCCATTCATATGGTAAAAGTTGATGTTGAATCAGAATTTGCACCTATCATTGGAACAGAGAAACAAAGTGAAGAGCTTGTGCGCTACTTAATGCAAGACTTTGAAGAAAATCCTCTGTCCATTTGGAATTCTGATATCTTTGGCAGATCATTAAATTCCATTGTGCGTGAAGGCATTTCAGCTAAACTCTCTTTAATGCCTGAAAACGCACGTTATAAGCTGCAAGAAACATTGGAACGGATTATAAATGAAGGCTCGGGTGGCTTAATTGCGATCATTCTCTAGGAGCCTGCAAGAACTCATTGCATAAGCAGTGAGTTCTTTTTGCTTTTCAGGCACACTTTTGCTACTCTTTATAAGAGAATTTATTTGTAGAGAGATGGATGATGGAGGGACAAGCAATGGTTGACCACGATAAATTACAACAAGCGGTTCGCATGATGTTGGAGGCAGTTGGGGAAGATCCGAACAGGGAAGGTCTAATCGATACGCCAAAAAGAGTCGCAAAAATGTATGAGGAGATGTTTAGCGGTTTACATGAAGATCCTGCTGAACATTTAAAAACAGTTTTTGGTGAAGACCATGAGGAATTAGTACTTGTAAAAGACATTCCGTTTTATTCCATGTGTGAACACCACTTAGTCCCGTTTTTCGGGAAAGCACATATTGCTTATTTGCCTCGTAATGGAGCTGTTACGGGTTTAAGTAAGCTTGCAAGAACTGTTGATGGTATTGCACGACGTCCGCAAGTTCAAGAAAGAATTACAAAAACATTAGCAGATGTTCTTATGGAAAGTCTGGATGCAAATGGAGCGATGGTGGTTTTATCGGCAGAGCATCTATGCATGTCGATGAGAGGGATTAAGAAACCTGGATCAAAAACAGTAACAACAGCAGTGCGAGGTAAATTTGCAGAGGATTCTCAAGCGCGTAATGAGGTTCTCTCATTGATCAGATAAGGAGGGGGAAAATGGCACATCAAGATGATTTCTTTGTCATTAAAGCAAAAGAAAATGGAGTCCAAG
Organism: Bacillus sp. JCM 19041; assembly: GCA_001310375.1. Lineage (GTDB taxonomy): Bacteria > Bacillota > Bacilli > Bacillales > Bacillaceae_D > Shouchella. The sequence goes on along the minus strand of BAXC01000199.1, from coordinate 3,156 downwards.
TGATTGGACTCACAAGAGGTTCTGACACTCGCTTTCACCATTCAGAAAAACTGGATAAAGGAGAAGTGATGATTGGTCAATTTACCGAACATACTTCAGCAGTTAAAATTCGTGGCAAAGCAACAATTCAAACGAGTCATGGATCAATGGATACAGATTGAGCAGATTGTGTAAACAACTAGGCTCTATTCGATGTGTCCATGCTCCAGTTGCTATGCTATACTATACCTAAAGATAATGCGGCGTGCATTTGCAAAGAGGGGACATCAAGCATGAAAAAAAAAGCGATGCCGGATATACAATCGGCTGCTGAATTAAAGCAATACTACGAACGTCTAGTACGCCATGACTATTTAGAGGACTATATTGATGATACTCGTCCTGACGAACATGAATTATGGCTCGTGTATTCAATCCTGAAAAAGAGAGAGCCGTCATATCGAGCGATTGCGATAACGCTTGCATGGGGTTATGTCCATGCAGGCCTGGCAATCCATGAACTGGTTTCTTTACATAATAAAAATGATGATGTTTCAAAAAAGAGACGTCAGCTCAATGTATTGGCCGGCGACTTTTATAGTGCACTTTATTACCAGTCTCTTGCCGGGGTTAATGCTGTAGATATGATTGAGCTGTTTGGCAGCACGTTACAAGAAATTTATGAACAGAAAATGGCTACTTATATGGATAAAGAAGCCCCTTTTCAAGAACGACTGCAACAGTCAAAAGCGATTGAATCTCTTTTGGTTACATCAATTACAAAGAAGCTAAACATAACTGATTACGATGATTTAATAAAAACATTTTTCTTTTATAAGCGATTAAGTAAAGACGAACAAGAGGCGAGTGAAGAAAAAATATCTCCTCTTCGAATGTCTTTAAGAAATGGACAAATTTCAAATGCATCAGAGGAAGATATGTTTAGGGAAGCAAAGCAGGTAGAGTGGCACTTAATACAAGAAAAAGCGGCTGAACATCATGATGAGGTAGGCGAACTCGTCCGTTCCTTGCTTGAAAGAGATGGAGGGATTTAATATGACTCAATCTAAAGAAGAACGTGTCCATGATGTATTTCAATCAATCCATAAAAAATATGATTTAATGAACTCTGTTATTAGTTTGCAACGCCATAAGGCTTGGCGAAAAGATACAATGAAGCGGATGGATGTTAAAGCCGGGCAAACAGCTCTCGATGTCTGCTGTGGTACAGCTGATTGGACGTTGGCGCTGGGAGAAGCTGTTGGGGAAAGTGGATTAGTAACTGGACTTGATTTTAGCGAAAATATGCTTGAAGTCGGTAAACAAAAAATTTCAGCTGCAAAATCTAAAAATATCAAGTTAGTTCATGGAAATGCAATGTCGCTACCTTATGAGGATAATTCCTTTGATTATGTGACGATTGGATTTGGTTTAAGAAATGTTCCAGATTATATTGGGGCGTTAAAAGAAATGCATAGAGTAGTCAAGCCAGGGGGGAAGGTCGTTTGTTTGGAAACGTCTCAACCTACAATTCCAGGCTTTAAGCAAGTCTATTTTTTCTATTTTAAACACGTTATGCCCCTTGCTGGAAAACTTTTTGTAAAAAAAATATGAAGAGTATTCTTGGTTACAAGAATCAACGATGGCTTTTCCTGATCGCAATCGTTTGGCAGAAATGTTTGAAGAAGCGGGAATGATCGATATAAAAGTGAAAAGTTACACAGGTGGTGTAGCGTCGATGCATATGGCCGAAAGCCCAAGTAGAGAAACAGAAGGAAGAGGGGAAGCCAAAAAAATGGCTGCTGAAGCATTAACAAAAACAAAAACATTTATGCGAATGATCAAAGTTGAACACACTGTATTTGCCTTACCTTTTGCATTCTTAGCGATGCTGTTAGGGAGCTTAACTGTATCAGGGCAATTTCCCACGTTTTGGCAATGGCTTTGGGTAACAGTTGCGATGGTTGGTGCAAGGAGCGCGGCAATGTCATTAAATAGAGTGATTGATGCGAACATTGATAAACACAATCCTCGAACAGCACAACGGGAAATACCAGCAGGGCTTTTATCAAAAACAGATGTATGGATTTTTATCGTTGTTTCATTTGCACTTTTATTTCTTGCAGCATTTCAATTAAATATGCTCTCGGTTTATTTATTACCAATCGCAGTTTTTTTTTCTTGTATTTTATTCTTATACGAAACGATTCACGTGGCTGTGCCATGTGGTCTTAGGAATAACAATTGGTATCGCTCCTCTTGGAGGGTGGGTTGCTGTTACAGGAGAACTTTCAGTAACAGCACTATGCTTGTTTTTTGCGGTTATGTTCTGGCTAGCTGGTTTTGATACGGTTTATGCAACCCAAGATGCAGAATATGATAGAGAGAACGGGCTTTATTCAATCCCAAGTCGATTTGGAGTCGCAAAAGCATTATGGATAGCCCGAGGTTTTCACGTATTAAGTTTTATTTTCTTTGTTTGTTTGTTTTTGGTATCAGAGTTAAAATGGATCTATTTAATTGGAGTGGTCATTGCTGGAGGAATTATGGTCTACCAGCATGCGATTGTAAAAAAGGATGATTTATCAAGAGTACAATTGGCATTTTTTCCGATGAATGGCACATTGTCTGTATTGTTGTTTATGTTTGCATTTGTTGACATGCTTATTCTTCGATTAGGTTGATGAAAAGTATGTTACTTAAGGGATAAAGCTTCATGTGATTACGGCATTGTCGTATGTGTACGACCTTGGTCAGCTTAACAGAACGGACTGGCTTACCAATGGCGTACACGCTTTTAGCGGTGAGCAGAAGATTTCTTTGGACTAGATCAAAAGGTTCTGCAAACATTTTGCCAGCTTATATTTTTGGGAAATGTAATTTAATGACCTTTTGCATAGAGTGGATGAAAAAACAGAAGAGAGATTAATTATTTTTTTCAACTTTGCTACGAAGAAGGCTTTATTGAACATCCCGCAACGAAATTAGAACAATGGCAGCCAATTGGTTCCATTTAAAAATAACGCAGTACGATTTTTCTGCATGAGGGTGGCGTTCATGAAGTTAGCAGATATCTACAAAGAATTTCAAACAGATATTGAATATATTGAATCAGAACTGGAACAGACGCTTTCTGCGAGACACCCAGTCTAAAAGAAGCATCAACAGACTTGCTAC
>BAXC01000198.1 GCA_001310375.1 Bacillus sp. JCM 19041 | reverse complement strand
ATTCAATTATTAATCATTTCCGGCAAGCTTAAAATGCAAATAAAATAATTAAAATCCTTTTATAACAACAAATACAGCATGTTAACCGTTTTACTCACCTACCAGAACCGAATAGAAAAACATGAACATGAATAAAAATTCATTAAGAGTTAACAAAAAGAGCAGTCCGCCCTAAATGCACAATCGTCCAAAAGCGAACATTCTTTGTTTCTAAAAAAATAATCCGTGTTAGAAGTTTAGCGATAATTTCGTTATTCGTCAAGATTGAACTACATTTTTGCTTGTATAATTGTCGAAATACCTGCAAATAAATTGCCAGTAAAGCAAATATCGTTCATAATAGAAAGAGAAAAAATGAAACATATTTCAATTCACCAACGTATAGAACAAGAGATAATAATCTATTAACGTGTTGGAGGTCAGTGATAATGGATGAAAATACAAATTCAAATGAAAAACCCAAAACAGTTGAAACGAATCAAAATGAACTTGAAGCATATAAATCACAAACAAACGTAGAAGAACTTTTAAAAAAAACTTGATAATCTAGGTGAGGCAGAACAAAAAGAAGCAGGAGAATCACTTGAAGCTTTAAAGCGCCCTGTTCGAGAAATGATGGGTGATGAATCAAATACGCTACCAAAGCAGCTTCATGAACTTCGAGAAGTAGTTGGTCAACTTGAACCTGATTATTTACAGGACTCCCAATTTAAAAAGTTCTTTAATAAAGTGTTAAAACGTAATCCTGTGGAGCAGTATATGAAACGTTACCAAACTGTCGAAGCCCAAGTCGATCATATCGTCGAAGGATTACTAACTGGAAAAGACAAACTGCAAGAAGATAACGTCATGCTTAAAGAATTAAAAGTCGTTGCAAAAGAAAGGATTGGTAATTTAAACGATCAGATTGCAATCGGCCAAGAACTACATGAAATGCTTGAGCAAGAAATGACGACAGAAAAATGGGCCGATAACGAAAACGAATTAAAAAATGGGCAAGTAAAAGTAGTCACTCGTATGAAAAACATGCAGCAAGCCGTCATGGTTTTACAGCAATCTCTAGCTTCAGTTGATTTAATAATGGCGAACAACGAAAAGTTAGAAGAAGCAATCTTTAATGCAATTACGATGACCAAAAATATCATTACAGTAACGGCTTCGATTCAACTAGCATTAACGAATCAAAAGAAGGTTATTTCTGCAGTACAAAACGTAAATCAAGCAACAGAATCGATGCTTCTTTCAAATGCAGAATTGCTTAAGCAAAACACAGAAGAGACACTTAAAACGTTAGAGGAACCAGCCATAGCGTTAGATGCCTTTAGAAAAGCATATGATAATGTTTATAAAGCGATTGAGCTGACTGAGGAATCAAATGAACGAATTGTATCAAGCGGTAAACATTTTATTGAGGAAATGGATAAACTCAATTCAGAAATGCAGACAAAATTATTAAATCGATGACAGCAGGAGGTTTTCGAGTGTGAAACGATTTCCAACAACAACATTACTCGACTTTTTCACACCTGCGCATAAGCGTCCTGTTGATGACCATATTATCCAAGATGAAACAACGATACGACTGCTTAATGACACAGAACGTCTACTTAAACGAATGACGGATAATGCTACGGGAAAAAACGAACGAAAAAGCGTACGCAGACGCCAAAAGGACTGGGATATTCGCGTAAAAGTTTCATACAATAACATTCGAGTTATTGTTGCTGATACAAAGCACTCTCGCTCGCCAGTCCACAAACGTTTTCGGATTATCTGTTTTCGGAAATACGTAAAATCAACAGACGGAGTAGGCAAAATAAAAGAAGCGACGATTCATTATTTAAAGGATGGACGTATGCATGTACGTTCACTACAAAACGTCTCTCATCTTAAGGGAGTCTTTCACGCTATTCACCTTCTTGACCTTGCTTATGTAGGAACGAAGGTAACAGATGTATCACTTGAACGTTTGAATGGACACGAGAAACAATTAAAAAGTGAACAAGCAAATGATATAAAATTTTTAGCCCAAGAAGCAAAACGTTATGTTCAAGCAATGGATACGCTCTCGCTTGACCCAATGCTCGATAATCGTTTGAATCGAATACTGTCTCACGTTTCTAAATTAGAAGATGATTTTCATTTATTTAATTACGAAGACAAACATACCATTCGTCGACTATTGCGCGAGGATATGCCGAATGTGATGGGAGCTTTTTTGGCATTATCAAAGAAAAACCAATCGAACAACGAGATAATGTTTTTGTCTCACTATCAAAAATGGAATTAACACTCATATCATTACAAGATGACTTAGAAAAAACAAAAGTCGCACGCATGGAACATGTAATGAAGCTGCAAGAATTACGCTACGGCAGTGACAATAAAAACGATCGCCCCAGCAATTAATAAAGATATTAGGTTTAATCAAAGCCCTTTTTAAACGACCGCGCTTGCAGAAGCGTGGTTTTCTTCGTTATAATTAAGAAAACAAAAATGAACGCAAAGGTGAGGATTGCATGGATCGGTATGAAGCACAGCAACTTGTTGGGCAATTGCTAGTCGTCGATCTAGGAGTTGACGGTACCTACTTAGGAGAATTGCTGAACGTTATAACAGAACCTAAAAAACCTTGGCGCGGGGAAGTTCGTATTTTCTCTATCGTAGCCTTGCCAGAATATATTTTTCAACAAGAAACAATTGCACTTCATCAAGTGTTGTATAACGAAGGTGATATTGCTTTATTTTCTAGTCAACAATTGCATAAACGACCACGCCAAACTCAGGTAGAACCTTATTTAGATTCAATTTTAACTGATTTAAAGCGGCGTCATATCCGTTTGAAGAAAGACGCATTGCCTCCATCTGCTGAATTAGAAGCACTGGAAGTCTATATTAAAACATTAACTAGCCAAAAAAGACGCAATGAACGTTCAAATATTCCGGCAGATTATTCAAATGAACATCCTCTATACATCGAGTATACATTTCATATGGAAGAGGATCGCTACTTTCTTTTAGATAAAAGAGGTGAAGTACTACAACTTACACCTTCTTATTTCGAATATGCTTGGAAGCAAAATGATAAAATGGTCACAGGTCAATATGAAGGGGACGGGATTTTTATCCGCTCGAATGGGAGCCGTTATATTCCTGATGAAAACACGGTTCTATTTATTGACCAAAAACAATTTGACCCCTACTATATTCTTCGCAATGAGCTAGATCCCATTGCATTACAGGGCTTTGAACACAACTTAGCCATGCATCATATCACTCATGCTGATTTAATACATTGTTACAATTCGCTTCTCGAACAATTGCTTAACAGTGAAAAGACACATGTTTTTCAAGGAGTGAACTTTTTAACATTCCAAACTGATGAACACTTTGTTCTCGTACAACACCATTTTAAACGAAACATTCAATTTGATGGGTCAATGGACAAAGATAAAATATATGACCGATTTGAATTTACAACGGATAAAGCAATCGAACAATTGCCTTATATACAAACGCTTTTCATTAAAAAAGATGAGTAAAAGCGCCTCTCTTCTAGAGGGCGCTTTTCTTTTTAAGCTTTATGAACTCGCTGAACAAATAAAAGAATGAAGAGCGTCACATGACGTCCTTCATTCTTTTACTTCGTCCTTTTTTTTCTTTTGTTTTCTCATGAGAATACCAGTTATAAAGGTCATCGCTTGTATGTCGACTTATATCTCTAACTGAAAAGGACTTTCCAGCCATACTTGATTGGACATAAAACTCAAAACTTGATAACTGCTTGCGTCGTTGCAAAATCGAAACATGACGCGTAGCAGATTGTATTTTCTTTTTTGGTGAAATAACAAGCGTCTGTCCAATCGTTCGATATCGTAACCACATAAATGATTCGTTTGTACCCGAACCAGCATCAAGATACTGGAACCAAGCCAAGAGACCGCAAATCAAAACAACAAGCAACCCTAACAAACCAATCGTTCCCCAAATAAAAACAGCAGTAAGTGTTAAAACGATTGGTATAATAAGCATGCGAATAAAAAAGCGAGTAGCCGCACGTTTTGGTGCTGATTCAATTTCCCTTGCAAATGCATACTCCGGCATCGTTTGTTCTAAAAATGCTTGTACATCACGTTCATGAATTAACGGGACTAACAGTGTAGACCCTTGTTCCTTATTATTACCTCCACCTGCTGATTCTACATAAATTGATACAAAACCAAATGGTTGGCGGAGAACGCTTCTTATCATCCGAACCGCTGTGATTCGTTTATATGCGAGAGTTAATTGCCTACGTTCAATTAATCCTCGGTCAATAACCATTTCTTTATCATACATTTCCACCTTGAAATTACCGTACGTAATAATGGTTATCAAGCTTGATATTAGCCAAGAAATGAGCAAAACAGCAAATACTGTCAACGAGAGCAGCAAAATGCTTAACCCTATAACGAAGTCAAACGTCTCTTCAAATAAGCGATCTGGAATAAATTGAATGCCTTGTGACAGAACAGCAACAACTGCTGAAATAACTAAACCAATACCACTTGAAGTTAACGCTGTA
>BAXC01000197.1 GCA_001310375.1 Bacillus sp. JCM 19041 | reverse complement strand
GTCCTTGTTGTGATTAATGGAGAAGAAGGCATAATTGAACAAGATAAAAAAATTGCTGGATATGCTCATGAAGCAGGGCGTGCGATCGTTATTGTTGTAAATAAATGGGATGTGATTAAAAAAGATGATAAAACAATGCAAAATTTTATCGAAGACATCCGTGCTGAATTTCAGTTTTTATCGTATGCGCCTATTTGTTTCTTATCAGCAAAAACGAAGCAACGTATGCATTTATTGCTACCGCAAGTGAAAAAAGTATCAGAGAATCATCATTTACGTGTTCCGACACATGTATTAAATGACATGATCATGGATGCAGTGGCAATGAACCCGACACCAACAGACAAAGGCAAGCGTTTAAAAATCAATTATGTTACTCAAGTCGCTGTGCAACCGCCTACGTTTGTGTTTTTTGTAAATGAACCAGAATTGATGCACTTTTCATACAGACGCTTTTTAGAAAATCGATTACGAGCTACATTTGAGTTCGAAGGAACGCCAATTCACATTATATCGCGTAAGAAAAACGACTAATCATTTGCAGGGGGGACGCTTGTGGTTGTTTTGCTTTTAATGATGGTGCTATTTGGTTATTTGTTAGGATCAGTAAGCTTTAGTTATCTTATTGCGAAAAAAATTAAAAAGATTGATATACGTTCAACAGGGAGTGGGAATGCCGGGGCGACCAATACAATGCGTTTACTCGGCGTAGGCCCTGCAATTTGTGTGTTGCTTTTGGATGTGATCAAAGGAATTGTGCCAGTAGCAATGGCGATGGCATTGACATCAAACCCTCTCATCCACATTTTGGCCGGGCTTGCTGCAATTTTAGGGCATAATTGGCCAATTTATTTTGGATTCCGAGGTGGAAAAGGAGTGGCAACTACGATTGGCGTGATCGCTACGTTGATGTTTTATCCTGCATTAATTGCTGGCGTAATTGCGATTGCAAGCATTGTCATTACACGTTATGTATCGCTTGGGTCATTATTATTTGCTGCATTTACTCCGATTGCTGCTCTGTTAATTTGGCCTTTGTCATTTGCGACATATCCGCTGGAATATATTTATTTATCTGCTCTGCTTGCCATTATGTCCCTATGGCGGCATCGAACAAACGTCAGCCGTTTACTTGCAGGAACAGAAAGTAAATTAGGAAGAAAACATGCGTAAGGAGGAGCGAAGATGATCAAACAAAAAATAGCTGTATTTGGTGCTGGAAGTTGGGGGAGTGCTTTAGCAATAGTGCTTGCCGATAATGGGCATGATGTCCGTCTTGTTGGGCGACGTGCTAAGCAAATTGATGAAATAAATGTAAAGCATACGAATGATGCTTATTTGCCTGGGATTACAATCCTACTGGCATCAAAGGATTCACTGAAGCAAAAGAAGCGTTACATGACGTGGATGCTGTGTTGCTAGTTGTGCCTTCGAAAGTAATTAGGGAAACAGTCCGCAGTTTATTGCCACTTCTTTCGAAAACAACACCAATTATCCATGCGAGTAAAGGAATTGAACCATCAACACATAAGCGTGTTTCAGAGATAATTGGTGAAGAAGGTTTAGAATCAGATAAAATGGGATCAATTACCGTCTTGTCAGGACCAAGCCATGCTGAAGAAGTGGCATTACGTCAGCCAACAACAGTAACGGTCGCCTCAGAAGATGATGAGGCTGCGACATATGCGCAAAATTTGTTTATGAATCAGCAATTCCGCGTTTATACAAACCCAGATTTAGTTGGTGTTGAAATTGGTGGTGCTTTAAAAAATATCATTGCACTTGTCTGTGGTGTGACCAACGGTTTAGGGTATGGTGATAATACAAAAGCGGCAATTATGACGCGAGGTCTAGCTGAAATTGCCCGTTTAGGTGTACATATGGGAGCAAACCCACTAACTTTTTCTGGCTTGTCAGGACTTGGAGATTTGATTGTTACGTGTACAAGTGTCCATTCTCGTAATTGGAGAGCAGGGAAAATGCTAGGTGAAGGCAAGACAATGGAAGAAGTATTAGAGCAAATGGGTATGGTTGTAGAAGGCATTCGTACGACAAAAGCTGCATACGAACTAGCGAATGAAACAAAAATTGATATGCCTGTCACGAAAGCGCTATACTCAGTGTTGTTTGAGAAAATCGACCCTTATCAAGCTGCTGAAGAATTGATGGGACGTGTGAAGCGAAATGAAGTTGAATCGCTTTATGATCTTTAATTGTAACTAGATGATTCACACTTATAGGCCTTTTGCATACGATATGGGGGAACGTAAGCATGAGGAGGGATTTGGATGTTTAAAAAGAATGAGTCCTTTTTTGATCAAGTTCAGAAATCAGCAAAGGTGCGTCCGGATGAGCTATTAAAGCTCGCTAATTCTGTTAGCCAAGCGAATTTAAAGGATGAGCTACATTGCGAGGTTAATTGGTAGAGTAGCTGCGCTCGCAAATAAGCCAGTGACTAAAGAAAAAGAGGACCAAATTGTGCAAGCGATCTTAAGCAATAATATGCCCGCGGATTTGTCGTCGCTAACAAAAATGTTTAATAACAAAAAATAACAAGAATTAGTCAAACATCTAGACCAAAATTCGAAGCCTGCATATACTTTAATAGAACACCTACTATAAAGAGGGCAAAGAAAGAGGACTTAGTCAAGCTAGGCAGGAGCGCCCCACTTCTGTCTGGCTTTTTTATGCCTGTAAGCAGACAGTTTCATATGCTATAATGACTAAAGTAAGTAAGGAAAAGCGAGGTGGTTTTATGTCGACAGCAATGTTAAATATGTACATATCTTTTGGAGGATTGCTGCTTATGTTCATTTCCGCAGGGACAGCATTGCTCGCCAGAACGAAGTTAAGTGGCATTTTTGCAAAAGCCGTCCTAACGTTTTCGTTTTGTTGTTTGCTCGTCTCCGGTGTTGTTGTTTTTTATATTGTAGTAGGAGGTCCAACTTCAGTAAGGTAGGCGTATTTTTTTAGTAGAAAGGGTTTGACAAATGAAACGTTTGTTAACAGCTATGTCGGCAGCGTTTGGCTTAATGATGATGAGTGGATGTTTTCTACCAGATGAACAGCGTGCTGAAAACCAAGTGCCGTACCCGGATCAACTTGCTGGTGTACAAGCAGCGGTTGACCAATTTCAAGAAGATACAGGAGTCCTGCCTATAAATACTTTCGATGAAACAACGAACTTGTATCAACGGTATGTGGTTGACTTCAGACAGCTTGTACCAAGATATATGCAAGAGCCTCCTGGAACTTCATTTGAAAACGGTGGTACTCATCAGTTTGTTTTAGTAAATGTTGAAGAAGAACCAGAAGTAAAGGTCATTGATTTAACAGCTATGAATAAAATACGTGATTTGCGCCAGCGTGTCCATGATTACATGAGACAGCATAACTATGCCCCGATTGAAGATGTTCTAGATCATAATTTATTTACGTTGGACTATAAGGAACTTGGTTATGCAGAGCAACCTTATATTAACAGCCCATATAACGAAACGATGCTTCCGCTTTTATTTACAAATGAAGGCGATATCATTATAGACTATAAGCTGGATTTGATGGAACTGCAACACACAGAAGAGCATCCATTTGAGGAAGAAACAGATTTGCGTTCTTATCTATATCAAGAATCACCTTATGTGCCGTTATTTTCCGTTCCATATTCATTTGACGAAGATGAAGGCATTATTTATGATACTCGTTTTTACGAAACAGAATAAAATATGGTCTAGAATGCCCCTTCCGGTCGTAAAATGAAATTGGAAGGGGCATTTCGTATTTAAGCTCCCCTTCTCAAGCAACTGGTGCAGAGATAAATATTTCACCGAAGTCAGTCATATTAATTGGACAATGTCATAGAAATGGTAGTGGTTAGAGGACAACAGACTCGGCTGCATCATACTTTACTTGACCGGGAGGGGATTGATCTTGTTGGAAAAAGTAGATATCTTTAAAGATATCGCGGAGCGAACCGGTGGCGACATATATCTCGGCGTCGTTGGAGCGGTTCGCACGGGAAAATCAACGTTCATCAAAAAATTCATGGAACTTGTGGTGCTGCCTAATATTGAAAATGAGGCAGATAAAGCGAGAGCGCAAGACGAGCTTCCACAATCAGCTGCAGGTAAAACAATCATGACGACTGAACCAAAGTTTGTGCCGAATCAGGCCGTCTCTATTCATGTGGATGAAGGCTTGATGTGAATATTCGCCTTGTTGACTGTGTCGGTTATGCTGTACCAGGTGCAAAAGGATACGAGGATGAGAATGGTCCAAGAATGATTCATACGCCTTGGTATGAAGAACCAATTCCGTTTCAAGAAGCGGCTGAAATTGGAACAAGAAAAGTGATTCAAGAGCACTCAACTCTAGGTGTCGTCGTTACAACTGATGGAACAATAGGTGATATCCCTCGCCATGACTACTTAGATTCTGAAGCGAGGGTTGTTGAAGAATTAAAAGAAGTAGGTAAACCATTTATTATGATTGTTAATAGTGTGCGCCCGAATCATCCAGACACAGAACAATTAAGAGCGTCTTTATCAGAAGAATATGATATTCCTGTGTTGGCGATGAGTATTGAGAGCATGACTGATTATGATATTAATAGCGTATTGCGAGAGGTGCTATTTGAATTTCCAGTCCATGAAGTAAACGTAAACTTACCGAGTTGGGTAATGGTTCTGAATAACGAGCATTGGCTCCGTCAGAGTTATGAAGAATCTGTGCGTGAGACAGTAAAAG
>BAXC01000196.1 GCA_001310375.1 Bacillus sp. JCM 19041 | reverse complement strand
CGCAAAGGCTTTTGCTGATGCCGTGGCTGGAGAATAAAGATGGAAATGCATTTTTAGGAACGGGGGCTGGCGTACCTGCAAAACATCGGAACGTGAGTGCTCTTGCTCTTCGTTTCTTGAATGAATCTGGAGATGTGTGGCTTTTTGATTGTGGGGAAGCAACTCAACATCAGTTTCTTCGTTCACCTTTATCACTTGCAAGTATTTCAACCATTTTTATTAGTCATTTGCATGGAGATCATATATTAGGATTGCCTGGTCTATTAAGTAGTCGTTCGTTTCAAGGGGGAGAGAACCCGGTAACCATCTATGGTCCAAAAGGACTTAAAGAATATATTCAGCAATCACTTGAGACATCAAAAACAAAGCTAAGATATGAACTTGTCATTGATGAATTAAAAGAAGGCTTTTTGTTTGATAACGAATGGTACGAAGTTGACACGTTGCAGTTGATTCATCCGGTTGAGAGCTTTGCTTTTCGTATCCAAGAAAAAGAGCGACCAGGGGCCCTCCATTTTGAGAAATTAAAGGCAATGGTATTGCACCTGGTCCTGTCTATGCGCAATTGAAACAAGGAGAACGTGTTACTCTAGATGATGGAAGAACGATTGATGGCCATGACTTTGTTGATGAGCCCCTTCCTGGTCGAACAGTGGTCATTGCTGGTGACACTGCCCCTGTTGAAAAGATGGACTCGTTTGCAGCAAATGCAGATTTGCTTGTACATGAAGCAACGTTTGCATCTGATCAGCAAGGAAATGCACATGCGTACGGACACTCAACGATTGCTGATACTTGTGGTATTGCGAAACGTGCAAAAGTAAAAAAATTAGTGCTGACTCACGTATCCTCTCGTTATTCCAGAAATGAAGATGTTTATTTGAATGAAGTTGAGGAACAATTTCCAGGTGCTGTAGTCGCTTATGACTTGTTTGTGCTAAAACTCGAAAAAACAAGTGGGAGACAGAATGATTGAACAGACATTAAACGATTTGGAAATCACCCTTTTATCTAAGGGAACTGGCTGGTTGTATGTTCATTCACCATTTTGTGGAACATGTAAACAAACAGAGAAGATGTTAAACGTGATCGAAGAAAGCAACAAGGAGTTATGTATATATAAATTAAATATACAACTTGCTCCTTCGTTTGCGTTAAGCATGCAAATTGAAAGTGTACCTGCATTGCTTTATTATAAAGGTGGCGAGTATCAAACGCGCTTTTATGCGTTTGGTTCTATAGTGGATATAATTGAAAAAATAAAGGAGGCAGAAAACGATGTCAATGGCTTATGAAGAATACATGCGCCAAGTTGTCCTGCCAATGCGGCAAGAACTAACAGATGCTGGCTTTAAAGAACTAACAACAGCTGAGTCAGTAGATGAGTTTATGGGGGAAGCCGAAGGGACTACGTTGGTGTTTATTAATTCAGTTTGTGGTTGTGCTGCAGGGCTTGCGCGACCATCAGCTATTTATTCGTTGCAACATAATCACACACCAGATCAATTAGTGACGGTGTTTGCTGGACAGGATAAAGAGGCAACCGCCCAAATGCGCGGGAAGTTTCCAGAATATGTGCCTCATCCCCTTCCATGGCATTATTGAAAGGGAATGAAGTGGTTCACTTCATTCCTAGAGAAGAGATTGAAGGTGCAGACCCAGAGGATATTGTCCGTAATTTGGCACTAGCTTACAATGAACATTGCGAAAAAAGCTCTTCTTAATTGAAGAGCTTTGAGGTTGTCGACAAAGTCGATTACCGATCCAGACTGAAAAGAAAACGCTTGTCAGACTAGGAGCAAAGACGAGGGAAGATGCGAATAGAACGTGGGTTCATGAGCATATGACCGAGGCGAGCGACGACGTATGCGAGCGTTTGTCTTCAGTCTGAAAGCTCTTCTTAATTGAAGAGCTTTTTCTTTGAAAGGAGTTTTCTTCTATGTCTTTTACATTAAGAGAGGTAAACAGCAACAAACCATGGAATTTACAAGTAGAGGCAGCTGGTCGCCCAGTAATGCTTACTTTCTGGACAAGTTGGTGTCCAGATTCTAATCGCGATTTGCAAGAAAAAATGAGATTGTACAAACATGCAGATTCATCAAAGCTCTGTTTTGTTACCATAAATGTAACAGGTAGAGAGGGGACTGTTGATTTACAGGATTATTTAGAAAAACAAGGGTTCGATTTTTTAGTTCTAAAGGATGAAGGAACAAGCGTTTATGATTCTTTTGGCTGTTTAGGAGTACCAACAACGATTCTTTTAAATGAGCGGTTAGAGGTTGTTATTTCGTACGGTGAACAAGCGAAGTTGCCAGAAATCATGGATGGTTTGACCGATTTAATTAAATAAAAACACCCCAGAAGTTGAGTTATTACTCTAACTTTTGGGGTGCAGCTAATTATTTTATTTGGGACGCACAGCGTAATAGATCACCGCGCCCATTTCTTCAATATTGGGATAGCCACTTTGTTTATAAATTTCGACTACATGTTCCCGGTTATAAGGGACCCGGTTTAGTTGGATCGAATGACTACCGTCTTGAATGTCAATGATGGTATATGATGCAAGTGGGTGACCGTCAAATGGCATACCAACACTACCAGTATTAACAATATTCTTGCCGTGAAGAGAACGAATATACGGATGGTGAGTATGTCCATAAATATAAATGTCAGCTTCATCACGGACCATTAATTCATTCTCGATTTTTTCCGTATCTTCAACAGTAACAACATCAAATAAGCTATTTGGAGTCGCGTGAAACGCATGGGCGATTAAATCTTGCCCATCGTCTATAACGAGTTCAGTCGGAAGGTTTTTCAAATAGTCTAAGTCTCTCTGATCAAGACGACTTAATGTCCAATCACGTTCTTTTTGAAACATTTCAAGTCGTTCTTCGGGAACTTCGCCATCTTTAAACCCTCTAACAAGCCATTCATCAGCATTGCCTTTAATGACTTCAGCACCTGACGCTTGGACTAGTTCTAAGACACGTTTTGGCTCTGGACCACGAAAGCAAAGGTCGCCTAGTATGTAAATTCGGTCAATTTGCTTAGATTGCAAATCATTCAGTACGGCTTCGAGTGCTGTTGCATTTCCATGAATATCAGATAAAAAAGCAAATCTCATTTTTGTTATGCCTCCTTTTTCATATTGTAACAGAAGAATAGAATAAAAGGGTAATAGAATGATTTTGATGCGTAGGCGCCTACGGCTGGTAATGCCTTCTAGGACTATGTTAGTATTTAAATGAGAAAAAGCGTCGAGGAGGATGAATATGTATATTCGTTCAATTGAACCAACACCTAGTCCCAATACAATGAAATTAAATTTGAGTGAAGCGGCAGAAGGGACAAGTACAACGTATCAAGAAAAAAATAAAGAGGATGCTCCAGCATTTATTCAACAATTATTTACGATTGAGGGAATAAAAGCGGTCTATCATGTGGGGGATTTTCTTGCTGTTGATCGTTATCCAAAGGCTGATTGGAAAGTCCTTTTACCCCAAGTCCGCAAATTATTTGGCGAAGAGCCTGGAAACGAAAAAAGCGGCAACGAGCCTCAAGATGGTTTCGGAGAAGTACAAGTACAAGTACAGATGTTTAAAGGTATTCCGATGCAAGTGAAAGTGACTGACGGGGAAGAGGAAGTACGTGAAGGGTTACCTGAACGTTTTGTAACGGCTGTTTCCAACGCACAACTACCTGATGACAATGTTGTACTCGAACGAAAATGGGAAGAGCAGTCGGCTCGCTACGGAGAGTTACAAACGATTGCAAAAGATGTAGCTGCTGAGCTTGAAGCTGCTTATTCAATTGTGCGTTTAGAAAGCCTTGTGCAGTTAGCAAAAGGAGAAAAAGCAGCCGCGGAAGCATTTGCAGCAAGATTTAAAGAAGTGACAATTGAAATGTTACAAGCAGATGATTGGCGTGAGCGGTATGCGACATTAGAACAAATGGATCCGAAGGAAAAAGATTTGCCTGTGCTCGAAGTCGCATTGGAAGATGAAAAAGCATCGATTCGTCGATTAGCGACTATGTATTTGGGCATGATTGAAACTGAAAGTGTCTTGCCATTATTGGAAAAAGCATTAAAAGATAAATCGGTTACTGTGCGTCGTACAGCAGGGGATTGCATGTCAGATATTGGTTCAGAAACAGCAATTCCAGCTATGATCGAATCATTAGAAGATGAAAGTAAAATCGTTCGTTGGAGAGCAGCGATGTTTTTATATGAGATCGGCACAGAAGAAGCGATCCCCGCACTTCAAGAAGCTGAAAATGATCCTGAATTCGAAGTAGCACTTCAAGTGAAAATGGCATTAGAACGGATTCAAGGTGGAGAAGAAGCAAAAGGGTCCGTTTGGAAACAAATGACCGAGGCTAGAAACAAATAGGAGGTCTAACATGGCTGTTGCAATCGATGACTTAGTAGAGCGATTAAGAGAACATGGATTAGAAGATATACTTGAAATGGTTGAAGATGCCGAGGCGGGTAAACTTGAAGAAATAGAACTAGTTAAGTCGATTGGCCTTCTTTACGATCAAGATGACAACAAGCGATTGCTCGAATGGTTTGAAGAGCAAGGTGTTACCCTTGTTTATGTAACAGATGATGAAGAATAGACGTGCCGCTTCATGCGGCACGTTCTTTTATCAGTAAAAAAGAACAGAATAAATAAAAAAGGGAGGAAGAATATGAGAAAAGAGCCAGAGCAAAGGTTACCTAAAAAAGCGATAAATGTTTGGCGTTTACAAAACACTATTGACACAGTTTTATTCGCACTTGTCCCGATTGCTTACTATTTTGTTCAGTTATA
>BAXC01000195.1 GCA_001310375.1 Bacillus sp. JCM 19041 | reverse complement strand
TGAACAAGACACTCTATGACGCCTGCAGTAAAACCAAAATTCCCATCAATCTGAAAAGGTGGATGGGCAGAAAATAGATTTGGATAAACACCACCACCTTCATATTTCTCCGTTTCTTCCGTCACAAGCTTAAGCGCCTTTTGAACGAATTGATTCGTACGGTTACCGTCAGAAAAACGAGCCCATAAACAAAGCTTCCAAGCAAGACTCCAGCCAGTCCCACTCTCACCTCGTTTAAGAAGCGCCTGTTTTGCCGCCTGATAATACGCTGCTTCGTTTGATTGTGTCCATCTGTCTCCTGGATACACACTATATAAATGAGAAAGATGACGATGTTTGTCGTCTTCCTCTAAATAGTTAGTTGTCCACTCACGTAAGATATCATTGGAATCAATCAATGGTTTTTTTAGTTTAGTTAACACCTTGTATACATCAATGATCAATTCATCTTCTAGTTGCAGCCATTCACTTGCTTTTAAAAAGATCGTACACACATCTTCAATTACAGCAACATCCATCGTAGCCGCATCTGACACAGCTGCTAAGACTCCATCCTCTGTTATAAATCGATGTTCCGGTGAAGTAGATGGACTTGTTATAAGTGTCCCCTCATCACCTTCAATAAGCCAATCAAGACAAAATAAAACAACTTCACGAATGACAGGGTAAGCATGCTTCTCTAAATATTTCAGGTTCTTTGAAAAAACAACATGCTCCCATAAATGGCGCGCAAGCCAAGGACCTGCCATTGGCCATAATGCCCAAACTGGATCCCCGTGTCCAAACCCACCTACTGGCGCAGCTTGTCGCCAAATATCGCTATTATGGTGTGCGACCCAACCTCTGCACCCATAATGAATTCTTGCAATCTTCTCACCTTCTTGTGCTAATTCTTCAATAAAATGAAGCAAAGGTCGATGACACTCCGGTAGACCAGCCGTTTCTGCATGCCAATAATTCATCTGTGCATTTATATTCAATGTATAATTACTACTCCATGGTGCTTGAATATGTGGGTTCCAAATTCCTTGTAAGTTTGCAGGTTGTGAACCTTCCCTGGAACTAGCAATAAGCAAATAACGGCCCATTTGAAAAAGCAACTCTGGTAGTCCCAAATCTGGCTTACTTTGATTCTTTAAGCGCTCTGAAGTGCTCTTTTTTTCGTCAGAATTTGTTTCACTTAGCGTAAAAGTCACTCGTTGATATAACTCTTGATAATCATTCAAATGACGTCTGTACAATTCGTTAAAACAAAGTGAAGCAATTCGTTGACAAGACTTTTCGATGTTGTCAATCGGATTCGTCCCTCTATGATCTTTATAATTCACAAAGCTTGTCGCAAGATGAATGCCAATCGTAGCATAGGTTGCCTTTTCTACTTTTAACGTTTGATTGCTTTGCGAACTTTTCCCATCTGTTTCAATGAGTTGAATGGCCCCAGCAAAACGAATCGCTTCCGATTCTTCATATGACTTGTAGCGAATCGGCTCCCTTGTTACATAATAATTGGGATCAACATGTTCAGGGCACCACCCTGCAATACCTGACCTATTATGATTCGTCCATTCAATCGTCTTTAGTTGCGAGCTTAACGAAGCTCGGAATAGCAATTCAACATTGTTTTTTGATTCCATCCGGATGACAATTAAGTTGTCTGGGGCACTCGCAAACATTGTTCGAATATAAGGTCCGGCCTCTACTTGGATTGTTGCTGTCTCCAAATCAAGCAACCTTTTATAGTTATATTCGCATTCCTCTTTTACGAGTGGAAAATCTAAGCGTAATTCGCCAAATGGCAAATACGATTGTGTATAAGGACCAAGCATTTGCTTTGCCAAAACATCTACTTGTTTCCAACTTTGTTCCTTAATCGCTTTGCGAATCTCTTTTAGTTTTTCATAGGCGTCTAGATTTGCTTTTCTTACTGGGGGACCAGACCAAAGACAGTCATGGTTTAAAGAAAGTAACTCTTCCTTTTTACCACCATAAACCATCGCACCAATTGTTCCATTTCCAATGGGGTAAGCCTCTGTCCATGTATTTGCTGGTAGCTTCTCTTTTAATTGCATCCTCTCACCCTTTCAGCCTAAATCTAGCAAAAAGAACCTGCAACTGCAGGTTCTTCTACATCGTATTTCTTTATTCCTTCCACAAGTTAACCCGTGTCTGTACTAATTCCGTGTATGCAGCTTCTGCTTCTTCCACACCAGCTGCTTCAAGCTCATCCATAAATTCGTCCCACACGTGATCAAACTGGTCAGGATTGGCTAAAATTGCTTCAGGTACTTTACGTTTTACTATATCCAAACATCTTTGTAGCTGTAGCCTAAGCTCTGATGATGAATCAACAGGGATATTGTAGGCAGCTCCCCAAGGTTTAATTGGGAATTCATCTTCTTGCGGATAAAGGTCTTTCCAAAACTCCACTCCGTAAGCATCCAACACTTCTTTTTCCACTTCTGTGTAAGCATCTTTGATCTGGTCAGGATTTGCGATTGTAAATGTCTGACCCGTAGAATCTTCTACACCGTCACCATAAACTGGTGAAAAGCCTTTTAAGACACCAACGCCAGTATCTTTCACGTAATTAGCGCTGTTATTACGTTGTTCCATTTCTTCTTCTGAAATGACTCGTTCTCCATCAACAAGTTCATAATGTTCTCCTTCAATCCCCCAATTTTGCAATATCTGCCCTTCTTCTGAAGCTAAATAATCAAGGAACTGAATCGCCCGGACAGGGTCTTCGTTATCAACTGAGATTCCGATTCCCCAGCCACCAAGATACCCTGTGTCCTGGAAATTTGGGTGTTTATATTCATCTGTCAACGTAACTGGATACATCCCATACATTCGCTCCTGTTTCCCCGACTCCCGCAGAGCCGCTCTGCGTCTGCCACTTGCCAATCCGTATCTGTTAGACCAAGGACACGTCCAGAAGAGATTTTCTCTAAATACTGATCGTATTTCTGCACAAAGCTTTCAGGATCGAGCAATCCTTCATCATTCATATGATTTAGCCAACGAAAGTACTCTTTCTCTTCATCACGTCGATAATGCATCGTCGCCTCATACGTTTCTGGATCAATAAAAAATTCGCCATCATCTGGAGCACCCGTCGCATAAAAAGCAGTTCGTTGTTGAGATCATAATGCGCCAATCATCAGCAAGTAACGACAGACCGATGGTTGGCTGTCCGTCAATTGTTGGGTTCTCTTCCTTATACGTTCGAATCGCCTCTTCAAAATCCTCTACCGTCCTAATTTCCGGATAACCTAGTTCTTTAACGACCTCATGCTGAAGCATAAATCCATTACCGGGTTCCGAATAAACATGATCTACAGGTGCGGTTGAAGGATATAGATACCTTCATCTTCTTCGCTCCACTTTAACCGATTAAAATAATCACCGTATATTTTTTTTAAGTTAGGACCATGTTCTTCAATTAGGTCTGTTAAGTCAATAAAAGCTCCAGCGTTAACAAGTGTGCTCGCTGATCCTTTAGGCAGAATAAAATCTGGGTAATCACCACTTGCCGCCATTAAGGCAATTTTTTGTTCACCGCCGTTAACGTCGAATTCGGGATTTATTGTGACGCCAGTCTCTTCAATGACCTTTTGACTGACTGGACTTTGCATATTGTCCCATTGTGAATGTGGATCTGAACTAAATAACGTAAATGTAACTGGTCCATCTGTTGTTTCATTTGATGCCCCTTCGTCATTACAGGCAGCCATCGTCATTATAGTGATTCCCATAATTGTAACGTTAGCTGTAGATTTCCACTTGTTTTTTCTTTTCATTGGTCGAGCTCCCCCTTTTTTTACTAGCTTTTTACTGCACCGAGTGTCATTCCTTGAACAAAGAAGCGCTGTAAGAATGGATAAACAAGCAAAATCGGGACAACCGTCACCATTGAAATAGCCATTTTAATCGATTCAGGCGACACATTTTGTGCAGCTTGTTCACCACCAACTCCACGGAATGCATTTGGGTCTCCAGATGTCCCATCGTCGTATTCTGAAGGATTTTCATTAATTCATATTGGAGCGTTGTTAAGTCTGGATTAGAACTGTTGTACAAATACGTATCAAACCAAGCGTTCCACTGCCCCACCGCCACAAAAAGGGCAATGGTAGCAAGAACTGGCGTGCATAGCGGCAAAATAATGCGCCAAAAGATTGTAAAATCATTTGCCCCATCTATTTTCGCAGATTCCTGCAATGAATAAGGCAGACCGTCCATAAACGAACGGACAATAATGATATTAAATGCATTCACCATACCTGGAAGAATGTAACCCAAAAAGTGTTAATCAAATGAAGCTCTCTCATTAGCATGTAGCCTGGAATTAATCCTCCAGAAAAATAAAGTGTTAGCACAAGCACAGTTGAAACAAATTTTTTACCATGAAAATCAGCCCGACTAAGCGTAAACGCAACCATTGCTGACGAAAAAACGCCGAGAACAGTTCCAATAACTGTTCGTAAAACGGAATTCATAAATCCAGTTAATAGATGGTCGTATGCAAAGATTGTCCTGTAATTTTCCAAGGTGAACTCTCGCGGCCATATATAAATACCGCCCCTGACAGTGTCAGTTGAATCGTTTAATGATATCGCAAGCACGTTTAAAAATGGATACAACGTTGCTATAAATACAAGCGTTAAAAATGTATAGTTAGCTAGATTAAATATCCGATCACCTTTACTTAACTGAATACCTACCTTTTGTTTCATAACCCCTCCTCCCTTACATGACACTCTGATTGGAATAACGTTTAAATATGCCATTTGCGATAAACAAGAGAATAATCGCTACAACCGAGTT
>BAXC01000194.1 GCA_001310375.1 Bacillus sp. JCM 19041 | reverse complement strand
TGAAAGCTGATTAAACAATCCACCCGCTTAAAAAGCGGGTGGATTTTATTATGTATATTGATTGACTTATCTGAAAGTGTTTGGTATTCTTTTTTTATAAAACCAATAAAGATACTAGGGATTAAGGGGAGGCATTTTATCATGACCGTTGTGAACAACATTACAGAACTGATCGGTAATACTCCGCTTGTTAAGCTTAACCGCCTGACTACGGATGAACATGCGGATGTTTATTTGAAACTTGAATATCAAAATCCGGGAAGTAGTGTTAAAGATCGTATTGCTCTTGCGATGATTAACGCAGCAGAAGAAGCTGGCGAATTGCAACCTGGAACAACAATTGTTGAACCAACAAGTGGAAACACGGGTATTGGTCTCGCGATGGTGGCTGCTGCAAAAGGTTATAAAGCAAAGCTTGTAATGCCGGAAACAATGAGTCTGGAACGCCGTAACCTCTTAAGAGCTTATGGAGCGGAATTAGTACTAACCCTGGACCTGAAGGTATGGGTGGTGCAATTCGAAAAGCTACCGAACTTGCGAAACAAGAAGGGTTTTTTATGCCTCAACAATTTGAAAATGGAGCTAATCCAAAAATTCATCGAGAAACAACGGGTAAAGAACTGCTTGAACAAGTTGATGGACAGTTAGATGGGTTTGTTTCAGGTATCGGTACTGGTGGAACAATTACCGGTGCTGGAGGTCTTTTGAAAGAAAATTTCCCAGGACTTAAAGTTGTGGCGATCGAGCCAAAAGATTCAGCAATATTATCTGGAGGTAAACCAGGACCTCATAAGCTTCAGGGTATTGGACCAGGATTTGTGCCAGGTATACTAGACACAGAAGTTTATGATGAGATTGTGCAAGTATCAACAGAACAAGCTTTTGAATATTCTCGCCGCGCTGCAAAAGAAGAGGGCATTCTTGGGGGAATCTCATCAGGGGCTGCAATTTATGGAGCACTTCAACTAGCAAAAGAATTGGGGCCGGGGAAGAAAGTAGTAGCTGTAATTCCTTCAAACGGAGAGCGCTACTTAAGTACACCTCTTTATCAATTCGAAGATGAAACGGCTCAGTCTTAATTGCGTTTTTAAAGGTTCAGTACCGGAAATGGAGTTTTAACGGCGTAAATTTCCAGGTGAAAAGCAGCCTCTTTTTAAAGAGGCTGCTTTTATTATTGAATAGAGTTTAGTAAAATAAGCTCATACATGTTGGAGACGGAGTGAAGGTTTTTGAAACAAGAGAAGCAACCTATTCGTAAGACAGTGGCAAGACAAATAATGATTCCTAAAACAAAGTGGTTCGAAAGATTCTTGTCACTTTCCGCGAATGAACCACACCACATTTTGCTTGAAAGTGGAAGGTCCGGTAGATACAGCATAATGGGCATTCGACCAGAAGCTACAATTGAAGGTAAAGGCGATAAACTTTTCTTAACGGATAGTAGCGGTGTGAAGACATATGAAGGGTCTTTACTGAAATCCCTTGAAGAGGTGCTTAAACCATACAATGTAGCACAGCTACTTGAAGGACCACCTATTCAAGGGGGCGCAATCGGGTTTGTTAGCTATGATGTGGTAAGAGAAATAGAGAAATTAGATGAACATGCGGTTGATGATTTAAAGATGCCGGAACTTTATTTCCTCGTATTTGAGGATTTATTTGTATATGATCATGAAACGGAAACGCTATGGTTGTATTCAAATGGGTTGAATGAAGAAGAGTTAGAAGCTCGTTTAGATGGATATGAAGAAACATGGAGTCGGTATTTGGAGCCGCAAGCGAAAGATAAAAATAATATCGATTTGTCTTCTTGGGATGGAGAGCGCGTAACATTTACTGAAGAAGAGTTTACTCAGGCAGTGAAAGCGGTGCAACAGTACATTGCAAATGGAGATGTATTTCAAGTTAATTTATCAGTGCGTCATTCACGTCCGTTACGTGTAGAGCCGTTAGATGTGTACAAGCAGTTGAGAGTATTAAATCCTTCGCCGTATATGAGTTATATTCATACCCCGGAAAGACAGATTGTTAGTGCTTCGCCAGAACTTTTAGTAAAGAAAAGAGGAAACGAATTAAGCGCCAGACCGATTGCAGGTACTAGGTCCCGTGGTCGTAGAATCAGAAGATGTTAAATTAGCTGAAGAGTTACTAGGGGATGAAAAGGAACGGGCGGAGCATGTCATGCTTGTAGATTTAGAGCGGAATGATCTAGGGCGAGTCAGTGCGTATGGATCAGTTGAGGTAAACGAGCTGATGGTGATCGAGCGTTATTCCCATGTAATGCATTTAGTTTCAAATGTCAAAAGTCAATTGGCTGAAGGGTATTCGTTATATGATTGTATTCGTGCGGTCTTCCCGGGCGGCACAATTACAGGTGCTCCAAAAGTAAGGACAATGGAAATTATAGAAGAACTGGAGCCGGTCCGTAGAGGTTTATATACGGGCGCAATAGGTTGGATTGGATTTAACGGTGATATGGAGCTGAATATCGTCATCAGAACAATGATTTGTCAGGATGGGGAAGCTCATGTACAAGCTGGTGCAGGCATTGTGATTGATTCAAACCCTAACCATGAATACAAAGAATCAATGAAAAAAGCACAAGCGCTTTGGAATGCGTTTGAATTAGCAGAGCAGAGAAAAGTAAATCAATAAAGAGCAGAGCTGAGGAGGAACAATAATGATTTTAATGATTGATAACTATGATTCGTTTACGTACAATTTGGTCCAGTATTTAGGTGAAATGGGTGAAGAACTTATAGTAAGGCGCAACGATGAAATTACGATTCAGGAGATAAGGGAGTTAAATCCGTCGATTATTATGATCTCTCCTGGTCCGTGTAGTCCAGATGAAGCAGGCATTAGTCTAGAGACGGTAAGAACATTTGCCGGTGCTACACCTATTTTTGGTGTCTGTTTAGGCCATCAGGCAATAGCGCAAGCATTTGGAGGTAAGGTAATTCGAGCTAAACGCCTTATGCATGGAAAGACTTCACCTATTCACCATAATAATGAAACCGTATTTGCTGATTTGCCTAATCCAATGGTTGTGACCCGTTATCATTCTCTTATTGTTGAACGACATTCTTTACCAAGTTGCTTTGAAATTACAGCAGAGACGGCTGAAGGGGAAATTATGGCTATTCGTCATAAGGAATATGCTATTGAAGGTGTCCAATTCCACCCGGAGTCAATTTTAACAGTAGAGGGAAAACAAATGCTGCGCCAATTTATTGATGCTTATAAGGTCGATATGTAATGTATGTCTCAATAAATGGAAGGTTAGTACATGAAGAAGATGCGGCCGTTTCTGTATTTGACCATGGCTTTTTATACGGGATGGGCCTATTTGAAACATTCGCGGTTAGTGAGAATAGGATTTTCTTGCTGGATGAACACATTGATCGTCTGAAAGAAGGTTTACATTCAATTGGTGTTGATTATGATGTAACAGCGGCAGAAGTATATCGGATTACATCTGATTTGCTCAGTGCGAATGGATTAACAAGAGGATACGTCAGATGGAATGTATCGGCAGGTGTTCGGGGGATCGGTTTATCCTCACAGCGTTATTCCGAACCTCAAGTAATTGTGTTTATGAAGGAGCTGCCTGTTCCACCAGTAACTAAAGAAGCAGTCATTCTTCGTTTGCCAAGAAACAGTCCTGAAGGTGAAAAAAGGTTGAAGTCCCATCACTATTTGAATAACATCCTTGCAAAACAAGAGATTGGTGATAAAAAAGCAGAGGGGATCTTTTTAACTGAACAAGGATATGTGGCTGAAGGAATTGTTTCAAATCTTTTTTGGAAAATAGGAGATCGAGTTTACACTCCTTGTTTGTCGACAGGTATACTAGACGGAGTGACAAGATCTTTTGTAATTAGGTTAATTGAATCTCACGGATATAAAGTTGAACAGGGGCACTATACAGAAAAAGAGTTGTATCGAGCAGAGGACTTGTTCATAACAAACTCTATACAAGGAGTAGTCCCTATTTCGAAGCTAGATGATCATATTCTCTATACTGGGGAATTTGCTAAAGGTGTTTCATCAGCTTATGCTGCGGTTGCAAAAGAAAGGGAGTAACATGATGGCACGAACATTTTCATTGCAAGTCCAACCCGGTTCAAGAACGAAAATTATGGGGATATTAAATGCAACTCCAGATTCGTTCTCTGATGGAGGGCGATATAATGAGGCGGATCAGGCGCTCAAACGAGCGGAAGAATTAATTGAGGCTGGGGCGGATATTCTTGATATTGGTGGGGAGTCAACACGTCCCGGATATACTCCAGTATCTGTCGAAGAAGAACTAGAACGAATTATTCCAGTGATTGAGAAAGTCTCAGCTCATTTTGACACTCCTATTTCTGTTGATACGTACAAAGCAAAAACCGCCGAAGCTGCAGTGTTGGCTGGAGCTTCGATAATCAACGATATATGGGGGGCGAAAGCCGATCCTGAAATGGCAGCAGTTACTGCATCACTCAAGGTTCCGATCGTTCTTATGCATAACCGCCATAATACTAAATATGTTTCATTCATGGATGATGTTAAAGAAGACTTAAGAGAAAGTGTACAAATTTGTGTAGATGCGGGAGTTTCAGAAAGTAATATTTGGCTTGATCCAGGTGTTGGTTTTGCGAAATCTTATGAGCAAAACTTGCAAATTATGAGAGAGCTTGATCATATTGTTGGAATGGG
This sequence comes from Bacillus sp. JCM 19041, assembly GCA_001310375.1. Taxonomy (GTDB): domain Bacteria; phylum Bacillota; class Bacilli; order Bacillales; family Bacillaceae_D; genus Shouchella. The sequence continues at coordinate 125 of BAXC01000194.1, read as the reverse complement.
ATATCCCGTTTTGTTAGGCACTTCCCGGAAATCTTTAATTGCAGAAACATTGCATTTGCCTGCTAATGATCGCTTGGAAGGAACCGGGGCGACGGTTTGTCTAGGAATTGCTAAAGGTGTAGGGA
>BAXC01000193.1 GCA_001310375.1 Bacillus sp. JCM 19041 | reverse complement strand
TTGAATGAGTAACGCGTAGATTTGATCAGAAAACGGAGATTCTTAAAGCAAATGTGGAGTTTAATTGAGAGATAGTGGAGATATTAGTGAGTATGTAAGTGAAAAACTTCCTGACTTTAATAAACATTCGTCTTTAGTTAGTCTCTCCTTAAATTGTTTCGTCTGGGAAACTCTTTTACTATCTCCCAATACCTTTTGGAATGCGAAAAAAGGTTGCTATAGACCCACTCGAAACCCGCTTGCTATAATCAAATCATTCGTTGTCAAGGGGTGTAGCAAGTGGAAGAAAGATATAGTGAACTTAGAGAAGGTGAGCGTGGGGCTATTGTCAGCTTAGTTTCGTACATCATCCTTGCCATTTTAAAACTAACCATTGGTATCTATGCTGGATCAGTCGCTTTACGCGCTGACGGTTTCAATAATGTGACAGATATTATCGTATCAATTGCCGTTCTAATCGGATTACGTGTTTCTCAAAAGCCACCAGATAAAAATCATCCGTACGGTCACTGGAAAGCAGAAACAGTGGCTGCTCTTATTGCCTCCTTTATCATTATGGTTGTAGGCATCCAAGTATTAATTGATGCCTTCGGTTCATTCTTTTCTGGGAGTGTGGAATCACCGGCCCCAATCGCTGCATGGTAGGGGGATTTGGTTTTGTGGTCATGTTTGTTGTCTTCCTATACAACCGTCGGCTTGCCAAACGGATTAAAAGTCAAGCGATCGATTCTGTCGCAAAGGATAACTTATCTGATGCATTAGTCAGTGCTGGAGCGACGATTGGAATTATCGGGCTCAATTTGGCATGCCCTGGCTTGATCCGGTTTTGGCTGTCGTAGTTGGATTCATTATTTGTCACACAGCCTGGGGGATTTTTAGAAGTTCATCCTTATCCTTAACAGATGGTATCTCAAAAAAAGAAATTGATAAATTAAAAGAAACGATCTATCAAGTCGAAGATGTTGTCTCGGTAAAAAATGTGAAGGCTCGGTATTATGGCAGTAATTTAATTGTTGATCTTGTAATTGAGTTAAACAAATCTCTCACACTAGAAGAAGTGCACGATATTACCGATCTTGTCGAAGAGCGTGTGAAAACAGAGCACCGAGCGATTGACGTTCACGTTCACGTAGAACCTGGATATTGATTATGTAGGATATTCTGTTGTTTCATACAAAACCCGATTCTCATCCTTCATTGAGAGTCGGGTTTTGTTTACTTTATGATCGTCGATTTGTGCGCTTGGCGTGGCAATCAAATAAAAAAATGAACGATTGACCGGTGGGTAGATGTCTTAGCCAAACGAACGCCGAAGCTTAGAAGGTAAATGTTTTACTAAAGTCCCCATTGGGTGAAGAAGGCTTATTCTGTTATACAATCACTGACCTTTATTCTCCAAATCATATGATCATGCCCTTTACCCAATAATCCTTAAGCGCGTAAGACCTACGCCATTCCTTTGGAAGTCAGGGTGACACGTTAAACATCCAAAATGCCTCCAAACGTTCATATATAATATCCTGCCCTTTAGCAAGATAAGAAAAGAAGCTTACCTCATTTTAAGGAAAGCCATCCGTCATAGTTAGAAAGGCTCTTTTTGATAATAGACAGCCTTATAAGGTTAGTCGTTGTAAGAGTGTATCTCTTTTGCGAACGCTTTCCACTCTGGCTTCTCTTGAAACGATGCAAATTCTTCATAGTGCAGAATATCGTTAACAAGTATGTTGGATTCTAATTCTACAAGATATCTAATGTTAAGCATGGACCTTTCCATGTTGTTCGATAACCCCCAGCACCTAGCTGCCTGCCTATAATATTTCGGTTCAATCTTATTCATTTGTTCGTAGTGTATGGCCCACTCACTCCACTGTTCATCATTTAAATCAGTCACATTTTCAATTGGTGGGTAGGGGGTAAAACAACTATATTCTTTCACTTTCTTAAATCCTATTTTCTCAGCTATTGTATAAGAACCGATATTTGTATCAACACAATGCCAGCCAATTTCTTTTACTCCATTTGAAATACTAGAATCTACAGTAGCAGCTAAAGCAATAGAACCTAATCCTCTTCTCCTAAAATCCTTGTGAGTGGATATTCCGATTTCAATTCGATCCCCAACGACACAATCGACTAGACACTAGCAAACAATTTTATTGGCCTTTTTAATATAAGTCCCTAAGCAATAACCTTTAACATCGTCCATGTTATTGAAAACAAACCATTCTTTTATTTTTTCGCTATTTTCATATTGAATTTGATCTAACGTCTCAACATATACGTTCTCCAAGGTGTATTGGTCATCTAACGATTCTAAATAATTCTCAAAGCGTAGTTCCTCAAACTGATAATATCTCCTCTTATATTTCTTAATGGCTCTATTGCAATGGATTTCATGTATCTTCTCTTCCCAACCCTCAGTATCACATGTGACTGTATCATAGAAGTTTAGCTGCTTTTTTATTCCCTCATTAAACATCTTATTGCTTGGATCACCTGTCACAACATTGCATTCGGGTGTCATAATAAGCGCTGAAAGTGGTTCTTCGACATGATCAACATAGATTTCTCCTGGTGTATTTCCTGTAATAACGGCATCAATAGACAATTCATGATTTGTATTCTTAATCAACCTTGATACTTTATCGAAATCGCTTGCTTCTAATTTATGAATCAAGTTACCAGCTCCTGTTAGTTTTTTTTACTTACAAAATCAGTAATGACATTAATCACAGTGTACTTAGCTAACCCTCCTTTTTATTGTTGTTTTGAAAAAGTCAATACTCATTTACCTAAAAGAATATAAATAGATTTCGATAAATTTGTTCACAAACCTGCACTTTAGTTAAAGAATATTTGTCTTCATTTTTGCTTATCCCATGTCTTTTTCGACAGTTTTTTTGTGATCGTATCTATTTTCTCGATGAAGCAAAGCGGTTAGAAGAGCTTGACAATATGGGGATAGAAATTATTGCCGATATTGAGGAGTCTGTTGCCTATGATCGTTATTTTCTAAGCACGTATGTGGAAGTACCAGAATTAGATTTAGAGCAAAGATTAACGAATCAAAGTAATTTCGTTAATGTAGGCATAGAGTTTAAAATAGCCTGGTTATGCTAGTGGAAATGGTCGAATGAATTCTTCTGGTAATGCTGTTTGGGACATTTATTCTGAGAAATATCGAACTAAGAGTGCAATATAAGAGCTGACTTTACAAATAATCGGGTAGAGGGCCCCCCTTGACCTGGAGTGAACTTCAGGAGCTATACTGTTTTCAGCTTTTAAAATGAGAGGAGTTAAACGGATGGACTATGTGAAGCTCGGACATACGGGTTTGGATGTATCACGGCTTTGTTTAGGGTGTATGGGCTTTGGTGATGCAAGTAAAGGAATTCACCAATGGGTATTGGATGAGGAAAAGAGTCGTCCGATTATTAAAGAGGCACTTGAGCTTGGCATCAACTTTTTTGATACGGCTAATGTGTATGCCAATGGAACGAGTGAAGAAATCATTGGTCGCGCATTAACGGATTTTGCGAACCGAGAGGAAGTCGTTCTCGCCACAAAAGTGCATCAGCGCATGCGTAAAGGTCCAAATGGGGCAGGACTTTCACGAAAAGCGATCATGAGTGAGATAGATCAAAGCCTAAAACGCCTAGGCACTGACTATGTTGATTTGTATCAAATTCATCGCTGGGATTATGATACGCCGATTGAAGAGACGATGGAAGCATTACATGATGTAGTCAAAGCCGGAAAAGCCCGCTATATCGGGGCATCTGCAATGTATGCGTGGCAGTTTGCCAAAGCGCTTCATGTGGCGGAAAAGAATATTTGGACACGGTTTGTCTCGATGCAAAACCATCTTAATCTCATGTACCGGGAAGAAGAGCGGGAAATGTTGCCGCTCTGTAAAGACGAGAAGATCGCGGTTATCCCATATAGCCCGCTTGCTTCTGGCCGATTAACGCGCGACTGGTCAGAGAAAACGCATCGTTCTGAAACCGATGAAATTCAGAAAGCGAAATACGATGCGACAGCTGAAGCAGACGCTTGGTCGTTGAGCGCGTCGCAAAAGTAGCCGAAGATCGTGGCGTTCCTCGCGTCCAAATCGCCCTTGCCTGGTTGCTGCAAAAACAGCCGGTCACAGCTCCGATTATTGGTGCGACAACATCGTCACATCTTGCAAACGCGGTGGCGGCTGTGGATATCACCTTAAGCGCGGATGAAGTGGCTTTTCTGGAAGAACCTTATGTACCGCACAACATTGTCGGTTTTCAATAAAGAAGCTTATCACTTAAATTGACACCACCAAAAGCATGGATGGAAAAAAATATGTCCTTCTTGTGATTTCGATGTGATTTGCCATGTGAAAGAGAAGGATTTGGATATTAGAATGTATAAGAGGAATAAACATGCTTTGTGAATTCACTTAAACTATTGGGGAGGATTGTTTTAAAAGTATCTCGGATTAATAAAATTACTTGTTTTCCAATATTTTCATATGTATAATTAAATAGATCTTAATTGAAAGGGGTGAGGTGGATGTCAGACGAATTCAATAAGTTTAGTTTTGTTCCCTCCTTACCTAATATGGTTTATTAATGAACACCCTTTGGATGGAACAAAGGGGCTTTCATAAATATTAATTTTATTTAACCTTCTCATAAATCAAGGGAGAGCCAGAGTTCTAGTAATTTGGTTCTCCCTTTTAATTTCGGGAAGGAAACCCCAGAACTTATTGAGTAGTATTATACTATTCGAAGAAGGGATGTAATATTTATGATGAGATTAAGTACAATGAAGAAAGTAATGGATACTGTTAATAGTGAGTGGAGAAGTCCAT
>BAXC01000192.1 GCA_001310375.1 Bacillus sp. JCM 19041 | reverse complement strand
ATTACGCATATGTTCAATTTGGTGATCGTGAATATTTTTAAGTGGGAAAGATGTTTTGTTTTTTGTTTCTTTTGCTTCAAAATCCAGATAAGCGCCATTATAAACGCCATTATAATCTGTAGTCGAGGCTTGTTTAAAATATGCTTCGCGAATGACCGCAGCACTTCTTTTTGGATAATCGACTTTTACAATTTGCACTGGCGTTGGTTTTTTATGAATAACAGCTTTGTGACGGCTTAAGTAGTAAAGGTTCGTTTCATCTAAATCTTGTTCAAGCGTCATTCCTCTGCCGCTGTAGGCATCAGCTGGCAGCCTTTTTTTGATTTTCTTCTTTTTTTTTCTCCTCCAACATACGATTTTCCATTTGGATAACGAATCGCCATTAATACACAACCTTTCCTTACTGTTCTTGGTATGAATTTAGTGTTATGCGGAAAGGTAAAAGGACACATAAGCACTTATCTATTTTAACACACTTAAAAAAAGAGTAGTGGGAGAGAACACGCGATCTGTTGAAAATTTAATGAAAAAATGAGGGAAAGAATGGGATGAAGGATCAAATACAATTTGCAAACGTTGACAATATCTCGAGGACTAAAGCATATGAACAATTTGGCCGTCATTACCCAGAAATTCGGTGGGCAGCATTAGCAGGAATGGTCTCGCGAAATGCTGGATGGAATATGACTGACTTAACAACAACTCCGTTTCGAACGGTTCTTGATGCCGCTACCCGTAGGTGGATTGGATGGATTTATGAGCGCGCTAATTGGCTTATTTTTGCGGATGCTTATCCCCAGTTGCTTGTTTACCAACAAACAGTGCAGAAGAGAAGAGATTGTTTTGATATGCTCAAGTCTTTTGGCGTATCTTCTTTTATGCAAAGAGAATGGCGACGTTTTATGGTTGAGCAAGATAAAAATCGCTTGATGACAGCATTAATCATAAATGAACAATTTGTTGTGCAAGATCGCTTATTTGACGCAAGAAAAATGGAACAATTTTTTCACTCTGCTTTTTACAATATACAGGAGTTCGCTCATTTTAGCCATGTTATTATGCCGGGACTAAATCAAACAATATATGGGGAAAACGTCACGTCGTTTGCAAATCCGGTTGCGCGAATTCAATTAGGTAAACGACTAGCTAAATTGCTATATGATCCAAAACTGCGCGAACAATTTTTTGCATTCACGAAAAAGACAGAGCCAACTGGTTCGCGGAGGGACTATAACTCAAATGAAGATGCGTTGCCGTTGCGTCTTTGTTTTCCACGTTGTCATCACAGAGCAAGTAACATGGTAGATTGGTATACGAAAAAGAAGCCTAATGAAATTGAACGATTATTTAAGCTAATACGTATGAAACCGAGAAGGGGAGAGGGGCGGATTGCAGTGACAAAGGCAGAGATTCAATTATTAAGTTGGATTGAAGGAAAACAAAAAATCAGCTTAGGAACTAAGCTGATTTTTTATTTGGAAGTTACTCTGCAGGACGATTTGGTCCATCAAGTTTTTTGTCGGTAGGAATAGCTGTTTCTCTATTTGTTCTTTTTGATTCTTGTTTAGGTTGTCGTTGTTGTTTTTTCATTCATGAACACCCCCTCTTACGTAAGTATGATTCATGAAAGATGGAAATATGCGCTGTCGAATGATCGTGAAAAAAGGGAGATGTGTTTGAGAACGACTATCTTTGTTGAATGCCTTCTAGTTTTGTCGTCTGTATAGGGAATGGGGCACAAATGGCGAACTGATAACGCAACAGAAAAAACGAGGAGGATTTATCATGGAACCGTTAAAAACAAAAGAGGTATCAAAAGCAATAGGCGTAAACCCAACAACGATTCAAAGGTGGACAAAATTTTTTGAAATTAAATGTGAGGTTAATGAGCAAGGACATTTTTATATAATCAACGTCATCTGTCTCAATTTGAGGATATTCATAATCAATTGAAACAAGGAAAAAAATTAAAGGAAGTATCGTTTATGAAAAAAATCACTTGGCAGCAGTTCCGAAGAAACAATACGAAGCGAAGATGGAACAAGTATTTGTTCAAGTGAATGAGCTTGAAGCCAAGTTAGATTCAAAAGCAGATGATGTAGTGAGTTATCAACTGCTTAAACATAGAAGTGAATTGGATGACATGATGAAATTATTAAATACGCTCGAAGATCGCCTCTCATTAATTGAAAAGCGAATGAGTTACTCGCAAGAAAAACGTGTTGTTAATGAATCGCAGGAGATTCCCAGGAAATTGAAAAAACGACCTTGGAAGGCTTTGTCGGCATTCTTTTCCTTTTAAAATAAGTTTGTTCTTGCTACACTTGTGTTGGAGGTGGGCAAATGGACCAACTTAGAAAACTAACAAGTCAATTGCTTGATTTAACGATAGATGCGGAAACATTTTATATTGAAACTGTGAAGAAAAAAACAGACTATGAGGTCGATTTTTATGGCAAAGTTAAACCATTTGCTGATCAAGTACAACCACTGGCAAAGGAATGGTATCCATTAGCAAAAGCATTTTTAATCAATCATCCAACAAAGGGTTTGCACGTTAACCAATTGGGGGAGCAGTCGAGAATTTAGATGTTGTAGCCATTAAATCATTTTATCCGTCATCAGGTATGAAGCGGCAACGTGAAACATTTAAGTCTGTTCGTTATGTGTTAACAAATTTATTAGAAGAACTCCCAAAATAAAAACTGTCCAGTTCAATTTTACTGGACAGTTTTTTATTAGCCTCGATCTGTAACTGATAGAAAGACAAGAAATGCCAAAGTTGCTACAGACAAAATGTTTAATGTCCAACGCATTAAGCTATCTGTATCACTCGAATGGCTTTCCGATTCAGCTGCAGCTGCTAAAACGGTTGGTTCAAAAGCAACAACGGCAAGCAGCGAGACGATAAAAGCAGCAATCAGCCCTTTTTCAATCATCGGGGTTCCTCCTTCAATTACTCAAGTGTATGTACCAATAAAAGTGCAAACGTTCTCAAGTATTATTATAAAAGATGAAACACGCTTCTGCAAGAAAGTCATAAGGGTTTTCTAAACATAAGGACTGTGTTAAAATTAGTCCATTGTATATACGCACAAATGGATGGGAATGTGCACGACGAAAGGACTTTTTAAAAATGACAACTCATTTACAAGATATTATCCGAGCAAACCAAATGATTAAAGATGTCGTGACGCATACCCCTTTACAGAAAGATGAAGTTCTGTCAGAACGTTATGACTGCACGGTCTATTTAAAAAGGGAAGATCAACAAGTTGTGCGCTCATTTAAAATTCGGGGCGCGTATTATCAAATCTCTTCCTTAACAAAGGAAGAACTCGCGGTCGGAGTGGTATGTGCAAGTGCGGGGAACCATGCGCAGGGGGTTGCTTATTCATGCCGCGCTCTAAAAATCAAAGGTGTTATTTTTATGCCATCTACAACTCCTAAACAAAAAGTCGCACAAGTGAAATTTTTTGGTCGTGATTATGTGGATGTCCGTTTAATTGGTGATACGTTTGACGATTCTTATGCAGATGCAATGAAGTATTGCAATGAGCATCAAATGACATTTATTCATCCATTTAATCAAGATAAGATTATTGCAGGTCAAGGAACGGTGGGTCTGGAGATATTAAATGATATTGAAGAGACACCTGATTATGTGTTTTCATCCATTGGTGGTGGTGGGCTGATAAGTGGTGTTTCTACATATATGAAAAGTATAAGTCCAACTACAAAAATGATCGGTTGCGAACCTTCTGGTGCAGCATCAATGACTGAATCAATTCGAGAGGGCACAGTAGTAGAGCTCGAAAAATCGACAAATTTGTTGATGGTGCTGCCGTAAAGCGAGTTGGCGATAAGACATTAGAGATCTGTAAACAATTAATTGATGATATTGTTCTTGTGCCTGAAGGGAAAATCTGTACGACCATCTTGAAATTATACAATGAAAATGCATTGGTTGCGGAGCCTGCAGGAGCGATGCCAATTGCGGCGCTGGACTTATATCAAGATCAAATCAAAGGCAAAGTAGTTGTATGTATCGTAAGTGGTGGGAATAATGATATTGGTCGAATGGAAGAAATTAGAGAGCGTTCATTAATTTATGAAGGATTACAGCATTATTTTATTATCCAGTTCCCTCAGCGAGCAGGTGCCTTGCGAGAATTTATAACAGATGTACTGGGACCAGAAGACGATATTACTCGTTTTGAATACACGAAGAAAAATAATAAGTCTAGTGGCCCTGTTTTAATTGGGATTGAATTGAAATGTAATGAGGACTATATTGGTTTGATTGATCGAATGAACAGACTCGGGTTTGATTATAATGAAGTAAACAAAGATGAGAGCTTGTTCTCATTATTGATTTAAGGAGTGATAAGAATGAGACTAGAAGGAAAACGAATTCTAGCAGCTGTAGATGCTGAATTTGAAGACTTAGAATTATGGTACCCAATCATTCGTATGCAAGAAGAAGGAGCTGAAGTGGTCTTAGTTGGAGCTAAAAAAGACGAAACATATATAGGTAAATATGGTGTACCGGCAACGAGCGAGCTTACATTCGCTGAAGCAAAAGCGGAGGCGTTTGATGGAGCATTAATCCCTGGGGGGTGGGCCCCAGATAAACTGAGGCGCTATCCAGAATTACTTCATTTCGTAAGAGAAATGGACGAGCAGAAAAAGCCAATCGGTCAAATTTGCCATGCTGGCTGGGTTTTAATATCAGCAGGAATTTTGTCGGGCAAGCAGGTAACAAGTACACCAGGAATTAAAGATGATATGGTTAATGCTGGCGCAGTTTGGCATGACAAAGATGTTGTTGTTGATGGACATATCATATCTAG
>BAXC01000191.1 GCA_001310375.1 Bacillus sp. JCM 19041 | reverse complement strand
TTCTCATCAATCATCTCTAAATCCCCATCACCAATTAGTCCTTCACGTTTAAATAAAACGGCATCCGTTTCAAACGCTTCTGGAACAACTGATTGACCACTCTCAAAAGCTTCTTGAAACCGTTCATCGTCCTCGTCATACAACGAAATGGAAAAGCCACGGTTTTCAACAAAGTACTCTGAATCTGTTTCAGGTACTGGGGCACGTTCTCCTTCTCGAATCCACATTGACGAATCGACATACATACCAGGGATATAACGGGCCAAACAGCCAATTAAAAACAAAATTAAGCCAACATGATTCACGTACGGTCCCCAGCGTGCAAAACGGTTTTTCTCTGCGAGAATATTACCATTCTCAACTCGGACTTTATACCTTTTTTGTTTTAAAGTCTTAGCTACTTTCTCCAATTCCTCATCAGCATTTGCAATCGTTGATTTGGAATAAAGTCGTTGTCTTGTCATAAAATGCTTATGGCGCGTAACTCGCTGCGCTTTTAATGCTTTATAAAGAGGAATCCCTCGATCAAAACTAGCAACGATGATTGATACGCCCAGAGCAATAATTAAAGTTATGTACCACCAAGAACTATAAAGCTCATGCAACCCTAAGTTATAATACGCTAAACCAGGAGCCCCATATTCCCGTTCATAAAAAGCTGCAGGCTCTTCAAGACCTGGTCGTAAATTATCTTGAGGAAAAATGGTTCCAAGAGCAGAAGCAAGTAATAACAATACAATAATCCATATACCTACTTTTACAGAAGAGAAAAATCCCCAAACCCGGTCTAAGAGTGTCACTTTCCGTTTTTTAGAACGAATTGCCGCTCCTTCGTAACGCATGTTAACGCCTTCTCGTTGTGCTTCATCAGTTAAAGGCTTCCCACACGCGGCACACATCTCAGTCCCTTCTTTATTAACGTGACCACACTCACAAATGACTGTCTCATTTTTCATGCTAACACCTCCTTAGTACCTTTACGTGTCAGGCACGATGCTTTGGAAAAACTCATGGACTTGCGCTTCTGTCATCTCGCCTTCATGATAACGCTGAACTTGTCCATGCTCGTCCACTAAAATGGTAGCAGGCAAAGGCCCAACCCCGTACGCACGAGTAAGTTCACGCTGCTTATCAATAGCGATTGGAAATGTTAAATCATGACGGTCGACGAAAGATTGAACCGTTAATGGCGCTTCGTCCACATTAATAGCAATCATTTCCACTTGATCTTCATAATCAGAATATGCGCTTTCAATATGAGGCATCTCCCGTTCACAAGGCTCACAAAAAGTTCCCCAAAAGTTGATAAACACGCCTTTACCTTCTTGTTCTGCAAGGACAAACCGCTCATCCGCTAAATTCGTTAAAGCAAAATTCTTGGCCATGTCACCTTTCCGAACTACCCCATTATCCGATTGGCATTTGCTATAAATGTGTAAACAACTGCAACCGCTATAACCAATAAAATTGAAAAACGGATCCAGCTTCTTTTCTTTTTACTCAACAGATGCCCCTCCTTTTAATGTGAACGTTTTCTTACAAGATCTATTATAACGCGCAGCCTAATTTCAACTGCATTTAATTTATGACGGTTTCGTGACAGCAAGCTCTTTTAATTGTTTTACTTCAATTGGTTTCAAAGGTCGAAATTCACTTGGTTGAAGATTTCCTAATGTTAAAAACGAGTACCGCTCCCGCTTCAATTTCTTCACTGGATGACCTAGTGCTTCGAACATCCTACGCACTTGGCGGTTTCGTCCTTCATGCATGATTAATCGCACAATCGCAGTTTGTTTCTTTTTATCTACGGATAAAATTTTAGCTTTAGCCGGAGCTGTTTTTCCATCTTCAAGCATAATGCCTTCTTCGACTCGCTTGAGCTCACGTCGATCTGGAATTCCTTCTACTTTAGCAATATATTCTTTTTCAATCTTATGGCGGGGATGCATAAGCAAGTTAGCAAAATCACCATCGTTTGTTATTAAAAGCAACCCTGACGTATCATAGTCAAGACGACCAATTGGGTAAACTCGTTGTTCACTCCCAATTATCTCCGTGACAGTCCGACGTCCTTTGTCATCGTTGGATGTTGAAATTACCCCTGTTGGTTTATAGAGAAGATAATAAACCGGTTCTTCTTTATCTAATGGGACACCGTCTACTTCGACACGATCTCTCTCTGGGTTCACTTTAACTCCTAACTCTGTAACCTTCTTTCCATTCACTTTCACTCTACCCGCTGTTATAAATTCTTCCGCTTTTCTTCTTGATGCAACCCCAGCTTGGGCAATAACTTTCTGTAATCTTTCCATCTTTCTCACCTCCTAGCCATCATAACGGCTTTTACCACTGGTTACAAGTGGGCATACAAAGAAAAACACATCAGTCCATATAATGGATAAGATGCGTTTTTCTCTACACTGTTCCAAACACAATTCCAACGATTACTACCGCCGCGATAATGCCGACCAAATCCGCCAGTAAACCAACCTTTAGAGCATCGCCCATTTTTTTAATGCCTACTGCTCCAAAATAAACAGTTAAAATATAGAACGTTGTATCTGTACTTCCTTGCAAAGTAGCAGCTAACCTCCCAATATAAGAATCAGGTCCATGCACTGCCGTTAAATCCGTCATTAATCCTAAAGCGCCAGTGCCTGAAATCGGCCTCATAATAGCTAAAGGCACCACTTCGGCGGGCATACCAACTAAAGCTAAAAATGGGGCGATTCCAGAGACAAGCGCATCCATCGCACCAGAGGCCCGAAAAACATAAATGGCTACAAGCATCCCTACTAAATATGGAATAATGGAGACAGCCATACCAAATCCTTCTTTTGCACCGGAAACAAACGTTTCATATGTTGGTACTCTTCGAAGGGTGGCAACCAAAATAACAAGACCAATTAATCCAGGAATCATCCAGACTGAAAGTGCTGTTAAATACGTCATTTATGCTTCCCCTCCTTCCTGGAACGAAGCATATAAAAGAATCTATCAATGCATATCGCACCAAGCATGGCGCAGCCTGAAGCAAAAATCGTTGTGCTTACGATTTCAGTTGGTGCTTGCGATTCGTAGGACATTCGAATGGATATAACCGTTGTTGGTACAATGGTTAAGCATGCTGTATTCAACGCCAACAACGTCACCATTGAACGGCTTGCCTCATCCTTCCCTCCATTTAATTGCTTTAACTCCTCCATTGCCTTAATTCCCATCGGTGTAGCTGCATTGCCCAAGCCAAAGATGTTTGCCGTCATGTTTGACAGTATATAACCCATTGCAGGATGATCCTTAGGCACATCCGGAAAAACCTTTCTTGCTATAGGATGAACGAGCTTTGCCAGTGCCTTTAATAAACCAGCTGCTTCTGCTACTTTCATTAAACCGAGCCAAAAAGTAAGGACACTGATTAATCCTATACAAATGATTACTGCTTCTTTTGCACCGTTAAACACACCTTCAGTCACTTCTGCCATTGTTCCATTAAAAGCTGCAAAAACCAAACCGATTAAAAGCATTCCCGCCCAAATAAGATTAATCATGACGGATTAACTCCAGCAATAAATGATAAAAGCTGTTTCATTTTCTGCCAAAATGTCTTTTTCTCCCCTTGTGGTTCGTCATAATAAAGTGGAGTACTTTCAATCTCCTCTCCATTAATCGTAAACGATAATTTACCAACAGGTTCAGTTAGTTGTGTAGAAGTAAACGTTCCAGCATGAGGTGGTTCTAATAAAGTTAATGACGAATGCAATTCACTGCTTTCTTGCTTTGATAATGGGAACTTAACAGCATGGGGAACATTCAGTTTCCCTTCGTAAAAAACGTCTGTTTTGCTCGTTAGTTTACCAGCCTCAACGAGTGTTTTTATTTCAAAATGATCAAATCCCCAGTTAAATAAGTTCATGTGATCATCCCAATCATTTGAGTCATTTAACGTAACCGTAATTAAATCAAGCCCATCTTTCGACGCGGTAGAAACAAGTGTTCGTTTCGCGAGTTTTGTATAGCCTGTTTTCCCTCCAGTAGAATACGTATATTTTTCTGTTAATAACCTGTTCTTGTTATGGAAAACACGGACATGGTCTCCTTTTGTCCGATAATCTTTTGTGGAAGACACTTTTTTATATGTTTCATTCTCCATCGCATATTTTGTTAACAAAGCCATGTCAAAAGCACTGGATAAGTGGTCAGAATGCGTATCCAAACCATGCGGATTACGAAACAATGTATTAGACATTCCTATTTCTTCTGCTTTTTGGTTCATTAAATAAACAAAACCTTCGGCACTACCGCTACATGTTCAGCTATTGCCATTGCTGCATCATTTCCACTACGGAGCATTAATCCGTAGACAAGATCCTCAAGCGTAAGTTTTTCGCCCGCTACCAGATACAGAGATGAGCCTTCAGTTCCTTCTGCTTCTTTGGAAACAACAACGGTTTCATCTATTTTGTCAGACTCAATCGCTAGAATAGCCGTCATTATTTTTGTGATACTCGCTATCTTCAATGGTTGATGCTCATTTTTTGCGTACAAAACCCTACCTGATTCCTGTTCCATTAATATTGCACCTTGTCCAGAAACAGCAAAGGGCACATTTTCTTTCGCACCCGCGTAATCAATATGAACAAAAAACAATAACCAGACCAATACACTTAGTACCATTTTATTTCTCATCGCATCCTCCAGCCCCCGCACCTTTTATTTCTAACTGTATGCGTACAAGCTTTAATTATGACGAACGTTTAAAAAAACTAGGGCTGTTCATACTTGTATACAGGAGAGGAGGACCCTGTCATGGCTACAGATATTACAATTGTACTCATTCGTATTTTAACTATTTTTCCCTTGTATTGTTTC
>BAXC01000190.1 GCA_001310375.1 Bacillus sp. JCM 19041 | reverse complement strand
ACAATTAATCAATATGAAATCTTACTTGAAAAGCAGATCCCCGTTTTTATCTGACTTCTCTGTAAGAAAATGTTATGATTGTGGTATACATAGAGACTGAGATAGGAGAGGCATATGGTTCATTCTTTTTCAAGTGAGAATCGTTCAGAATATGTGCAAAAGCTGAAAGAAAACGTACTTGACGTATTGGTGATAGGGGGCGGTGTGACTGGAGCAGGAATCGCTTTGGATGCCGCTGTGCGCGGGTTGAAAATAGGCCTTGTAGACATGCAAGATTTTGGTTCAGGTAGTTCAAGTCATTTATCTAGTTTGTTTCATAATGAACTGAGACAAGCGCATCAATTGGATATGAAATGGCATGGGGAATGTGTAAGGGAAAGAGTCATTCTCCAGGAGAACGCTCCACACTTAATGAAGCAATCGCCTTTGATGCTTCCATCATATCGGATTAGTGTTTTTGGAAAGCATTCGTTTGGTTCCAAACTAATTGAACGTATTTCTGAAATGGCCCGAGGAGAAAAACGTAAGACACTGGCAAAAAAAGAACTTGCACAAGTCGCACCATTTTTTGCAGATAAATCAATTAAAGGTGCTGCCATTTATCGAGAGTTTTGGCGTGATGAGACACGCTTAACAATTGATCTGTTAAAGGAAGCAGTAAGGCAAGGTGTGACAGCGTTAAATTACGCCAAGGTTGAAAGCTTTCTATATGAAGAAGGACAAGCAAAAGGTGTTTTAATTATTGATCAGTTAAACGGCGATGTTTACAAAGTGTATGCGAAAAAAATTATAAATGCGAGTGGTTTCTGGATAGATACATTAAGAGAGCAGGATCGTTCAATGTCTACAAAGTCCATTAATTATACAATTGACCGTTTTTTTGCAGTGGAAAAAGAAAAACTTCCGATTGAGCATATACTTTATATGGAAACAAAGGAAAGAAAACTGCTAAGCTTAATTCCCAGGAATCATTATGTCATTATTTCATTAACAAAAGCGGAGCTTGCAAATGAATCGACCTGGGATATGGATATCGCAATACAGACTATAAATGAAATGTTCACTCAAGCAAATCTCTCGAAGGAAGATATCCAAGTCCAGTGGGAAGTGAAGCGACCATTCATAATAGATGCAGGAAGAATAAACGAGATGTAATGAAGTTAAATGATTGGTTTATTTCAGAGTCTGGACTCATTACAGTTGTTTGCAGTCAATTAACAAGCTATAGGCTTGTTGCAAAGCAAGTTGTCGATTTTTTATGTAAAAATTTCGGGATATTAACTGCGTGCGAAACGGATACGCTCACATTATCTGGTGGTCACGTTGGGGGTATGGATCATCTCACGAATTATAAAGAAAAACGCATTACTGAAGGACAGCAGTATGGATTGTCATTAGATGAATCGGAACAAATTGTGGATCGCTATGGATCGAATACAGGACAGATTTATGCACGGGTCTGGGCATACAAAAAACAGGCTCATTTATTTGGGTTGCCCGATCAAATATTTGCAGAACTTTTATACAGCATAGAGGAAGAAATGACAGCAACGCCTGTTGATTTCTTCGAGCGACGCACGGGGTATTTGTATTTGAACAAAGAATTATCACTTCAAATGAAGGAGCCCGTTTTACGCTATATGCGCGACCGTTTTAATTGGTCAGAACAAGAAGAAAGAAAACACCGTGATGATTTAGAAGAAAAGATGGCTAAGGCTTATCAACTTGAACAAGTAAATCTCCTAGAAAAAAGAAACAGCAACGTGTAAAATAAAAAAGACAAGGACGATAGAGTGAGAGGGGTAACCGCGTGGATACAAAAAAAGAAATAAAAAGATGGAGTGAGTTTATCGCTCTTGAGCAAGATGTTCGTAAAGAACTTGAAGCAATTATGGATGACGAAAGTGTTTTAGAAGATAGCTTTTATCGCGAACTTGCTTTTGGTACGGGAGGGATGCGCGGAGAGATTGGTCCTGGGCCAAATCGCATGAATACATATACAGTAAGAAAAGCAGCAGAAGGTCTAGCACGTTTTATAGAAAAGCGTGGAGAAGGTGCAAAAAGCCGTGGTGTTGCGATAGCATTTGATTCGCGGCATAAGTCTGCAAAATTTGCCCACGAAGCTGCAATCACGCTTGGTGCACATGGAATAAAAGCCTATGTTTTTCATGATTTAAGACCAACACCAGAATTGTCCTTTGCTGTTCGGTACTTGCAAGCAGAAGCTGGTATAGTTATTACCGCTTCCCATAATCCTCCTGAATATAATGGATTCAAAGTTTACGGGGCAGATGGTGGTCAGTTTCCACCAGAGCTAGCGGAAGAACTCGTGGATTGTGTTTCGTCGATTGAAGATGAATTGACAATTGAAGTGGAGATGAAACGAAGTTAAAAGCAGTTCAATTGTATGAAGTGATTTCTGAAGAGATTGATAATGCTTATAATGAAGCATTAAAAACCATTTTATTGCAACCAGAGTTAGCAAAAGATAAAGGAAAAGAGTTAAACATTGTTTTTACACCGCTTCATGGTACTGCCAATCATTCAGTTCGTCGAGTTTTAGAAGAGACAGGGTTCACAAACGTGGTAGTTGTGAAAGAGCAAGAGCTACCTGATCCAGAATTCTCAACAGTCAAATCGCCAAATCCCGAGGAACATGCCGCTTTTGCATTAGCTATTGAATACGGGGAACGAATGGGTGCCGATGTTCTCCTCGCAACTGATCCAGATGCTGACCGAGTTGGGGTGGCGGTTAAAAATACTGATGGTGAATACATCGTTTTAACGGGGAACCAAACAGGTGCCTTATGCTTGATTATTTATTGGAACAACGAAAAACAACTGGAAGGTTACCGGAAAATGGTGTTGTACTTAAAACGATTGTGACCTCAGATATCGGTAAAGCAATTGCAGATGCCTATGGATTAACAACAATTGATACATTAACTGGCTTTAAGTTTATCGGTGAAAAGATGGGTGAATACGAGCGTACTGGAGAACATGATTTTCTGTTTGGTTATGAAGAAAGTTATGGATACCTGATTGGTGACTTTGTTCGTGATAAAGATGCTGTTCAGGCCTGTTTGTTTGCCGCAGAACTTGCCCTTTACTACAAAGAAAAAGGAATGACCGTATACGAAGGGTTGCTTGATGTGTTTCAAAAGTATGGTTTTTATCGCGAAGGGCTTCATTCTCTTACCTTAAAAGGAAAAGAAGGAGCTGAAAAGATACGTCAATTCTGTTGTCCTTGCGTCAGGAACCTCCAAAGCAAATGGGTGGGATAGACATTGCCCGTGTAGAGGATTATGAAAGTAGTAGTTCACTAACGATCGCGACTGGAGCATCGACTGCTATCCATTTGCCGGCTTCAAACGTATTAAAATATGTGCTTGAAGACGGTTCCTGGTTCTGTGTTCGTCCTTCAGGAACCGAGCCAAAAGTGAAATTCTATTTTGGGGTTGTTGGAAAGAACTTAGAAGATAGTGAATCTAAGCTAAAGCAATTACAACAGGCAGTTATGACTTATATGGAAGCGTTCATTAATTAACAAAAACACTTGTCCGAGCTTGGACAAGTGTTTTTGTGCAATTCTTCATGATCCCAAGAGCGGGTTCATACAATGAAAGAATAAAGGAGGGAGACCGTTTGTCTGATAACTGGAAAGAATTAGAGTATGCGATTAGTGAAATTACAGAAATTGCGAGCGGCTTTGGCCTTGATTTTTATGAAATGCGCTATGAGATTTGTCCGGCTGATATCATTTATACGTTTGGTGCTTATGGAATGCCAACAAGGTATAGTCATTGGTCGTTCGGCAAGCAATACCATAAAATGAAGCTTCAATATGATCTTGGACTTAGCAAGATCTATGAATTAGTTATCAATTCTGACCCTTGTTATGCGTTTTTACTAGATAGTAATACATTGATCCAGAACAAGTTAATTGTTGCTCATGTTCTTGGTCATTGTGATTTTTTCAAAAATAATGTCCGTTTCTCAAATACAAGAAGAGATATGGTAGAAAGCATGAGCGCTACAGCGGAAAGGATTGCTAACTATGAACATATTCACGGAAAAGAAGCAGTCGAGAATTTTTTGGATGCAGTATTAGCAATCCAAGAACATATTGACCCAACTCTAGTTAAGCCAAAAGAAAAAGAACATCATACAAGCGAAAAAAAACGAGTGTCTGAATATGAAGACTTATGGGGATTAGAAGAACCAGTAAAAAAAGAACCAATTAAGAGAAAAGATCCATTTCCCCTTAGTCCTGAAAAAGATTTGCTCTCGTTTATTGAAAACCATAGTCGCGAATTAGAACCATGGCAACGAGACATTTTAACGATGATGAGGGAAGAAATGCTTTATTTTTGGCCACAGTTAGAAACGAAAATTATGAATGAAGGATGGGCATCTTTTTGGCATGCACGCATTATTCGAGAAATGGAGTTAACAAGTGACGAGGCGATTGAGTTTGCGAAATTAAATGCTGGTGTCGTTCAGCCATCAAAAACATCTATAAATCCATATTATTTAGGATTGAAAATGTTTGAAGATATTGAGAGACGTTACAACGAGCCAACAGATGAAATGATTCGTCTCCAAGGGATAAAACCAGGAAGTGGTCGTGAAAAAATGTTTGAAGTAAGGGAAATTGAATCTGATACGTCATTCTTGCGGAACTACTTAACGAAAGAACTTGTTCATGAAGAGGATATGTATTTATTTCAAAAGCAAGGCAGTGATTATAAAATAGTTGATAAAGCATGGGAGGGCGTTCGTGATCAATTAACCCAGTCTCGCATCAATGGCGGTTTCCCATATTTAGTTGTTACTAACGGTGATTATATGAAAAATGGAGAACTTTATATATCACATCAATATGAAGGAACAGAGCTTGATGTTAGTTATATAGAAAAAGTTG
>BAXC01000189.1 GCA_001310375.1 Bacillus sp. JCM 19041 | reverse complement strand
AAAACGAAGTAATGGGGAACGCTATTCTGGAGTAGCGAGAAAAACTCGCCGTAACCTGCGTTAAAGGTGCTTGAGTGATGGGGCTTTTTTGCTGCCATAATGAGGGTGGCACCGCGTGAACAGAGATCTCGTCCCTTTTGATAGGGAGGAGTTTTTTTGTTTGCCTATTTACATAAGGAGTGATAAAAATGAAACGATTAACTTCCGCAGAAGTCCGCCAAATGTTTATTGATTTCTTCAAAGAGAAAGGTCATTCGGTTGAACCAAGTGCATCACTTGTGCCGTTTGAAGATCCAACCTTACTCTGGATTAATAGTGGTGTTGCTACATTAAAAAAATACTTTGATGGACGAGTTATTCCTGACAATCCAAGGATTGTTAATGCACAGAAATCAATTCGTACAAATGATATTGAGAATGTTGGTAGGACTGCACGTCATCATACATTTTTTGAGATGTTAGGCAATTTTTCAATTGGTGAGTATTTTAAAGAAGATGCGATTAAATGGGGTTGGGAGTTTCTTACAGATGAAAAATGGATTGGTTTTGAACCAGAAAAGTTATCTGTAACCGTACACCCAGAGGATCATGAAGCCTATGCTTATTGGTTAGAAAAAAATCGGAGTACCCGCAGAGCGAATTATACGCTTGAAGGGAATTTCTGGGATATCGGTGAAGGACCGAGTGGCCCAAATTCAGAGATCTTCTATGACAGAGGTCCAGAGTATGGGGATGATCCTACTGATCCAGAATTATATCCAGGGGGCGAAAATGACCGTTACTTGGAAATTTGGAATTTAGTTTTCTCTCAATTTAACCATAATGCCGATGGAACGTATACTCCTTTACCTAAGAAGAACATTGATACTGGAATGGGATTAGAACGGATGGTTTCTGTTATTCAAGATGCACGTACAAATTTTGATACAGATCTATTTCTACCAATTATTCAAGAAACGGTAAAACGATCTCAAGCTACTTATAATACCGGCAACGATGAAGCAGATACAGCCTTCAAAGTCATTGCTGATCATATCCGAACAGTAGCCTTCGCAGTCGGTGATGGTGCTCTCCCTTCCAATGAAGGACGAGGGTATGTATTGCGTCGCTTATTGCGTCGTGCGGTGCGTTTCGCTAAAGCTATTGGAATTGAAAAACCATTCATGTATGAGCTTGTTCCTGTTGTAGGTGACATCATGAAAGACTTTTATCCAGACGTTGTGCAAAAGCGCGATTTTATCCAACGTGTCATTCGTACTGAAGAAGAAAGGTTTCACGAAACGCTTCATGACGGACTCGCTATTCTAAATGAAATGATGAAAAAAGCGCGGGAGCAAGGAAAACAAACGATTGCTGGTGAAGATGCGTTCCGTCTTTATGATACGTATGGATTCCCAATTGATTTAACTGAAGAATACGTTGAAGAGCAAGGATTCCTAGTTGATCGAGACGGATTTGAACGAGAAATGGAAGGTCAGAGAAGTCGTGCTCGAGCTGCCCGTCAAGAAACATCTTCAATGGGCGTTCAAGAAGACATTTTTGGGGAGTTAAAAACACCGAGTTTGTTTGTTGGTTATGAACAAACGGAAACGAGTGTACAATTCAAACAATTGTCCGTGGAAAAGAAGCTGTTGATCAAGCTGATGAAGGCGATGTGGTTCAATTATTGCTTGACGAGACTCCGTTTTATGCCGAAAGTGGTGGACAGGTAGCTGACCGCGGCACGTTGCATACGGATTCTGGTGTAGCTGTTGTAACGGATGTTAAAAAGGCTCCAAACGGTCAACACCTACACACGGTTAAAGTTGTAAATGGCGAAATTTCAGTTGGTTCTAAGGTCAGTGCCCGAATTGAAGTTCGTGAACGACTTGATATTGTGAAAAACCACACGGCGACGCATTTACTCCACCAAGCGTTAAAGGACGTACTTGGCGAGCATGTAAATCAAGCAGGATCACTCGTGAATAGTGAACGGCTACGATTTGATTTCTCTCATTTTGGGCAAATTACGCCAAATGAAATGAAGCAAATCGAAGAGTTAGTTAATGAAAAAATTTGGATGGCTCTTCCAGTTGAAATAGCAACAAAAAGTTTAGAAGAAGCTAAATCTATGGGTGCGATGGCTTTATTTGGTGAAAAATACGGAGAAGAGGTCCGAGTTGTGCAAGTTGGCAATTATAGTCTAGAACTTTGTGGCGGCTGTCATGTTCGGAATTCTTCAGAGATAGGCTTATTTAAGATTATGAGTGAATCCGGTATTGGTGCAGGTGTACGCAGAATAGAGGCTGTTACATCAAAAGGTGCTTATGAATTTTTAAATGCACAAATCAGCATGTTAAATGATGCGGCTGATCGTTTAAAAGCAAAACAAGTAAGGGATGTGCCTCAACGCATTGATGGCTTACTAACTGAATTACGTGAAGCAAACCGTGAAAACGAATCATTAACAGCTAAATTAGGCAAATATGAAGCTGGTCATTTAACGGATAGCGCAATTGTGATTGATGGTGTAACCGTCGTTTCGGCTGCTGTCCAAGCGAAAGATATTGATGCACTACGCTCAATGGTTGATACGTTAAAACAATCTTACGATAAAGCTGTTATTGTTCTTGGTGCTAAAACGGGAGAGAAACTATCGTTTGTCGCAGGTGTAACGAAACCAGCAATGGAAGACGGCTACCATGCCGGCAAATTGATTAAAGAAGTCGCTTCACGTACAGGTGGCGGTGGTGGTGGTCGTCCTGACATGGCCCAGGCCGGTGGTAAAGACCCGGCTAAATTAGAAGAAGCACTGGCTTATGTAACGGAATATGTAAAATCAATTTCCTAATTAGCCATTTATGTTGTACAATAAAGGTTAATGTAAGGTTGACCGATTCTTTTTTATAAAAGAACGCTAAAAGAGGTGAGAGCTAGTTGAGTTCAATGGATAATACGATGCAGTTTAATTTTAATGATGATTCCTTTGATGAAGATGTACAAGAAGTGCTCTTGTCTGTTTATGATGCGCTTGAGGAAAAAGGATACAACCCAATTAATCAGATCGTTGGCTATCTCTTGTCGGGTGACCCTGCTTACATTCCCCGCCATCGAGATGCACGAACGCTTATTCGTAAGCTTGAGCGGGACGAGCTGATTGAATCACTTGTCAAATCGTATTTACGTCAACATGGCAAGGAGAGTAAATGAGAACTCTTGGTCTTGATGTAGGTACAAAAACAATTGGCGTGGCGCTTAGTGATGCTTTTGGATGGACAGCTCAAGGTCTATCGACAATTAAGCGCCATGAGAGTGATATGGAACTAGATTTTAGGGCAATAGCTGCTTTAGTGAAAGAACATGAGGTTCAAACAGTCGTAATTGGTTATCCTAAAAAT
This sequence comes from Bacillus sp. JCM 19041, assembly GCA_001310375.1. Classification (GTDB taxonomy): domain Bacteria; phylum Bacillota; class Bacilli; order Bacillales; family Bacillaceae_D; genus Shouchella. The sequence goes on along the minus strand of BAXC01000189.1, from coordinate 1,584 downwards.
ATGAATGGTACAATTGGTGAGAGTGGGCAACGAAGTGAAACATTTGCACAAACGTTAAAAGAATATGCAAGTGTTGAGACCATTCTTTGGGATGAGCGACTGACAACAGCAGCAGCCAACGTGTACTTGTTGATGCAGATGTAAGTAGAAAGAAACGAAAAAAAGTTGTGGATAAAATGGCAGCTGTTTTTATTTTACAAGGTTACTTAGACCGCCAGTCACAAACTTTGTCGTAGATATATTATAGAATTGAGGGATTTTTAATGACACAAGAAGAAAAAGAACGTTTTGTAATACCAGATGAAGAGGGAACAGAGCACTTATTTGATGAACTGTTCCGTTTCTCTGTTGACGAAACGGGTAAGTCATATATTGTACTTATTCCAGTTGGAGACGAAGAAACCGATGACGAGGAAGTTGAAGTGTTTGCTTTCCGCTATGAAGATCGTGAAGATGAGGAAAATGATATTGCATTCTTCCCTGTTGAAACAGATGAAGAGTGGAGCATGATTGAAGAAATGTTAAACACATTCACTGAAGAAGAGGAAGAAGACGAAGACCAGTAAAAACGAAAACCCGTGCAAACTGCACGGGTTTCCTTTCGAATGAAGACGCATTTTATGCTAATTGTTGTCTGATACTCACACTATTTGTGTGATTTATAGTATAATGGGGCGGGTAAGGAGGCAATTAATGGCAAAAAGAATAATCAAAACAAAACGAATGAAGTATATCAGGAGCGAGCATCTCAAGCGAAAACAGTTCGTAAAATAGTATTAATATGTGTAGCTGTCTTATTTGCAGTTGTCCTAGTGGGACTCATAGGTGGTTATACGTATTTATCAAGTGCACTTAAACCAGTAGATGGTGAAGGAGAAGGCAGGGAAGTGGAAATTGAAATCCCTGTTAATACGTCTACAAGTGGGATTGCAGCTATTTTAGAGGATGAAGGTGTTATTCGCAATGCGACGATCTTTCGGTACTATACACGCTATAAAAATGAATCTGGTTTTCAAGCAGGAACTTATACGTTAAATACGGCTATGGAGACAGATGAAATTATTAATAGCTTAAAAGATGGTCGTGTGATGCTGAGACAGCGTTAACGATAACTGTACCAGAAGGGTTAACGTTAAACACTTTGACTGAACGCCTAGCAGAATTTACTGGTACTTCACAAGAAGACATTTTTGAGGTAATTGATGATACGGAATTTGTTCATTCTCTTATTGATGAATACGAGATGTTGACAGAAGAAGTTTTAGATGAAGAAATTCACCACCCATTAGAAGGTTATTTGTTCCCGGCGAGTTACCCATTTGAATATGAGAATCCTGATATTGAAACAGTTATTAAGGCGATGCTTGATCAAATGGAAGTTATTTATCAAAATAACAAATCGTATATTGATGCAAGTGACTATACGTTCCATGAACTGTTGACGATGGGCTCAATCATCGAAAGAGAAGCAAGAGAAGCGCGAGATCGATTCGAAATAGCTGGAGTGCTTCATAATAGACTTGACGATGACATGATGCTTCAAGTTGATCCTACAGTAGCTTATGCTCAAGGAGAGCATATTTA
>BAXC01000188.1 GCA_001310375.1 Bacillus sp. JCM 19041 | reverse complement strand
TTTACGTAAGAAGAAACAACAAATGCTAAATCTTCATTTCCAAAAAAGTTGTAACACTTGTAGCACCGTTTCGCTCGCGATAGGTTCAGATTCTTCTTTTGAAACGGTTAGTTCTAGCGCTCGGTTTAACTCGGCATTTTTCTTCCTGTTGTGGGTAGGCTTCTAAATAAAGTGTTTTTGGATCCAGGTCGGCATTTACACACCACTGGGCAAAAACTAAGATCATCATTGCTTCATCTTGTTTAAAGGAAGCAATGATGTTTTTTTCGAGTTCGTTTTGGTCATTCATTTGGTTCACCCTTTGTTATAATGTGTTTTTATTTTATCATATTAGAGGGGGTGAACGAGATTGATTCGATTTGCTGTGGGCGCAATAATTATTATTGAGAATGACTTTCTTCTTATAAAAAAACAAACAGTTGAAACACTGACAGGGAAATATTCAATCGCTTATGAAGTTGATTTTGTCAAAGGAGGTCTAGAAACTGGGGAATCCAACGAAGCTGCATTATTACGGGAACTCTATGAAGAAACAGGTACCAGAGACTATCAAATAATTGAAGAGGTACACAAAAAGCTCTTTTTTTCCTTCTCTAATGATCTCGCGCAAAAAATTGGCTATTCACATCAACAAACAACTTTTTTTCTAGTACAATATACAGGTAAAATTGAAGAACTTAAACCAATTGATGAAGAAGTTCAATCTATTTTATTCGTCAGCAAAGACAAGCTTATAAATACATTAACGCACCAAGAGACAAAATCTTTTATACAACAATTGTATTATTTTTAAAAATTGCTGCGAAACAGCAATTTTTTTGTTGTCAAAATCTTTCAATGGCAATATACTACATTACAACAGTAATGCACTAAGTTTGTTTTGGAGGATAACCATGACACAAATGATTGCACGTAAATTAACGTATAAGAGAAAAGGGAAAGCAGTTCTTGATTCACTAGATTTTACAATCGATTCGCCATCAATTACCGCTTTAATCGGAGCTAACGGAGCTGGAAAAACAACGTTACTCAAGCTTTTAGCTGGTTTTATCAAACCAACTTCTGGTCTAGTAAAAATTGATGAAACATCCCCATTTCAATCTTTGGAAGTAGCACAAAAAACGTACTTTAACTACGTCACACAACCTTTTTATCAAGACATGCGCGTGGAAGATATCTTTTATGAATTAGGAGAGTTCTACCTAGATGGAATATAGAGCTGGCAATGACGTTATGCGATCAATTTTCTCTTTCAATAAAAGCACGTTATCATCGCTTATCAACTGGGCAAGCAAGTGTCATACGAACAATTTGTTCTCTGGCTGTCAGGACGCCAGTAACGTTAATTGATGAACCGACGACTGGAATGGATGAAAAAATGCGGATTTTGTTCCACAAGTTACTACTTAAAGAATTTCTAGATACTCCACGCTTGTTTCTAATGGCAACACATCATCTGGAAGAAGCCGAACCAATTCTTGATCATGTTCTACTAATGAGAAAGGGAAAAGTTGTACTACATGATGATTTAGAATCAATTAAGGAAAATGGATTAATTGTGGAAGGCCCTAAGAATAAGGTGACTGAATTCTCAAAGGGTTACGTTGTCTACCAATTACAGCCAAGTTCGATAGCAGAGTATTCGAGATTATTAATTAAAAATAGCTTTAATTACTCTGATTACCGTGCTGCTTCTGTAGCGGGGCTTACGGTACGCCCAGTGACGGTTAGTGAGTTTTGTTCGTACCACACTCATGATGAAAGAGGGCGTATAGAAGATGTTTTCCAATAAAGAAGAAAAGAACCAAGTGACTTGGACTGTGGTCAAGCAACAGTATTTTTATAAAATGCGACATAACTTTCTATTTGTTTTTTTCTTATTATTTATGCAACTAGTTGGATTGCTTGTTTCCAGCTTTCCTCGCAGTGATATTGATTATTATGGTGGGGAAGTACAAGTCTACCATTTATCAACAGAGCTTGTAACAGTCCTATCAATTATTACAATTGGCATAATTGCTGTCTTGATGACTTTTAAAGCCCAACGTTATTCTTTGACTACATTTGTTAGTAATACAAGGAGCCAACATCTCTCTTCCATTCTTTATTTACTTACTCTTGCAACCTTTGCGGGTGTAACAGCTTTTTCAGCCTCATTTCTTCAAAAAGTCTATGTTGTTAGCCTTACTTCAGCTGTTCTAGATAATGTTGTACCAACACATATGGCCTCACTTAGTGGCTTCTTATCAAGTCTCGCAGTCTCAATCATGTATATGGTATTCGCTGCTTCTTTTGGTTATTTTGTTGGCACTCTTGTCCAAGTTCACAAGGTATTTATACTCTTTTTTCTAGCAATTGTTTTTTTCTCTTTTAGTAGTCTAGAGAATTTCCTATTCTATTTCTTTCAAGAATCAAATCCATTTTTCTTTTTTCTTAAGATGAGTAGTACTTCAATCATTCTTACGTTATTAGCGTTTATTAGTTTACGGAATGAAGAGGTGAGCATATGATAACTGCTTTTCTCTTTATCTTACTCATGATTATTATGATTGGCGGAAGTATTTATTTGAGACGTTTTGCATCGAGGCAAGCAACAAAAGTCGGTTATGTCACCGTAGCCTTTATTTTAGCCTAATGATTGTTTCCATTCCTGTTGCTTATTTTCTCCCTACTAGCAATGTATTTCTTCACGATCTTACTAACGAACAGGGGCTAGATAATCAGTTTGAAACTTTTTCTCAAGAATTGTTACATTTTATGGAAATCAGTGAAGATGGAGAAGGTTTTCTCGTTAATAAACAATCTTTTCAAGTAAAGGGTGATTTACTCACAATTGAAGAATCACTCTCGGCTAATGGTTTTGATGCAATTTTTCTCATTCGTCCAACCGATAAAGAAAAGATCATCGTACGTGAGTATCAACATGCAGTTCAAGATGATCAGACGATAAAATCAGAATATATGCCAAGTATTACGGTTGAATACAACAATAATCATCTTCAGATCTTTGAGTCGAACGAGAAAACAATACTTGCATTAATGGATGAAGAACTATTTTCAACTCAATTTAATCAAGCAAGTAATTCTTCATCGTTTTATTACGAAAGTACATCAACATTTTATTCACGCATCATTGAAATTGAAGTTCCAGCAACTTTAGTTCTTCATTATCCTACTGATGATTGGTTATTAATCGGAGAGGAGCATCTTAATTGATTTTTCAAGACAGCACCAAACCGCTTTATATTCAACTATCGGAATGGCTTGAAGGAGAAATAATGTCAGGTAATTTTCAATCAGATGATAAGATCTATTCGCAATATCAGTTAGCAGAGATGTTTACCATTAATCCTGCAACTGCAGCAAAAGGGTTAACTCGTTTATTAGATGAAAACATTCTTTATAAAAAACGAGGGCTGGGTATGTTTGTATCAGAAAATGCAGCGCAACAGATTCAAGCTAAAAGACGAGGAGGTTCATTAATGGACTTAGTCGAACAACTTGTGAACGAGGCACAGCAACTTGGTGTTTCTTATGAGGAATTAATATCCTTAATTAATGCCTCATATAGCAAAGGAGACAAAAAGGCATGAAAAAGCCCATTCGAATTGAACATGTATCTAAAAAGTATAAAACCAAGCTTGCTTTGGATAATGTGTCTTTCTCTATAGACGGTGTTGGCATTACAGGATTAATCGGTGCAAATGGAGCAGGTAAAACAACATTGCTTCAGTTATTGGCAGGGGAGATTAGAGCATCAAAAGGAGAAGTAGTTGTTTTCGAGAAAAATCCCTTTGTCTCTCTTATAGCTTCACAGTCCATCTTTTTCTTTCGTTCGGACACACCAATTGCTCCAACGATGACTGTTAAACGTCTTTTTAAGCAGATGAAACGGTTTTATCCGACTTGGAATAATGAGTTAGCGGAAAAACTGATTGCATTTTTTCAGATCTCACCCAATGCCTTGTTTTCTGAACTTTCAACAGGCAAGGCTAGTCTCATTCGGGGGCTTGTCGGTATATGCGTTTCTTGTCCGCTTACCATTTTTGATGAGCCGACGCTTGGAATGGATGAATCGACAAGAGAAGAGTTTTATCGAGCGCTATTAAAAAGCTACTTACTCAATCCTCGAGCAATCATTATTTCCACTCATTATATAAGCGAGGTTGATAAATTATGTGACCATCTTCTTGTAATCAATAAAGGGAAATTATTAATTTCATGAATAAAGAAGAGCTCGAACAGTATGCAATTGGAATATCCGGTCCAAAAGAGACGGTTGATCGTGCCACTAGTGGAAAGAGTATATTGTTTCAAGAGTTTTTTGTCGAACACCATGAATATGCTGTCGTCGCTAACGTGACATCGGAAGAAGTGCAAAGCTATAAACAAAAGGGACTAACAATTAATTCAGTAGCGATTGCTGACCTTTGTCGCTATTTAAGTACAGACGATAAAGAGGGGATTCACAATGTTCATTAAGATGGTACGATTGCAGCTGTTATTTAAAATAGAGGCATTCCATTCAGTCTTTTTCAATGCTTTATTTATTCAATTAATAGGGTTATTAGTTAGTTTAACTGTACTGAGGTCAGAGAGTTATGAAGCTTTCAGTATTACTTATTGTTCGACGGACATGTTGTTTATTATGAGTTTGCTATCGGTCGTGTATGTTGCGCTTGTTTTATCGAGAAAACGGTATTATACGCAAGTAGTACCTTTTGTAACAAACGGACTCGTTAATGTCGCAAGCACTTATTTATGTCTCTTTCTGTTTAGCTGCGTTTCGGCTATTGTGTTTGCTTGTTCTCCTTATGCGCATCGTGTTTTATTGTCTATATTTGCAGATGTGAATGAATTTGAACAAACGTTGTCAATTTCTAGCCAATTCGTAGAGTTTAGTGCTGCTTTTCTTTTTTATTTACTCATAGCTGCTTCCGTATTACTAGCTGCATGGCTCGTGCATTGGAAGCGATTTTTTCTCGTCATTATTCTATCGTTAATAGGCTTCTTTCTTTACGGTTGGCTGTCTTTGGGGTATGGCAATTCAAATGTGATTAGCAATATTGTCTCATCTATTTTTGATTTTCTTTTTCTTACGTCTTCATTAGGTCGTTGG
>BAXC01000187.1 GCA_001310375.1 Bacillus sp. JCM 19041 | reverse complement strand
CAAATAGTTGAAAGGAAAAAGCCATGGGTACAGGATCGTATTGAACTGCTTAGCAATGCTGAGTACCACAAGGCCCATGCCTACTTAGCGAAAAAGCGAGGCTTTAAACGAGAAACGATTGCGGATTATGAGATGGAGCCAGAAGCACTTGCGGAACTAATCGTTCAGCAACGATTAAAGCCGATTCGAAAGCGAGTTCGGACGCTTCAATTCCTCGATATAAAGGGGATGTATAAGCAGCTGTTTGCTGATCCAAACCAAATTTACCAGTGGATCGAAGGGGAGATACCAGCGGAATGGGTTGGGATTGGTCAAGCGACGCTAGAAATGGTAGACGAAAACAAACTCTTTTATGAGGATGCTACGCCATTTTTGCTATTAAAAGAACTGATTCAAGGCTTTCAAACAAACAGATCGATTAAACAAATCGTTGTAGATGAGGCCCAAGATTATTCCCCGTTTCAATTTGAGTTTTTGAAGCGATTGTTTCCAGTGGCAAGAATGACGGTGCTAGGCGATTTTAATCAGGCAATATTTGCTCATGCTAGCGAAAGGGTTGATTTTACTACACTTACTAGCCTTTATGGTCCGGATCAAACAGAGTTGATTGATATTGCTCGGAGCTACCGATCAACCAAACCGATCATTGAATGTACACGAAGACTTGTTCCGAATGGAGACCGGATTATCCCATTTGAACGGGATGGGAAGAAACCGAGCCTAAACCAAGTTGTTAATCACGATGAATTGCATAGCTCGATTGCCACCAAAGTCACAGAGTTGCGAAGCAATGGTTATTATAGTGTGGCAATTATATGCAAATCGGCTGAGGAAAGTCTACGTGCATTTCAATCTTTGTCTGACATTGAGGAATTAAAACTTTTAAAAAGCAGCTCAATTGAATATGAGCAGGGAGTCGTTGTCGTACCATCGTATTTGTCGAAGGGGATTGAATTTGACGCCGTCATTATTTATGATGCATCGGAGCAAGTGTATGGAGATGAAAGCTTGCGTCGCATTTTTTACACAGCTTGTACGAGAGCAATGCATGAGTTGCACCTTTTTTGCGTAGGTGAGCCAAGCCCGTTTTTGCGAAAGGCATTGGAAGAAGGATTTATTCAAACTCGGGGCGAAGCTTCACTGTAATGAATTGATTTCGATGTAAAAAATAGGAAACTATCGGACGGCATACACGTAGACTCCAGTGGGAGAAAAGACGAAGATGAGACTTACAGCGTAGCTGCGAGGCTCATCCGTCGTCCGCGGAAAGCGAAGTGTATGCCGGGAGCGAGGACAAAGCGGGAAAAATATGATCTATTCACACATCCAGTATAAAAGATTGCCGACTGTCTTGATAAGTCGAGACTTTGTCGACACCTCAAACAACCACAGCCGAAAAGCTGTGGCTGTTTTTATGATATCTAGTCTTTAGTAATCTTTTAAACCAGCCGCAAAGAGTGGTCCGTTTATCGTCATTGTCGTTAAAATTTTTGCCATTTCTGCTGGCGTTTTCTGTTCATTTTCTAATAACCATTGTTGAATAACTCCGATATGTGCAGAGGAGATATAGGCGATTAAGTATTCGCTTGGGACTAAGAAATGGTTTTCGTTAAGGATTGAATTTTCGTTTCCGTAAATCTTGTTGTACATGACACTTCTGAGCTTTGATTGAAACGATAAATCGCCATTAGGTCCTAACAAAGCTTTTAAGAATAATTTATGCTTATGCAAGTATTGAAAAACATTTGTCACATAAGGAATGATTTTTTGACTGTCCTTATCTAGATGATTCATGACGTGTGCGATGTTTGGGGAGGCGACTTCTGCTAATCCGTTTATGATTTCTTCTTGACATGTATGCAACAAATCATATTTATCTTGATAATGTGCATAAAACGTTCCTCGATTAATTTGTGCTCTCGTTGTTAGATTCTTTACGGTAATTAATTCAAATCCTTTTTCCTCAATTAGTTCGGCTAGTGCTGTCCTGATTGCTTCTCTTGTGCGAGTGATACGTAAATCAGTTGATTTTTTCATCAAAAAATCCTTTCTATATCAACAGTTTTCCGAAAAGTGTTTGTTAAAGGACACTTTTCGTTTTTTTGCTTATTGAAGTCGTTGCTTATTAAACCTTAAGATAAAAGCACAATAAAAAGACGACACGTTGTCCATTTATTATACCTGAACAAAGGAGGACGTAAAATGCAAATAGGTAAAAATAAAGTGTTTCTTTCTGTACCGCTTATTGCAGCTCTTGTTTTATTTATTTTCTCTTTAACAGTGATTCCAAGTGTAAATCCTCAACCAGAGAATGTTCCAATTGCGATTGTTAATGAAGACGTGGGGGTTGAAGTTCCCAATCAAGGAGAGCTTCAGATGGGGAATAAGATGATTGAGATGTTATCGAGTGCAGAAGAAGAGAATCCAGTTGTGGATTGGATCGAAGTAAGTAGTTCTGAAGATGTGTTAAATGGCTTGGATGAAAAAGAATATTACGGGGCATTGATTATTCCAGCAGACTTTAGTCAAAATCAAGCTTCTTTACGAACAGCTGAACCAAAAAGTCCACAAGTCGAAATCATCATAAACGAAGGACAAAATTATGCTGCCGCCACAATGGTAAATCAAGTTTTAAGCAATGTAATAGAGAATGTGAACGATACAGTTCGTTCACAACTTCTAGAAGGGTTCCTAGCAGAAGGAACAGACCTTTCTGTAGAACAAGCTGCCAGTCTAGCCAACCCCGTTGAAGCCAATACGACAAAGGTGAATCAAGTTGGAGGAAATAGTGCAAATGGAAATGCGCCTGTCTCTCTTTTTCAACCACTGTGGATGGGTGTTCTAGCTAGTGCTGCAATTCTTTTCTTTGTGGTGAGTAAACACCCCGTTCGTAGTCGGAAAGAGAATGCGATTCTTGCATTAGCAAAGGTCTTAATGGGAGCGATTGCTTCGATGGTGATTGGCTTTGCTCTTCCATGGGTTGCAGATACGGTAGTCGGTTTAACAATTCCTAGTTATCTAGATACATCTCTATTTCTAACAATCACTGCTTTTAGTTTCTTTTTAATGATTTTAGCTGTTTTGTCACTAGTAGGGATTAGAGGGGTTGCGCTATTTGCATTGCTATTATTTTTTGGTGCACCGTTATTATCATTAGCCCCGGAATGATGCCATCCTTTTATGAAAACTGGATTTACCCATGGTTACCGATGCGATTTATGGTTGAGGGATTAAGAGACCTCTTTTATTTTGGGAACAGTTTATCGTGGGAAATCGTTTCCGTACTCGTTTGGATTGCTCTCGTTAGTTTAGTGGTGATTATGTTAACGACTCTCAAAGGAAAAACACAAAAAATAGCCTCATAGGGCTATTTTTATAGAAATTAATGATAATGATAGCCAACATCCCTGTCACCAAGGTCTTGGACAGGACGATAGTTTTGTGGATAAATCGATTGGAAACGGTCAATCTGTTCACGTGACAGCTCAATCGGATTATCTATTACGGTCCATTTTACGCCTTCATCGCATGGTGGAGTTGTAAGCGAACCATCGTATTGAAACGAAGAAAGGTCTTGAGGTATGAGTTCGCTTGGATCTAAGGTAACCGGTTCTGCCGCTACGCCTTCGTCTGTAGGCATCACGGACCACATCTCTTCAAGCGTTTCGTTATGAGCACCTTCCTCTATAAGTACACCGAGAACAGCAAGGTTTTCGTCTTCGTCCATGTGAACGAGATGAAGCTCCATTTCAAATTCGTCTTCATTGACGTATGTTCACTTGGGGTGTGGAAGTGGAACTGGGCTAGCGTATAGTCGACGCATCCAACAAAAGCGTATTCGCTGTTGAGCCAAGGACATCGGCTTGAATCGTATGGCCATTATTGTTTACGGAAAATGCAGTAGACTCATAAGCGTTGGCCATTGGCCACTTAGCTGAAGATAGCTGCTGGTAAGACAAGTTAATTGGCGATTGCTGTTCGCCAGTAGAACACGCGGCAAACGATTCGTCGAGTTCACCCCAGAATTCAGGTCCTGTTGCTCCTTCATAAGACCAAGACGCTTGAAGAGTTTGTAAGGGCGATTGATAGGCGAATGTGCTTGCTTGAGCGCCGGTAGGGAAGAAGGTCGCAACAGCAAAAGCAGCGATCGTCATGATGGAGAATGTTTTTTTAATGGGAAACGCCTCCTTTTAAATGTACGTTCAAATTATCTCTTAAATGAGACTAGTAATCTATAAGGTGCATGATTTTCCCAATATGGAAAGTTGGATTGTTTTATAGCGAAGGATGGATGGGCGAAAGTGTTTATTGGATTACTAGCTAGTTTAGTATCGAATTTGCACCTCCAAATCGTTCATTTGTAAAAAATGCCCAGAAAAAACAATAGGAAATGAGCTTTCAAGTTTGCTAAGATTGGTTTTCTGGCAAATTTGAGAGGATGATGATTAATGAACAAGAAGTTAAATCGGAATCGAACAACGCCTATTTTTGATTGTGATTATCATTTATTTGATGCGCATTTAGAGTTCTATACGGCGATGGGGTTTTAGATGACGTATTACCAGAAGGCTCCATACCGTTTTGCTTCTATGGAAAAAGAAGGGGTTGGCGAATTTAGTTTTTACGGTGTCAGGAACTATGAAGAAGAGGGCAACATAGGAGGCTGCTATGTTCATGTGCCTAACGTAAAAGAGGTGTATCAAGAATTAAGAGCAAGCGTAAAAGCCTATTACGGCAAGATTCCTGTGAAAGGAACACCTCGTATGTCAAGGTTGAATCAGACTGCGGAAGACTGGCGAGTAAATGTGACGGATGCTAGCGGGAACACGATTATTATTGGAGAACAGATAGGCGATTCAACAACGTTAATGAATGCAGAAGAAGAGAGGGTAAAGAAACTTACTTCACCTTTCGAAAAGTCTTATGCACAAGCGTACCGTTTTGCCTATTCAAAAGAGGATTTTCTTGCCGCTCGAAATACGTTGGAAGTGGCCTTTCGAAAATCGAATTCATCTATTTCAAATGAGATCTTATTTAAAGCGAGAGTATTGCAAGCCGAAGTCTATGCTTCTTTAGAACAAAATAAGCAAGCTGAAAAATCCATTCAAGAGGCGGATCAAGTGGCACTTACGTTAGAGGAAAAGGATGCAGTGAAAGAAACAAGTGAGCGTCTTGATGAGATTAGGAAGGAAATCAATTAAACGTTTAGGTTCAGAAAAAAGAGTGCGA
>BAXC01000186.1 GCA_001310375.1 Bacillus sp. JCM 19041 | reverse complement strand
TATAAATTCCAATACCGGTCTGTGTTTTGATACACTTCCTGCCATGCCTTTAACACAGAAGAGGATGTGGAATGTGATTGTGTGATATCACGTTGCGTAATGCCGTCATCAATTGAAAGTCCTGCACGGGCAAGTGCATAAATTGCTTCATCGTATAAACTTGGTTTCTCATAATCAGTCAACAGTTCGTCATATAAGTCTTGATCATGTGCATAGATTTTCAAAATATGAGCTGATTTTTTACCTAGGGCAAACTCAAGTTGGCGATGTTGATACGATTGAAAACCTGAAGCTTGTCCAAGCGAGTCTCTGAATTCACTATATTCACTTGGAGTTAGGTTGATAAAACATCCCAGGCTTGAATAATTTGAGCTTGTGTTTTTGAAACTCGTGAGAGCTGTTTAAACGCCGGCTGGAATTGGTCGTGCTTAATAGAATGAATAGCACCTTTAATCTCATGTATCATAAGTTTCATCCATAATTCACTTACTTGATGGATAATGATAAATAGCATTTCATCATGGTGACCAGAAAGCCTTTTTTGACTTGATAATAATGAGTCTAATTGCAAGTAATCACCATAAGTCATTTTCTCTTTAAAATCTGTATACAACCCTGAAAAGTTATCTTTATTTGTCATTGAAATCTAACCCTTCTCTGATTGGTTTGATGACTGCCCTGACAGGGCTGCCATCAGCGCCCTGAAGCAATAATGGCAATGCAATTAGTTCATAAAGACCTTCGGTTACTTTATCAAGAACAAGGTTTTCAAGAATGGCAATGCCTGCTTGATCAAGAGAGTGATGACCAGGTAGTTCTTTGCTTGTAATCGAATCAACACTAGGAACATCGACCCCGATCAACCGAATGCCTTTATCGGCTAAGTATGCTGCAGCATCAGATGTGATTGTAGGAAACGATGATGGGAATTGTTCATGATCACTCATTTCAGTTGTTTTAACTAAGAGCCTTGTCATGTTTTCAATTGGAAATTGTTCAAACAATGAGCGATCAAGTGAATAAGCACCAACGGCATTAATGACCATAGCTTTACCTATATATAGATCGAGTGGCAACTCGTTGATTTTTGTGCCGTTATTTTTGTAGTGATAGGGTGCATCAGCGTGAGTTCCGGTATGGGTACTCATTGTTATACTACCAACATTTACGGAGCCTGTTTGTTCTTTTGTAGCTGATAAAGAATAAGAGAAAGGCGTGTCTCCTGGCCAATGGGCGACTTTATTGTTTAATGGCATCGTGATGTCTATCCAGGACATTATGCAATCACTCCTCGAATATTTTCAAAGTTTTTATATGTGCGGTTCTTTAATATAGTTGCGAGTGTTAAAACGCAATGAAGTACATCGCTATAAGAATTGTAGAGAGCTACAGGAGCAATTCGAATCCCGTTAGGACTTCGGAAATCAGGGATAATTCCTTCTGCTTTTAATGCTTTGCAAATTCTAGCCGCTTCTGGATGCTCGATGAGTATATGGCCACCTCTGTTTACATCATTTTTTGGCGTGCGTATAACAAGATCGTTTGTTTCTGGAAGCGATTCCAAAAGGTCGCGTAAGTATTGTGTTAATTTTAGTGATTTCTCACGCATACGCTCAATCCCGGCTTCTTCAATTAGTTCAAGTGAACCGATCAAAGGAGAGAGTGATAAAAGATGAGGTGTACCCAATTGGTAGGCTCCCGCTCCACTTGCTTTAGTAAATGTTGTATCCATATCAAATTGCACTTGTTTGTCAGAACCAAACCATCCAAGTAATCCAGGCGTTTTCCCATGGTGACGTTGATTAACGTAAAGTCCAGCGACACTGCCCGGTCCTCCGTTTAAGTGTTTGTACGTACACCAAAAAGCGAAATCAACTCCTTCATCGCTTAATTGATGGGGGACAGAACCAATCGAGTGACATAAGTCAAACCCTATTAGGATCCCACGTTCATGTGCAGCAGTTGTTAGTTTCCTAATGTTAAGTAGTTGTCCACTTCGATAAAGAACACTTGAAAGGATAATGATGTTTATATCATCAGTCATCGCTTCAATAATGGCATCTTCAGATAGTGTGTGACCGTCTTCACTTTTAATAAGCTTTAAATGCTTCTCTGAATCCAAACCATGAATCTTTAAATGAGATTGCATTGCGTATATATCTGTGGGAAAGTTTAATGTTTCACTTAGAATAAACGGTTTTTTGTCAGTTGGTTCATAGAAAGTTGCGAGCAATTGATGCAAATTAATAGTCGTTGAGCCCGTGGCAATGACTTCATTTTTATTAGCACCAATCAGTTTTGCCATTTTAGCACCCACTGCCTCTGATAAAGTGAACCAAGGGTTTTGTGTGTCAGTCCAGCCGTCGATGGCGTATTGTTTCCAATCTTCAAGTAGGTTAATGACTGTTTGCTCAGAACGTTTGCATAGTAACCCAAGTGAATTGCCATCTAAGTACGTTTGACCTTTCTGTATGTAGAACTCATTTGTGAAACGAGCAAGTGGATCTTTCTTATCTTGTTCTGCAGCATAATCAACAGTGCTTAATTGTTTTTTCAAGTAAGTGACCTCCTAATCTCTATACTATCTTACCCTACCAAATGGAGCAGCAAGTGACAATGGTTTTATCTACGTTTAAGAACAATTAAGAAAGGAAATAAGACAATTGGGAGAAATAAAGGAGGACTTTTAAGATGACTTTTCAAGCATACGTATTAAGAAAAGAGGGAGACAAGCTAATAAATCAAATTGAGGAGTGGGAACCAGAACAGTTAACACAAAGGGAATACGCTCATTAAAGTCGCATATTCAAGTGTTAATTATAAAGATGCATTAGTTGCACGAAAGGGAAATTTGGCTGATATTACGCCGCTTATTCCTGGTATCGATTTAGCTGGAACGGTAATTGAGTCATCAGAACCTTCGCTTGAAAAAGGACAAGAAGTTGTAGCAACAAGTTATCGCATTGGAACAGGTCATAACGGCGGTTATGCACAACTTGCACGAGTACCAAGTGAATGGGTGATTCCGTTACCTAACGGATTGTCATTAAAGGAAGCGATGGCGTTAGGAACTGCTGGACTTACAGCTGCTTTATCAATCCAAAAACTCGAGAATAATGGATTGAATCCAAGCGAGGGCCCGGTTGTTGTTCCTGGGGCGACAGGTGGGGTTGGTAGTTTAGCGGTTCATATGCTTGCAAATTTAGGATATGAGGTTGTTGCAGGTACAGGTAAAAAAGATTCTCACTCGTTTTTAAAACAACTTGGTGCTTCAAGTGTGCTTGATCGTAATGAATTAGAAGAAACAAGTCGAGAAACAACGCGTAAAGCAAAATGGGCTGGTGCTGTTGACGCAGTTGGTGGAAAAACGCTCTCATATTTGTTAACGACAATAAAACGAGGGGGCTCAGTTGCTACAAGTGGATTTACAGGAGGAATAGACATTGAAACAAACGTTATGCCTTTTATCGGAAGAGGGATCAATTGGCTTGGTATTGATTCAGTAACGTGTTCAATGTCAGAACGGACACATGCGTGGCAAAGATTAGGAACTGATCTAAAACCAACACTGTTAAATGAGCTGATCAAAGAAGTATCGTTAGAACAATTGGAAACAGTATTTGATGAAATACTTGCAGGGAAAGGAATAGGAAGAACAGTTGTGAAAGTATAAAAAAGAACAGTAATCCCATATGGGATTACTGTTCTTTTTAATAAACGCTCTATTATTACAGGCTTCCAGCACCAACGTAGTGTTGGCTCCAATAAGAATTGTTTAAGCTTGCTGTTTCAACACCTCTTGATCCAGCATGAACGAATTCATTATTTCCAATATAGATGCCTGCATGAGAGATATATGTGCTTGAGTTATATGTACCAGTGAAAAAGACAATGTCACCAACACTCGGGCTTCCTTTAGAAGAAGCATCGTACATAGCTTGAGCAGTTCTTGGAATGCTTTGACCTTGTGCATTAAATACATAGTTGATAAAACCACTGCAATCAAATCCGCTTGGAGAAGTCCCACCCCATGCATAAGGAGCACCAGTTTGATTTAACGCAGTTGTACAAGACCACTTGCTGATGCAGTTGTTTCATTTGAAACAGTTTCACCTGCAACTTGTGTGTTTACCTCTTCCTCATTCACTTCATTAGCAGATGCAGTTGAAGCAGCATCAGAAGAGCTTGAACCTGTATTAGTAGTAGCTGTAGAGTTGCTAGTTGTATTATTTGTTTCGTTGCTTGTAGAAGCAGATGCTTGTCCACCTGCATTTAATGCTTTTTGCGTTGCAGGTCCGGCAATACCGTCAACTTGTAAATTGTTATTTTCTTGGAATTTACGTACAGATTGTTCTGTTTGAGGACCGAAAATATTGTCTTGAGGAATCCCAAGCTGTCCTTGAATTTTACCAACTGTTTCGTTTCTGTCACCATACTTACAGTTGTGATCGTTTGATTTGTATTTGATTCTGCTTGTTCAGAAGTTGTTTCAGTTTGCGCTTGTTTCTTTTCAGCTGCATCAACTTTATTCATATCAACATTTGCATCAGCTGTTTGACTTGTTGCAATTGTTGCTGTAGTAGCTAGTCCCATTACAACCGATGTACGTACAACTAATTTCTTAACATTTGCCTTAAACATAATATATTCCCCCATAAGTTTAAATAATAAACATGACATATTGTCATCTATTTGTTTTCCCAGTTCCTAATCTAACGTACGAACATCACAACCAGTTTGTGATCATGTTACAAAAAGATTACAATTGGTTTTCTTTACCTATGAAAATTGTAATCTAGTAAATAATTTTAAAAGATTATGACTGAATTCGTAGCTCATTCCTGACAAAAACTGCATTTGACGTAATTAATTTGGCAATTTTCCACCATACCACAACAGAATTGTGTGTTTTTCGTATGCGTTTGGTCTAAACGAAAACGAATTCGGTACATAAACTAACGTAGAAGGCGAAATATTGTCGCTTACGATAGAATGGAGGGATTGGTTTGACGAAAAACATTTTTCAGTAATCTTTAATACCGTTGATTTACCAGAAAAAAGTATTGTTTTGCCAGGACGTTTATATGAATTAGTAAAAAGTGATCAGCTGGAGCTCACTTATGGTTTAAAAGAAATAAACGTTTCTATCACACCATCTTTTGAGGAACAGGATTTGAAAGGAAACAGTATAGTTAATGTCAGTAATGACGTGGCTGAGAGTTTATTTTTATATTCAAATCAA
>BAXC01000185.1 GCA_001310375.1 Bacillus sp. JCM 19041 | reverse complement strand
TAATAACTAAAATCGTTAAAAACATACCATGCAGCTTAGGTTTAGCTAACACAACATCCTCTCCTTTGCATCTTTTACCGAATCAATGTTAATACGACAGTAATAAAAGGGAAGGTAGAAACACGACAAAAACATCGGTAGAATGCTTTTTGATTGAATATAGAGAATGTTTTATTCTATACCATATCGTACTTAAAAAGCAGTCACTGCTGCTCATCCTGCTCTCTTTTTACCTCACTTTTCTTTTTTGAGATACGTATATATTCAATGATATCACGGGTACCATAACGGATAATTGTATAAAAACCTAACAATGAAAGAATACCGATTCCCCAAGCATACGGTTCGTTCCCAAAAGCAATCATAAAGAAAATAAGGCTACCTAGAAACATAACCAAATAGATCATACACATAGCAAGCCTCCTTAACGACCGGTATGTATGTAACGTATACACTTTAGTATATGATTTAATTGATAAATTTGTAAATAATGATAAAAAATGAGCTCAGAATAATTCCCGAGCCCATGCTAGCTTCATTATATAGACATTTCTTCGGTAACCTTATCACTCGAATCTCTTTCTTCCATTACTTTCAGAGCCAACGTGTTTAAAAGGCTAACTGGCTTGCTGTAATGAGGTTGGAAGAAGAAATCACTAAAGGCTAAGTCTTCAACCGTCATGTTCTGCTGGATGCTAATTGACAATGTGTTCATCAGCTGTGTCATATCAGCTGTACTCATCACTTGGGCGCCGATGATACGCATCGATTCATGTTCGTACACAAGTTTCAGTTTCACTTCTTCAGCAGTAGGCATAAAGGTTGGACGCACATGATCAACGAGTGTGAATGAACGCACGTCAAGGCCATACATCGCGGCACTTTCCTCGGTTAATCCAGTGGATGCCATATTGAGATCATAGAGCTTTAATGCCGAGGTTCCTTGCGTACCTTTATAGGCAATTTTAGGTGAATCGATGTTGTAAGCAACGAGCGTCCCCATTTTAGTTGCGTTTGTTGCAAGTGGAATGTAGGCAGCATGTTGAGCAGAATTGTGAAATACTGCACAATTATCACCAGCCGCAAAGATATCACTGTTGCTTGTTTGCATAAATTCATTTACAAGCAAAGCGCCGTTTTGCATCGTGTCGACTTTGTCTTTAATTAAATCGGTTTGCGGTCTGAAGCCGACACAAAGCAAGACTAGATCAACTTCATGGATTTGTTTGCTTGTGTGAACAGCATGAACATAACCATTGTCATTGCCTTGGAAGGCTTCCACTTTTTCTCCAAGCGCAAGCTTTACATCATGCTCGAGCAAAGTTTGTTCGACTTCATCCGTGAACTCACGGTCTAGGTACTTGTTTAGTACTCGATCCGCGCCTTCAATAAACGTGACGTCTTTTCCATATGCCTCAAATGCTTCAACAAGCTCGACGCCAATGTAGCCAGCGCCAATGACGGCAATTTTCTTCGCATCAGTTGCTTTTTCAATAATTTGTTGGGCTTGATGATAATTCTTACAAAGTTGAATGTTTTTTAACCCAACTCCTGGAATAGGTGGGACAATCGGCGTAGAACCGGTTGTGAAAACAAGCTTGTCGTATTGATCAGTAGAGTCTTCATTGGTTGTTAAATTGCGAACACGGACTTCATTTTTGTCTGTATCAACAGCAAGAACGTCATGATTCACATGCATAGTAGCACCAAGAGCAGTTAATTCGTCAGGTGAAGAGTAAAATAAGTCTTTCGCTTGTTTTACTACGCCACCGACGTGTAAGGCAATCCCGCATGATAAGAAAGAGACGTTATCATTTCGTTCATATACCGTAATCTCTGCATCTGGGTGAAGTCTTGTTAAGTTCTTTACAGCAGTAGTACCAGCGTGAGTACA
Organism: Bacillus sp. JCM 19041; assembly: GCA_001310375.1. Taxonomy (GTDB): domain Bacteria; phylum Bacillota; class Bacilli; order Bacillales; family Bacillaceae_D; genus Shouchella. Next base: position 3,418 of record BAXC01000185.1, on the reverse strand, counting down.
ACCAATCACAATAATTTTCATAAAGTAAAAGCCTCCTAAGAATAATGTGAAATACTTCACAAATAAATGTAAAAAAAGAGTTTCTATCTAAAGTGGTTTGTTTGTGAATTGATGAACAAAGTGAAAGTTGATTGTCCCCTTTGCTTTAAATATATCGTATCATATTGTGAATTAGTGAGCAAACTTTTTCTTTTAACAATTTTTATTAAAAGAAAAAGAACCTAATTCATAGGCTCTTAGCATTATCTTCTAGAAGTTCGAAGGAGGGCACTAACAATAAGAACAAGGATGATCGCGCCGATTAAAGCCGGTAAAAGAGAAAAACCCCCTAGCGTTGGCCCTCAGCGCCCTAGTAGAAACGTACCTAACTTGCACCAACAAATCCAGCGATGATATTTCCAATAATACCAAATGGTACCCCTCTTCCCGTGATGGCTCCTGCAGCCCAACCAATCAAGCCTCCTACAATTAAACTCCATAATAGACCCAAATTCATTCCTCTTTTGTACAATCTCGCTAGTATTCTCTCTCTAACAATCGTTTGCTAACTTGCTTTATAAGCATATGTACAAGTTGAGAGTTAAGAATAGGAGATAAGCACGGTTTCGATCAGGGTGAATTCAATGAATGAGTATAAATGAAAAAGCTACAAAAAAATAGCTTTCTCTGTGCAGTTGAGATTAACTAACAGTACTAGATTCTACAACCTTAGGTGTTTGAATAAAGGTCGAAAATACATAACGAACGATTGGACCAACAATGAGCAGTTGCAAAGGCAATGCAAACATAAAGTTTTTCAAAGCGGTTGTAGAGAAAGCGGTGATAAATGATTCTCCACCTAACACATTCATATAGTAAGCAGTGGCAACTCCATACATGGACATAAAAAATACCATCCCACTAACCATAAATAAGGCCATAAGTACAATTGTGAAAAGTTTACTTGATCGTGTAAATGGTAAAGAGTGAACAATTCTGCCGGCCACTGGACCGACAATAAACGATTCTAGTAAAAAAGCAATCACAAATCCAAGCACGAGTTGAATGAGAATACCGGTGGCTGTTATTTGACCAATCAATCCATTGATCAGTAGATTGTATAACGTCATCGCAATAACCATTCCAGTACACATCATAAGTCCAAAATATACATGTTCTTTTTTTGTTGTTGGCAAAATTTCTCATCCCTTCTAATTAGCACTTCGTAAGTATAGCGATAAGAGGACTGCTTCATAAGTGAACATTTTGTGAACGATTTAACGAGACTGAAGCTTTTTTGGCTCTTATTGTTTGGTTTGTAGGCTTAATATTGGGATTCTTAGAGAGAACGTTTGTTGGGGAAATTGTACTCATGTATTAGGATGTTAGAATTCATTAACAGTAAGAGGGTAGCTAATCCACAATGTAACTGCTTTGTTCTATTGCGATTGTCTAATTGGAAAACAGACCCACATTTATTTGTAGGTCTGTTTGCGTGTGTTCAACAGTCAATTTGTATAAGCAAGCAGGGAAAATTCATAGCCAGTTGGTAAGGTGTGAACGGGAACGCTATTGCCCGTGCTTGTGTTCAAAAAGCGGATAAATACTTGCGACGAATCGGCATAACCGTAGTGGGCAGATATGCCACTTGCGCTAACGAAACTTTCATTCACGAATATGGCCGGTTGGCTGACTAAGTTTGCTGGGAAAATAATATGCAAAGCGGTTCCTTCGTTAACTGCTTGAATGATCGGGTTTCCTTGTATAGCGACAAACTGGTCGGTTTCTTTTTTGACAACCGTCTGAAAGGTTGTGGGAAGAGGAGCCGGGAAAAGGGAACGGACACCAACAGTGAGTCCGCGAATCATGTACTCCGCTAACGCTAAAACATCTGTGCCAATTGAGATGCGGTAAAAGCCTTTTTGGCGAATCGGATGTGTCCGTTTGACCTTGGTGAATGTAGCTGTAGCTCCAATCTGTTCTGAATACAACACAGCGGGATTGGAGAAATCCTTATCTTCAGCTTGTTCAATCATTAAGTTGATCGGAGAGCCAAGGAGCAAAGCAGCGTCAAATGCCACATCTAGAAAATCGCCAATTTGACGTGGACCCACATTGAATTGAAACCCCATTTTTTGATTGCCTGGTGATGATCGAAGATAGGCAGCTTCTACTTTGTCGTCAAATGTCCATTCGTTCTCCCCTGGAGAACCTGTTACGAAGCTTGTTGGCTTCATCTGGGCATAATGCAAGAAATGTTCTTTCGTTGCACACGTATAGACCGTTTTATGCAAATTAGTCATGAGAAATCCCTCCAATTAAATGGTCGGTACTGATATAGTCGACCCCCGCGTTGATCAACTGTTGCGCTTCTGTCGCATTGTTTACCGTCCACGTATTCACAATAAGGCCAGCGCGATGTGCTTGTTCAATTAGAGATTTGGACAAGCGCGTGCGACTTGAGTCAAAGCCTGCGTTCCCTAGCTGTTTGACCCGCTCAATGTTGTCGTCTGTAATATCAGCAAGAAACTGGATAGGCAGATACGGGTTAAGTCTACGGACGTTCTCGAGCACTTCGTAGCTAAATGAGATTACAACGCATTTTGTTTCGAGTCCTAATGCGTGGACGTGTTCAATCAAATCAAGGTATTGTTCTTCGGTGTATGTGCCTGATTTAATTTCAATGACAGGCACAATGCCAACTTGTTTGCATGTAGCGAGCACTTCAGAAAGAGTGGGCACTTGCAGATGAGGATAGCGCTCCACATTGTTGCCGCCAGTGACAGATAACGCGCGAATGGCCTCAAATGTCATGTCGGATACGCGCCTGATCCGTTGGTAGTCCGATCAACGGTTTCATCGTGAATGACGACCCACTTTCCGTCGCTTGTGACGGTTGTGTCAAATTCACCGCCCCAAAAGCCCGCTTCCCCCGCAAGTTCATACGCAGGTAGCGTATTTTCTGGTGCCGCACCGCTAAAACCTCGGTGGGCAACATAGCGTACACCACCTCTGTCAAATGCTTCCCCATCGTATCCGGTTGGAGATACGAGTGTTCCGTTTTTTGTCTGATTCATCATTATTTCCTCCTTATTTTCTTTGCAGTTTTTCGCTTGCAAGTTAAAAAGAGGCAAGAGCGTGAGAAAAACAAAAAAGAAAAGAGGGGATTAACTCTGTCATTGTTTGTAAAGGAAATGAAAAGAAGGATTTATGCGAGCTGTAACAGGGTGTTTGCAGTGTGAAAGGGGAGTGCTTTTTTACAAAAAATTGACGAAAACAAGCGTGCTTTCCTTTTCTTAAGAGAGGGAAAAGGGATGCACGCTGTTTCGTAAAGGGACAGGGGGAAGAGACATTAACCTTGGTTGTTCACATCTTCCGTGTTTAATAGCACTTTTTTTAAATGCGTTAAATCATTGGTTAAATGGTCAACCATCACTTG
>BAXC01000184.1 GCA_001310375.1 Bacillus sp. JCM 19041 | reverse complement strand
CTTTTACAACGGTCAAAGGATTTCGCACTTCGTGGGCAATTGACGCGGCCAATTCCCCCATCGTATTATGTTTTTCAACTGCTACGAGTTCTGCAAGAATTCGTTCGCGCTCGAGTAGGGTTTCGTATAAATGCGTTACCAACAAGGTAGCCCCTGTAAAGAAGAGCAAATACTCCCAACTTATGGACCATAACGAAGCTCCTGTTCCAGTTTCATAAAGCCCCCATAAGACGAAAGCCGTTCCTAGCTGAATCGTTGTTGGAATAAAAGAAAACAGCACCGCATACCTCACCCTTGGCCATTTAGGGGGAGAGAATAGAAACGTGAGGCAGACATACTAAAGATAACAGTTGTAAGTAAAATTAAACCAATACCAAGCAGGACCATATCGCCACCTTGAAAAATACGCACAATTAGCGCTATCCCTGCAACACCCCATCCTCTCGCCTTCCACCATAAAGAAACGCAAGCAAAGTAGGAACAAATCGTAAATCCCACTGCATCCCCTCAATCTCTACCGAAAAAGCCATGCTGAGCACAACAGCGCCACTCATAAATAAAAACATCGTGAGCGAGCGCTGTATTTTCCAACTTCCTTCAGCTTTAAGACTATAAATAAGCACGGGGATTAATATGACAAATACATTTAATAATAGCTTCTCAATAACCATGCAAATCATTTTCCCCCTCGCTTGATTTGCATATCACTTCGACACGATTCGCGTTAATCCTCTATTACAAATTATAAAATTGCATCCATATTTTTGGAACGTTGCAATTCATAATAGAAACCACGTTGTTCCATTAAGTCTAAATGGCTACCACTTTCCGTTACACGCCCCTCTTGCAAAACAAGGATAGTGTCAGCCGATTCGATCGTATTTAATCTGTGAGCAATAACAAAACTAGTCCGCCCTGCCATCAGTCGTTTCAACGCTTCTTGTATTTTCATTTCCGTTACCGTGTCAATACTTGACGTTGCTTCGTCCAAAATGAGAATCGCCGGATCAGCAAGCAATGCCCGCGCAATAGAAATAAGTTGCTTTTGGCCTTGACTTATACCACCGCCATCTTGCTGTAAGATCGTCTCATAGCCACCTGGCAAATACGAAATAAATCCATGTGCATTCGCTAATTTAGCCGCTTCTATTACCTCTTGATCCGTTGCTTCTAATCGACCATAACGAATATTTTCCATAATGGTACCTTGAAATAAAAAAGAATCTTGTAAAACAACTCCTAGTTGTTTACGTAAATCTTCCTTTTTCAAGGTTGTCATATCTTTGCCATCAATTTCGATTACACCTTCATTAATCGGATAGAAACCAGTTAATAAATTTATAATCGTTGTTTTCCCAGCCCCAGTAGGTCCAACAAATGCGAATGTTTCCCCTGGACGTGCTTCAAAGGAAATATCTTTTAGTGTAGGTGTCTCACCATAAGAAAATCCGACATGTTTAAATCGAACACTGCCCTTAATAGAATGGATTGATTGAGCATCTGGAACATCTTTTTCAGGCTGCTCATCAATGATGTCAAATACACGTTCTGCGCCCGCCAAAGCAGATAAAAGCATATTAAATTGATTCGCTAAATCATTAAGCGGTCGAGTGAATTGCCTTGAATACTCAACAAATACAACCATGATACCAACTGTCACACCTGCGGTTTGATTAATTGCCATCAACCCGCCGATTCCAGCTATGACTGTAAAGCTAAGATTATTTAAGACGTTCATTAATTTCGGAATGAACCTGAGTACGTTTGTGCCCAAAACCCCGCCCCACGCAAAGCTTCATTTCGTTCTCTAAAACCTTCAATCACCGGCTCTTCACGAGAAAAAGTCTTCACCATTTGTTGGCCGGCAATCGTTTCTTCCGAATAGCCATTTAATTGACCTAACGTTCGTTGTTGTTCTTTAAAAAACACTTGTGTCCTCTTTGTAATCCAGCGCATACCGAAAAACATAATTGGAATAACAAGCATGGTAATGAGGGTCAAGACCGGGGACAAGTAAAGCATAACAGCCAAAATCCCTACAAAAGTAACAACACTAGACAGGATTTGTACGATTGAAGAATTTAGTGTTCCTGATATGTTTTCAATATCATTCGTGACCCGGCTCATAATATCGCCATGCAACCGTTTATCAAAAAAACCGATAGGGAGCTGCTGTAAATGGGCAAAGAGATCTTTTCTTATATTATAAACGGTCGCTTGAGCAATTCGGACCATCACAAAATTTGGAAAAAAGTTGCAACCGATAAACCAATATAGGAAGCGAGTAAAAGAAGCAAGATCATCCCTAAACCATCAAACTCCGCGGGCATAATATAATTGTCGATAATGATTCCGATTAAGAAAGGACCTACTAGCATAAGCAAGGAACTAACAATCACTAAACCCATCACAAGTAAAAGTGCTGGTTTTCTCTCTCCAAGATAAGCAAGGATTCGTCTCGTAGCACTTTTCCAATCTTTCGCTTTTTGAGCTTTTCCACCGTCCCTTGCTGCATGAGGGTGTTGGGCTTTTCCTTCGGATTGAGAAATAGGAGAACGTTTTTTACGCCAATCAATTCGTTCATATTGAAATGGTTCTTTTAACAACTTCAAAAGAGACACTATAATGCCCCCTTTCCATACTGCGAATCATATATTTTCTTATATAATTCTGAAGAGTTCAGTAATTGTTTGTGACTACCAAACCCAACCATCTTTCCATATTCCAATAGTAAAATCCGATCCGCTTGCTGTGCGGTAGACAACTTTTGCGTAATAATAAATGTCGTACAATCATACTGCTCAAGCTCGTTTAAAAAGCGTTCCTCTGTCTTTGTATCAAGAGCACTTGTGCTGTCATCAAGAAGCAATAGTTTTGGCTTTCTTAAGAGAGCACGGGCAATTGAAATTCGTTGCTTCTGTCCTCCCGATAAGTTCACACCTTGCTGACCAACACGTGTATTGTATCCTTCTGGCAATTCAACAATCGTCTCATGAATTTGCGCTGCTTTTGCAGCCTGTTCAATCGCTACCATTGAAGCATCTGGTACTCCCCAAGCAATGTTCTCTCGGATGGTACCAGAAAAAAGTCGAATCGATTGCGGAACATAACCCATCTGTCGACGCAACTCTTGAATATTCCATTCCTCAAGTGATGTCTCATCAATTTCCACGCTTCCCTCAGTCGCTTTATATAGCTTAGGATTAATTGAAACAATGACGTCTTACCAGAGCCTGTCTCTCCTAGGACAGCCACCGTTTCACCGGCATGAACGTGGAAATGAATATCTTTTAACACAGTAGGCGAGTCTTCTTCATAAGAAAAAGATACATGACGAAATGAAAGCTCGCCGCGCAAAACTGGAGGGATTGGTTTTTGCTCACTTTCTTGCAGCTCATCATCTGGCTCAATTAAGACTTCTTCAATACGCAAAGCAGATGCACGAGCTCTAGAGAAGACCATAATAATCATTGCAAATACACCTAGTGCTGATGTAATCCGTGTTGCATAATTGACGATAGCAACAACATCACCAACTTGAGTTGAATTATTTTCAATCTGAAAACTACCAAACCATAAAATAAGCAATACAGAGACATTCATGAGCAATAACAAAACAGGCATTGTTAATTCCATTAGCCTGAACGCCTGGACCGTTCGGTGTCTAAGTGCATCGCTCTCTCTAAAAAAACGCTCCATTTCATGCGTTTTTCTGACAAATACACGGATAAGACGAATCCCAGTTAACGTCTCACGTACGACATGATTGACACTGTCAACTTTTGTTTGAACTTCGCTAAAAATATGTACACCTTTTTTTAAAATCCATAATAAAAATATAACCAAAATGGGAATCGTCACAAACAACAACAGCGCTAACTGTACATTTATCAAAAGTGCCATTATGGCTCCTCCGATTACAAGTAACGGCGCCCTCGCCATTATCCTCAAGCCCATAAAAATCGTGTTTTGTATTTGTGTAACATCATTTGTTAATCGAGTCATTAGAGACGATGTGGCAAAGGGCTGTAACTTGCCTAGCTCGACCGCTGAATCTTTTTAAACATTGCATTTCTAAGATCAAAACCTGTACTCTGACCAGCATGACCAGCATAGAAAGAATTAAGCACACCAGAGATAAAAGCAAGTAAGGAAAACCCTACCATCACACTACCTAAGATAAGCACTGTTCTTAAATCATCTTGGAGTATTCCATCGTTAATAATTCGCGCAAGCATAGTGGTTGCACAAGCTCCACAACAAGCTCAAGCAACATAAATAAAAAAGCAATACTTGCGACTACTTTATAAGGTAGTAAATAGGAAAAAACTGTTTTCAACTAAATCGACCCCTCCAACATACTACGGAACCCTAAATATCTTTCTCTATCTTAGCTTATCTTTGTAAATTTCACTATATTTACACATAAAAAACTTTCTAAGACATAGTCTTAGAAAGTATCTCTTATTAGTTGATCCATTTAAGTTTATTAGTAATTTGAATTAAACTTGTGCGGACATTGCAATAACAATGACACCGACAATACTCACCAAAAAAACCGCCGAGATTAATTTGACAAATCTTGCGTTCACTTTCCTTCCTCCCTATTCCCAATCTATCTATGTTCTCAGTATACAAGATGTTGAAGGTAGAAAGTATGTAATTTCTCAATTAAATTCTCCAAATTTAATCCATAATTACAGGTATTTAGCCTTGAGCACTTATGCGATCAACTATAATGAATTTTCGACTTGTGATCAGCTGAAATCGAGATAGTAATTTCGTGTGCCAAGCGAATACGACTTGTCCAATTTAATAACTCATCCGTTTGAGTCGGACGGCATTAACAAACAAAGTGATGATGATTGTATTCGCTTGTTTTCTCCTAACAAGCAATGGCCATTCTGCATCAGTCATCTTCGCTTTTGCATTTGGTAAGTCTTTCACAATGATACCCAGCGCTCGCCTACTTAATCCAGCAGAACCAGCTGTAACATCAGCTTTTTCTCCAATTGCTAACGAAAAAACATGGTTTGTCCACTTTTCTGTTTCTTGCCACTCCACTGGGTGACTTTTAAATGCTTGTTCAGTTCTGCCAATTACAACATAATCTGCCCCAAGCAATTGCGGTATTGTACACTTTAGTTCTTCAACTTCTGTTGCTAACCATGTTACTAATCGATCCAGATCACAGTAATGATAAACATCACAAACCTGTTCATGTTCAAAAGCAAATCGAAGTACTTCTCGTCTTGCATAAGCTGCTCCTCTTTTTGGAATTCGGATTAATTTGAACCCTCGTTTAATAACCTCGGACGCTAATCGTTCATCAGAAACGTTACTTAGAGC
>BAXC01000183.1 GCA_001310375.1 Bacillus sp. JCM 19041 | reverse complement strand
CATGAAAGCCTCTTTTTATTAAGTTTCTTTTCCAGTTGAAAGGTCTTCTTCGTAGGATGCGCGAATGGTTTTGCGAATTGCTCTTTCAACATCCCATTGTTGCATGTTCCCTGTTTTAGCAATAATGCGAATAACGGTCGCCGACATATCATCTGTTTCTACGCCAACAACCTCTGGACCAGAAACGATAGCTGGATGTGAGAAGTGTTTTAAAGTGTCTTGCACCAATTGGATCGATTCTTCTGTTTTTTTGCCTGCTGGAATTGAAAGGTCGACAAGTGCGCGCATATTGCCGCGTGAGTGGTTATCAACATTTAAGATATTCCTATTAGGCAGATAATGAAGTGTACCATCAAAGCCACGAATTAAGGTTGTCCGAAATCCGAGTTCTTCTACGATTCCATCGACACCACCAGCAGTGACATAATCCCCTACTTCTAGCTGGCGTTCAAGTAATAAAAAGAATCCAGTCACAACATCACTGACAAGTCCTTGGGCACCAAAGCCGATTGCTAGGCCAAGCACCCCAGCAGCTGCTAATAACGGTCCTAAATGAAAGCCTAGTGACTCTAGAATGTTAAAAGCGATAATGAAAAACAATACATAGGAAAATACATTTAACATCAATTTTTCTAGTGTCTGCATACGCGCTTGCGATGTGTGACTAGAGCGTGGTTTTTGAAAAGCTTTCGAGATGATTTTTCGTCCGGCGGCTCTAACAATAAAGAATATGATTAAAGCAAGAATGATCTGCCAAACTGTTTGAGCGATAGGGTGACCTAGCCATTCATTAAAATCAAAATTCATTTTTCATCCTCCTAATTGAATTGAGGGTAGCACAAATAGAGATAAATCTCAAAAGGTAAACAGGAATTGAGAAGGTTTTTCTAGATAAATCCCTATTTTATAGCTTTATTTCGTCTAATGATTGTTTTTTAGATTAAATTCATTCTTAATCAAAATTGACTCGTAATAGGATCACCTTTATAATGTGGACTGTATGGATTTACTGAGGAGGTATTAGAGAGATATGACTGAAAAACGTATGGTAGGTAAGCAAGCTCCACGCTTTGAAATGGATGCCGTGCTTCCAAACAAAGAATTTGGTAAGGTAAGCTTAGAAGAAAATATGAAAAATGATAAATGGACAGTATTGTTCTTTTATCCAATGGATTTCACTTTTGTGTGTCCAACTGAAATCACTTCTATGAGTGATCGTTTCGATGAGTTCGAAGATCTTGATGCTGAAGTGATTGGTGTATCTACAGACACAATTCACACGCATAAAGCGTGGATTAATACTTCTCGTGATGATAACGGTCTTGGAGACTTAGAATATTCACTAGCGGCAGACACTAACCACGCTATAGCTCGTGAGTATGGCGTTCTAATTGAAGATGAAGGTGTTGCGCTTCGCGGTCTTTTCATCATTAGCCAGAAGGCGAATTGATGTATTCTGTTGTTAATCATAACAATATTGGTCGTGACGTTGATGAGACACTTCGTGTACTTCAAGCACTTCAAACGGGTGGACTTTGCCCGGCGAACTGGAAGCCTGGACAAGCTACACTTTAATAGTACAGAACTTGAGAGGTCTAGCCATTGTGTTAGGCCTCTGTTCTTCGATCATAGAGGAGGATTATTGATATGGCTTTAAAACTACGTTCACAAATGCCTGAACTTACAGGCGCAACGGAGTGGCTTAACGGGGAACTTTCAAAAGAAGATTTAGTGGGAGGTAAGCCAACGCTTATTCATTTTTGGTCTATTAGCTGTGGGTTATGCAAAGAGGCAATGCCAAATGTTAATGAATTCCGCGATCAGTATAAAGATCAATTAAATGTTATTGCTGTTCATATGCCTCGTTCTGAGAAGGATTTAGATATGGATGAAATTAAAAAAGTAGCTACAGAACATGGTATCAGTCAACCAATTTTTGTTGATAGTGAGCATAAATTAACGGACGCTTTCGAGAATGAGTATGTGCCGGCTTATTATGTTTTTGATGCTGAAGGTCAACTGCGCCATTTTCAAGCAGGCGGAGGCGGTATGAAAATGCTGACTAAACGTGTGAATCGAGTGCTTGGAATAAAAGAAGAGAAGTAAAAAGAACGCTGCGTACGCAGCGTTCTTTTTTTAAACTTCCATAATGATTGGAAGAATCATTGGTTTTCTTTTTGTGCGTTCATAAAGAAATGGTCCAAGCAAATCAGTCATTTCATTTTTGATTTCTGACCATTGATTTGTTTTTCTCTCCATCACATCATCTAAGTGTTTAGCTAATAATTTTTGGGCTTCGTGTATTAAATCACCGGATTCTCTCATATAAACGAATCCACGAGAAATAATATCGGGTCCAGCCGTTACTTTAAATTCTTTCATATTTAGGCTAACAACAACAATAACTAAGCCTTCTTCGGAAAGGATTCGACGATCCCGTAAAACAATGTTTCCGATATCCCCAATGCCATTTCCGTCCACATAAACAGAACCAGAAGGGATTTTACTGACCACGCCTGCCTCATTTGGATGGAGCGCCAAAACATCGCCATTATCCATAATAAAGCAATTCTCTTCAAGAACACCACAGTCTTGTGCTAATCGATTATGAGTACGGAGCATGCGGTATTCACCGTGGATTGGGAGAAAATATTGCGGCTTCATAAGGCGCAGCATCAATTTTTGTTCTTCCTGCCCACCATGCCCAGACGTATGAATATCACTTAGCGGTCCGTGAATGACATTTGCCCCAGCGCGGTATAATTGGTTAATAATTTTTCCGACTGACAACGTATTACCTGGAATAGGTGATGAAGAAAAGACAACTGTGTCACCAGGAATGATTTGAATTTGACGGTGTGTGCCAAATGCAATTCTTGACAGTGCAGCCATTGGCTCTCCTTGACTTCCTGTACAAAGGATGGTTACTTTATTATCAGGTAGCTTGTTTAACTGGGAATGCTCTATGAACGTTTGTTTTGGTGCGGTAATGTAGCCAAGTTCTTGACCGATCGCAATGGCGGACTCCATGCTTCTGCCAAATACACATACTTTTCGGTCATGGGCGACAGCTGCTTCTATTACTTGTTGCAATCGGTGAATATTGGATGCAAAGGTTGCAAAAATTATACGTCCATCAACTTTTTGAAAAACGTTATTAATACTGTCTCCAACTTTTCTTTCTGACATCGTGAAATCGGGAATTTCACTATTGGTACTATCTGAAAGTAAGCAAAGAACACCTTCTTCCCCGATTTTTGCCATTTTTGTAAGATTAGCTGGTTCTCCGACCGGTGTGAAATCAAATTTAAAATCACCTGTATGAACGATATTTCCGGGTGGAGTCTTTACAACAATGCCATAAGAATCTGGGATGCTATGGGTTGTTCGGAAAAACGAAACAGAGGTTTTAGTAAACTTGATGACTTGTTCTTCAGTAATATCATGAAGTTTGGCGGAGCGCAGTAGGCCATGCTCTTCGAGTTTCCCTTTTAGAAGACCAAGAGCTAACTTGCCACCGTAAACATCAATATTCAATTCTCTTAACAAATACGGAATTCCACCAATATGATCTTCATGGCCGTGTGTGATGAATAGACCTTTGATTTTATCACGATTCTTAACAAGGTACGTATAATCAGGAATCACATAATCAATCCCAAGAAGATCATCTTCTGGGAACATGATGCCAGCATCAATTAAAATGATTTCGTCTTGAAACTGTACACCATATGTGTTTTTGCCGATCTCGCCCATGCCACCAAGTGCAAAAACGGCTGTTTGGTTATTCTTTACTTGTTTCATGATGACCGTGTCACAACCTTATAGTCCTCATGCTCTTTTTCATAACTAAGGTAAGCTCCTGTAATAGCTGTTACATATTCGATGTTGTAGCCTTCGGGAGCCAATTTTAAGCGAACATCACTTTCGCTTTCGGCTTCTATGTACAAAGACTCCGTACGCTCGCGGACGGGAGCTTGGCTTGCATCTTCTTGGTAGTATACTTTAAAAATCATTCTGTCCTCTCCTTTAAACGGTATTCATTTCATTATATAGGAAAACCGTATAGATTTCATGGTTTGTTTTAAATGAAGAAAAGCCAACCTACATTTTTAGGTGGCTTTTCTAGTTTTTCCTTGCGTTAATAAACTTAAACGTCCAAGTATAGGGTTTTTGGTAATAGGTTTCTGCAACCGTTTACTAACTTTTTACGCCACTTTTTAAGCATCTAAATACTCCTCTCGGTCGTTGAATCTTATTCTTTAGTGTAAACAGCATTAGAAGAAGAAACCGAGGGAGTTTATGCCAGTTAAAGTGCGAAGCCAGGTAATGGTTTTTTATATGGGTCGTTTAGCCCTTCGATTCGGTCATAAAACATAATGCCATCTAAATGATCAAGCTCGTGTTGGAACACTATGGCGATATAACCTCTAAGTCTTAACGTAACAGGGTTACCTTCGTGATCAGTTCCTTTGATTGTAAGGCGGGCATGGCGAGGGACAAGCCCTTCAACTTCACGGTCAACGGAAAGGCACCCCTCGCCATTTTCAAGCTCGTTTTTTTCTATTGAATGGCTGACGACCTTAGGATTTGCGATTCCTAAGCTATACTCTTTACCGTTTTCATCTGTAGCATGGACTGCGAACATACGTTTAGAAATGCCGATCTGTGGTGCAGCTAGCCCGACTCCTGGACGAAGTCCATATTTTTCTGCTATTTCTGGATCCTGGCTATTTTTAATAAACTCAAGCATGGATAGAAGTGTTTGTTTATCTATATCTGATAAAGGAAGGCCAACAGGTTCTGCTACTTTACGCAAAATGGGATTTCCTTCACGGACAATTTGATCCATTTTTATCATATGTATCACTCCTTAGTTTCTCTCACTTTAGTTTAAGGATATTCGTCTTGTAGTGCAAGAGTAAAAAAGCAGACGCTAGGCATAGCGCTGCTTTTTTCTATTAATGAAGGATTTAGTTTTTTGGACCTGGTCCAGGGCTTGGCAAGGTCCGCCACATTCATGACCTTCTTCTCCGCCGCCAAACCAAGAGGCGCCTACAATAATTAGAAGAATGAAAAGAACAACAATTAAAGCAAACCCTTTTCCGCCACCGCCGTATCCACCGCCATACCCGTAAGACTCACAACAATGTTCACCGTAGCCACCATATCCACCGTATCCGTAACTCATTTGATATTCCTCCTTATATTATCTCATTTCTTAGGCTATTCAATACTCATCGTATGCAGGTGGGCACGGAATGGTTGGATAAATGCCCATTTTTGTGAAAAAAAAATTTGGCTCTGACTTGCCAAACAATCATATGTCCGATATTGTGAGATTAGATAAATATGAGTTGAAAAAGCTCGAAGGAGGAGAAGATTGTGTTCAAATAAAGAAAT
>BAXC01000182.1 GCA_001310375.1 Bacillus sp. JCM 19041 | reverse complement strand
CTTTTAAGGCTTTTTCCCATTCTGCAACAGATAAAAATAGATCGGTCAAATTCCACGTTTCTTCAACAGGCACATCGTTTCTTTTTATTAAATCCATTTGATTAGCCTCCTAAATTTCGTTATTCGAAATATCTATTATTATACATAAAAATAGCACTTTTTGCCATTCATTTATCAGACTTTTTGTTAACAAACTTTTTTTGGTAGCCAATAGAACAACCATTCGCTAAAATGAAGAGAAGTAGAAGGTTGAGGTGGTTTGATGTTTAAAAGGACCCTTCCACAACTGTTATCAGAGTTGAGGATGATGAAAATATTGCTCATTGGCATGAGCTTGAATCGATAGAAGCAAAAACCGTTCCCTTTCCAGAAATGCTAGACGAGCGAATTTGTATGGCTCTTCGCAAGCGAGGAATTGGCGAATTATATACACATCAAGGCCAGGCTGTTCATTTAGCAAAACAAAAACAGCATATTGTGGCGGTGACACCGACCGCGTCTGGGAAGTCATTGTGTTATAACGTACCTGTACTAGAAGAGATTTTAGCAGATGAAAACAACCGGGCTTTGTATTTATTCCCGACAAAAGCGTTGGCACAAGATCAAATGAGTGATTTACATGAAATGATTCATGATATGGGTGTTGAAGTAAGGTGTCATACGTACGATGGTGACACAGCCCCGCAAATTCGGACGACTGTTAGAAAAGCTGGACATGTGGTGATAACAAATCCTGATATGCTCCATTCAGGGATATTGCCACATCATGCGAAATGGGTTTCTTTTTTTGAAAACCTTCGTTATATCGTCATTGATGAACTTCACACATATCGAGGTGTTTTTGGTAGTCATGTAGCAAATGTCATCGCTCGTTTAAAACGGATCTGCACTTACTACGGATCATCGCCGCAGTTTATTTGCACGTCAGCTACAATTGCCAATCCAAAGGAACTAGCTGAAGAATTAACGGGAGAAACGTTTCAATTAATCGATCAAAATGGAGCACCCAGAGGGAAAAAACATTTTATTTTTTATAACCCTCCAATGGTTAATCAACCTTTACAAATCAGGCAAAGTGCGATGACAAAAGTGAATGAGCTCGCTGGGCAGTTTTTAAAGGAAGGCATACAAACAATCGTTTTTGCAAAAAGTAGGGTGCGAGTGGAGCTCATTTTAAGTAGATTACAAGAGCTGACAAAACGAAATTTTGGACCTTCAGCGATCCGTGGTTACCGAGGTGGATATTTACCAAAGCAGCGGCGAGAAATAGAAAAAGGTCTGCGTTCAGGAGATATTAAAGGTGTCGTTTCTACAAATGCGCTCGAATTAGGAGTCGACATTGGTCAACTAGAAGTGTGCATTATGACTGGTTATCCAGGAACGATTGCTAGTTCTTGGCAACAGGCGGGAAGAGCGGGAAGAAGGCAAAATGAATCGGCCGTTTTAATGGTTGCCGCTTCAACTCCGCTTGACCAGTACATGGTTAAAAATCCGAACTACTTTTTTGAGCGGCCGCCTGAAACAGCTCGCTTAAATCCTCACAACCTTGTAATCTTTATTGACCATTTAAAATGCGCAGCCTATGAACTGCCTTTCCGCTCAGGAGATACGTTTGGCGGGGAAATTGTTGATGATTATTTGGATTACTTAGCAGAGCAACATGTTGTGCACTTTAAAGCAAGCAAATGGTATTGGATGAATGATGCTTTTCCGGCACATGGAATAAGTTTACGTTCTGCATCACAAGAGAATGTGGTCATTGTTGATCAGTCCGATGTAACGAACCATGTTGTCATTGGTGAAATGGACCGGTTTAGTGCAATGACGCTTCTTCATGATGAAGCGATTTATTTGCACCAAGGTGTTCAATATCAAGTGGAATACTTAGATTGGGATGAAAAAAAAGCATTTGTGCGGGAGGTGCAAGTTGAATATTTCACAGATGCTAATTTGGCAGTCTCGTTACGAGTACTCGAAGAAGATGAGTCACGAGAAGAAGAAAATGCAAGTGTATCTTTTGGTGATGTGAGCGTAACTGGTAAAGCGACGATTTTCAAAAAGCTTCGATTAACAACGATGGAGAATATTGGGTCTGGTCCGATCCATTTACCGGAAGAAGAATTGCATACAAATGCTATGTGGGTATCTTTTCATTTGGCCGTATTAAATGAGATTGGTCAAGAATGGCTTGACCAGGCACTTGTAGGACTAGCTAATTTACTCCATCATGCGGCTCCGGTCCATGTGATGTGTGATCGAGGAGACATTCGCGTTGTGCCACAAATTAAAGCAGATCATTCAGAGCTTCCAACTATTTTTATCTATGATTCTTACCCGGGAGGGATAGGACTGGCGAAGGAGATTTATACACGTACCGAAGCCGTTTTTGGTCATGTAGAAGCACTCCTTGATTCATGTGGATGTGAAGCGGGCTGCCTGCGTGTATTGGTAATGCATCAAGCGAACGAAATCTAAAAACGATCGTGAGTAAGTTGTTAAAGCATGTTCGAAATGAAGAACATAATCAATAAATTTCACGTACCGTAATTAGTTAAGAAAGGAGAAAAAATGTCAATTAAATCAAAACTAAAACGATTTGAATCTCATTTTACGTCCCATTCTAAACAAGAACTAGAGATTGAAACGAACCAGAAGCAAATAAAAGACCATGCGCAAACGTGGGCGCAAATCGAAACGTATCCTCATGAGTTTGATTCAATGATTTGTTTTATACGAGAAAATGAGTATTCGTTTTCTGATCGGCATGGGGATAAGACTTTTGCTGAAATGAAAGAAATCTTAAATCGTTGGGACACGAGCAACTTAACACATCCTTTGTCAAAGAAAGGCTTGCCTCTATCTAAGTTAATTTTCTTTGATACAGAAACGACCGGATTAAGCAGTGGTGCCGGTACACAAATGTTCTTGCTAGGTTATGCTTCATTTACGGATACAGGCATTCGCGTACGTCAATTTTTACTCTCTGGTCCAGAAGCAGAACCTGCGCTATACCACTTCTTTTTGGCTGATGTAAAGCGCATGGATCATCTTGTTAGTTTCAACGGAAAAGCGTTTGATTGGCCTCGTTTAAAAACAAGACATGCCTATTTACGGGATTCAGTACCTACATTGCCTAAATTCGGACATTTTGATCTGCTGCATGGATCGCGTCGCCTTTGGAAAGACACGTTGCCCTCGTGTAACTTAAGTACACTTGAGTCGGAGATGCTAGCGATTAATCGACATGATGATACACCGTCTTATCTTGTACCGATGTTGTACTTTGATTTTGTTCGAGAAGGAGATCCAGCTTTTATTAAAAGTGTCTTAACGCATCATGAAATAGATGTTCTTTCTTTAATCGCTCTTTATGCTAAATTAACGGAGACGATTTTAGGGGGAAGTGATCATGCAACGGATAAGGAACAATATGAAATTGCTCGTTGGTATGAATCGACGGGGGAAAAAGAACAGGCACTGGAATTATTCACTAACGTTGGTTCCAATCAGAGCGAATGGCGTTATCCGGCACGGTTTAAAAAAAGCATATTTATTAAAAAAACAACGTGCCTACACTGAAGCAATCACCTACTTTCTCGATTGTTTGCAAAATGATTACTATGCTTGGGAGAGCGCGACTGAAATTGCGCTCATAAGTGAGCATTATTTTAAGGATCCTAATAAGGCAATGGACTATGCTCAACGAGCACTTAGAGAGGCAATGACTAGTAAAGAAAGAACGGAATCGCTAAAACGAATCGCGAGGTTGAAACAAAAGAGCAATAAATAAGTCATTTCCCGGGCAAGCGCATAAGGCGACTTTATTCGCGGAAAACATGACTTTCTCGACTTTGATGGGGACTGGATAAATAAAACTATGGAAAAATAGGTTTTTCAACTAGTACATCTGTGTAGGAACCGACATAAGGTATTAATGACTCAAAACAAAAAGGAGGACTTTATCTTATGTTCCATAAGAGACCAAAACATTGTTGCCCACCACCCCGTCCAATGTGTAACCAAACTCTTCCTACACAATCATGTGAATTACCTGCGGTGGTGCATCCAACAAAGCATAACGTTGTAGAAAGTACACAGGAGTATATTGTGCCAGAGATTCATCCGTCTCACACAACTCATGTAAAGAATCATGTATACAAACATGTTCATCATTATCCGCATTCTGATAGTGTTCAAGAGCATGTACAAAATGAGCAGTATTGTGAGCAACCAATGCAAAACAACGTAGCTCCATCAAACTGGGCCTCAAACAATATGGCTCCATCAAACATGGGACCATCCAATGGGAACGGAAATAACATGGCCCCAACAAATATGAAACCAAATAACATGGGGCCATCGAATATGAAGCAATCAAATGTATCTCCATATAACGGTTTCAAGAAATAAAAATGCTAGTTGTTGAGCGAGCGGAGTGATAGCTCGCTTGACACTTTACATAAGGAGGGACAAGTTATTAATTCGCTGCTTATTACTGGTTATAAAGCGCATGAACTTGGTGTGTTTAGCGAAAATCACCCAGGCGTCGCGCTCATAAAAAAAACAATTAAGAAGAGGCTAATCCCATTTATAGAGGAGGGGTAGAATGGTTTATCACCAGTGGACAATTAGGGGTAGAGCAGTGGGCATGTGACGTCGTGACAGAATTAAGAGAAAGAGACTATCATCAGATAAAACTTGCTATTTTACCCCCGTTCCAGTCTCAGGAAGAGAATTGGCAGGAAAACACAAAAGAATTATACGCTTCACGATTAGAAAGTGCAGATTTTGTTGAATGTATTTCAAAACGCCCTTATGAAACCCTGGACAGTTAAAACAAAAAAATGATTATTTAGTTCAAAAAACAGATGCTTTGCTCGTTCTATATGATGATGAGAAGGAAGGGTCACCTTCTTTTTATGTTCGTTCTGCGCAAGCACAAAACAAACCAATCTATTATATTTCTCCAGAAGAAATAGATGAGATTGCCCGAGAAGAGGCTTTAGATAGTTGGTAATGATACTGTAAAATTTTATGTAATACCATATGTATAAATTGACTTTAGGCTGGACTTTTGAAAAAATAGAGATATTGAGGAATAGACATGAGGTGATTTTGGATGAGCGCAGTCGAGATTAAGCTAACAGCAAAGGAAATACTGAATAAAGATTTTAAGGTAGGTATGCGAGGATATAGCCAAGAAGAGGTTGACAAATTTTTAGATGCAGTCATACAGGATTATGAAGCGTATCAGAAAAAAGTTGAACTCCTAGAAAAAGAGAATGAACAATTAAAACAAGAAGTGAAACGGCAAGCAGAACGACCACAACGTAGCCAACCTGTAAGTCAACCAACCGCAGGAAGCACAAATTATGACATCTTACAGCGTCTGTCGAACTTAGAGAAAAAAGTATTTGGCAGCAAAA
>BAXC01000181.1 GCA_001310375.1 Bacillus sp. JCM 19041 | reverse complement strand
CCCAGGCGTAATTGCCGTAGTAACGCTTAGTGCTTACACGTTTTTAGTCTTGGTTATCTTTAATGCTCTGAATGCAGTGTTAACACTACCTGGAATTGCGGCTTTAATCCTAGGTGTAGGTATGGCGGTAGATGCGAATATTATTACCTATGAACGGGTTAGGGAAGAAATAAAGACAGGAAAGTCAATAAAGTCAGCATTCAAAGTGGGTGGTAGACGATCGTTTGCAACGATTTTTGATGCGAATATTACTACACTGATTGCTGCAGGAGTCATGTTTTATTTTGGGACAAGCTCAGTACAAGGTTTCGCCGTTATGCTGATTATTAGCATTCTCGTCAGCTTTTTAACAGCCGTTTGGGGATCGAGAGTGTTGCTGGGACTTTGGATAGATAGCAAATTCTTGAATAAACGACCAGGCTGGTTTGGCGTGAAAAGAGGTGAGATTGATGAGCTTTAATCCAGAAAAGTGGAATGTTGATTTAACAAAACATCGGCGCAAGTTTTTTATTGGTTCCGGCTTATCAGTGATTATAGGTATTGTTTTGTTATTTACAATGGGTCTTAATTTAGGTGTTGATTTTGAAAGTGGCTCAAACGTTGAAATTCAAACAGATGAAACGCTAACTCAAGAGCAAATTCTTGCAGATTTTGAAGCAATCGATATTGATGACTCGTACATACCTTCAGTTACTCTAGGAGGTGAACAAAGCCAAAATGCGAGCGCTCGGTTTGTTGATGAGTTTTCTCAGCAAGAAATAGCTTCAATTCAATCTTATTTTGATGAGAAGTATGGACACTCGCCTAATATCAGTACGGTATCTCCGTTGGTAGGGGAAGAGCTTGCTCGAAATGCAATACTTTCTGTACTTGTTGCTTCAGTTGCAATTGTTATTTATATCGCATTTCGCTTCCAGTTCCTCTATGGATCTCAGCGATAATTGGTCTATTGCATGATGCGTTTATAATTATCGCTTTGTTTAGCCTACTGCAAATTGAAATTAATGTACCGTTTATTGCTGCTGTTCTGACGGTTGTCGGTTACTCGATAAATGATACGATTGTAACGTTCGACCGGATGCGTGAAAATGTAAACAAAGAAAAAGAAATTAACAGTTTTGAACGACTTGCTCATATTGTTAATAAGAGCCTATTACAAGTTATAACTCGTTCAATTAACACCGTCTTAACGGTTCTGTTTGCTTCACTTGCTCTGTTTATTTTTGGTGGGGAAGCAATTCGTTCATTCTCTCTTGCTCTCGTCATTGGTTTAGTTGCAGGAACATATTCATCCATGTTCTTATGTGCACAGATGTGGCTTGTATGGGAATGGAAACGTCTTAAAAAGATAAAAAGCAAACCTCCAAAACAACCAGAGGAAGAGTATATTTAGTTGAATGAAGGAAGGTGATTAGAATAAAGGCTCAAACAGCTTTTATTATCGGTGTAGTGGCGGCAATTATCATTGCTGTATTTGCTGTAATGAACGTAGAAAGTGTCCCTGTTAATTTGTTATTTGTAGAGGCGAAGTGGCCACTTATTTTAATCATCCTTGGATCTGTGCTGCTTGGAGCAATAGTAGCTGGTGCAATGTCTGTTTTAAAAGTCCATCAACAAAAATTGGAAATTAAAAGGTTGCGAGCTGTAATTCAATCTGAAAGTGTTAATGGGAGTGAAACAGGTAGCCGATTAACAAAATCAAAGAAGGACGAGAACAATAAAAGCTAATATGGAAATGCATTGTCACCCTTCGATCACTCCTGTATAATAGGAGGGTCGAGGGGTGTTTTACATATGTTGCAATCAAAAGCAAGGTGGCGAATTTTAGAGCAAGATGAAGCACTAGCAAGCAGGCTTTCGGAAGAGCTTCGTGTTTCAGTTTTAGCCGCTCGCCTTCTTGTACATCGTGGTATAACAGAGAGTGAAACGGCAAAACGGTTTCTATTAAAAGAAGAGCCAGAGTTTCACGATCCTTTTTTATTAAAAGGCATGGAAGAGACGGTAAAACGCATAAATGTAGCAGTAGAGTCAAATGAACGAATTCTTGTATTTGGCGATTATGATGCAGATGGTGTAAGTTCAACTTCTGTTATGTTGACTGCATTACGCATGTACGGCGCTAAATGCGATTATTATATACCAAACCGGTTTACTGAAGGCTATGGTCCCAATAATCCTGCTTTAGAACAAGCAAAAGCTGAAGGTTATGGCCTTGTTATCACAGTAGACACGGGTATTTCTGCGCTTGACCAGGGAGTTTTCGCCAAAGAAATTGGGCTTGACTTCATTGTGACTGATCACCATGAACCGCCCCCGTCATTGCCAGAAGCTCATGCAATTATTAATCCGAAGCAGCCTGGATGTTCATATCCATTTAAAGAATTGGCTGGTGTTGGTGTTGCGTTTAAAGTTGCTCACGCTCTTTTAGGGCGTGTTCCATATGAACTTCTTGAGTTTGCTGTAATTGGTACAATTGCTGATTTGGTTCCACTTGTCGATGAAAACCGATTGATTGCAAAAAAAGGCCTGCATGCATTGGAATCGACTAGTAGACCAGGGATTCGAGCATTAAAAGATGTGTGTGGAATTAAACAAGAAACGATTGAAGCAGACCATGTCGGATTTGGAATGGGACCGAGATTAAATGCCGCTGGTCGTTTGGATTCTGCTGATCCCGCTGTTGAGCTATTGTTAGCTGAAGATAGCGATGTAGCAAAAGAGCTTGCTGAAAAAATTGACCAACTGAACAAGGAAAGACAAGCGATTGTAAATAAGATGACTGAAGAAGCGATTGCGCTTGTTGATCAAGAAGCTACGATTCCAGAAGTAATTATTATAGCCAAAGAAGGTTGGAACGCAGGAGTCATTGGATCGTGGCTTCCCGTATCGTTGAAAAGTATTACCGCCCAACCATTGTCATGAGTATTGATTCCGAAAAAGGTGTGGCGAAAGGTTCTGCGAGAAGTATTGATGGATTTGATATGTTTCAAGAACTTTCAAAGAATCGGGACATCTTACCACATTTTGGTGGACATCCTATGGCAGCTGGTATGACGCTTGCACAAACAGATATTCTGGTGTTGCGAGACAGGCTAGTTAAACAAGCGCAAGAAACAATGTCCGAGGAGGATTTTATTCCAATCACAGAGATTGATCTTGTAGCTGATGTGGAAGACATTACACTACATGTTATTGGTCAGATTCAAGAATTGGCGCCTTTTGGGGTCGCAAATCGGAAACCAACAGTGTTGATTCAAGATGCAGAAGTAGCGGATCTTAGGCGTATTGGTAGTGACTCAAACCATTTGAAATTACAATTTGCAGGTGCAGAAAAGCCGCTTGATGGAATTGCTTTTCGAATGGGTCATTTATTTGAAGAAATCACGCCACAAGCTAAATTATCAGCAGTAGGGACGTTGTCTGTTAATGAATGGAACGGTAGGGTGAAGCCGCAGTTAATGATCGATGATCTGGCTGTTAAAGATTGGCAACTCTTTGATTGGAGAAGTGTAAAACAAACTCGCTTAAAAGAACGGATGGATGAGCTCCCAACGAACAAAATGGTTTCAATTGCTTTCCAACCTGAAACAAAAATGAGGTTGGAACTGGAATCGGACATTTTTAATGCACATGATCCCTTACCGAATATGGACGGGACATATTTAGTGTTGTTAGATTTGCCAGATGACCGTTCGGAATTGCAAAAGCTATTTGAAGGAATTGGTACTCCAAGCCGTATTTATGTTGTCTTTTCTGAAGAGGAAGAAGCATTTTTCCAAACCAACCCAAATCGGGATCAGTTCAAATGGTATTATGCCTTATTAAAGAAAAGAGGTACATTGTTAACTTCCGATATGGAGAAACTGGAAAAACATAAAGGTTGGTCTGCGCAAACGGTTCAATTCATGACACAGGTGTTCAATGAATTAGGGTTTGTTGAGATCCAAGAAGGGCAAATTGTAACAGTAGAATCCCCTGAAAAAAAAGGTTTGGATCAGTCAAGCTCATATAGGCAAAAACAAGAACAAGCTTGGTTAGAAAATGAATTTTTATACGCTTCCTATCATCAGCTTAAGGAATGGTTTGAATCAATGATTGAGACAGGCGCGAATAAAAAAGAGGAGTCGATTTAAATGGATTACAAAAAATATATAACGATTGTTGAGAACTGGCCACAAGAAGGAATACGCTTCAAAGATATTACGACACTTATGCAAAATGGACCAGCGTATAAAAGTGCAATTGCCGAGTTAACAGCATATGCAAAAGAAAAAAATGCAGATGTGATTGTTGGACCAGAGGCACGAGGATTTGTAGTAGGTTGTCCAATTGCAACAGATATGGAAATCGGTTTCGTTCCAGTCCGTAAAAAAGGAAAGCTGCCTCGTGAAGTAATCGAGTGTGATTATGGACTTGAATATGGAAAAGATTGCTTGACTATGCATAAAGATAGTATTACACCAGGCCAGCGTGTGGTCATTACGGATGATTTACTTGCTACAGGTGGTACAATTGAAGCAACAACAAAATTAGTAGAAGAGCTCGGTGGAGAAGTTGTTGGAATGGCGTTTTTAATTGAACTATCTTATATTGATGGTCGGAAGAAACTAGATAAATACGATATCTTTTCATTAATGACGTATTAGTAATTTCATATGATCAGCAAAAAAAGACGGCTGTGTGTAAGTAACGGCGGTCTTTTTAGCTATTTCTAGAGGTTCTCCCCTTTACAAGGGTGAACGAGTATCGGATAATAGAAAGAAAACTTGTCGAATGAGTAAGGTGATTTCATGACGATAGATCAGGTGCTCGAAAAAGCAAGCGCCTACTTGCATAAAGAAGACATTCTCTTTTTGGAAAGAGCATACGAGTTTGCTGAAAAAGCGCATAGTGGTCAATACCGTAAATCGGGGGAGCCCTATATCTTGCACCCGGTGCAAGTTGCTGGCATCATTGTGGGGTTAGAATTGGAGCCTAATACAATTGCAGCTGCTTTCCTCCATGATGTGGTAGAGGATACGGATGCGACTGTCGCTGATTTAGAAAAAGCGTTTAATTCTGAAGTTGCAATGCTTGTAGATGGTGTAACAAAGCTTAAGAAATTTAAATATAAATCAAAAGAAGAACAGCAAGCTGAAAACCATCGCAAAATGTTAATGGCGATGGCAAAAGATATTCGAGTGTTGCTTATAATTAGCCGATCGTCTTCACAACATGCGGACATTAAAATTTATGCCTCCGCAAAAGCAGCGTATTACGTCTAATGAGACATTGGAGATCTTTGCGCCACTCGCACATCGTTTGGGAATATCAACGATTAAATGGGAACTAGAAGATACGGCTCTTCGTTACTTAGATCCACAGCAATACTACCGAATTGTAAACTTGATGAAACGAAAAAGGGCAGAACGTGAAGATTACCTTTCGGAAGTAATGGAGAAAATCGAAGACCAATTGGCAGATGTGCATGTTACAGCTGAGTTGTCGGGTCGCCCAAAACATATTTACAGCA
>BAXC01000180.1 GCA_001310375.1 Bacillus sp. JCM 19041 | reverse complement strand
TGCGAAAGAGACGTTTTATTTATTACCAAAGCAGTTGATCAGAGGCAGTTACCGCCTCTGCACCAGCACCAAGGGCAAGTTGAATATCTTCACTTGATTCAATTAATCCTCCAGCAATTACATGGATACCCGTCTCTTCACGAACTCGGCTAATCCATTGAGGCAAAATACCTGGAAGCAATTCAATCACATCTGGCTTAACAGTCTCAGCAAGTTGAAAACTTGTATGAATCGCCATCGTATCAAGTAAGAAAA
The DNA here is from genome assembly GCA_001310375.1 of Bacillus sp. JCM 19041. Classification (GTDB taxonomy): domain Bacteria; phylum Bacillota; class Bacilli; order Bacillales; family Bacillaceae_D; genus Shouchella. The sequence goes on along the minus strand of BAXC01000180.1, from coordinate 5,516 downwards.
GGCGTTGGATTGCTAGAATATTGTTTTTCTTCGCTATCCGTAACATATCAGACCTAGTTGAGATGAGCCTGCCGGTTTGATTACCTGACACAGGAACTCAGCTGCTGCACGATCACTTTTTAATCCTTGAATTAAATCAGCGTGCAAAATTAGTTGCTTATTTGCTTCTCGCGCTAACTTCTTAATAGACGCAAGCTTGGAGAGATGCATATCAAGGATGACGATGAATTCATGTTCACTCTCTGCCGCTTTCTCGAAGTCTTTCATTGTTTTAACTGCTGGCAGGACGGTCTGCCCATTAAAAATCATTTAAGCACATCCGCAAGCGTAACAAGACGCCATTGTTTATCAAGTTCTTCCTCATGGATTGCTCGTTCTTCATTCGACCAATTCAAAATCGAAGCCATCGCTTCCACAACATTGTCCTTATAAGCTTGCGCCACCTCAATGTCAAACAGCATGTACGCAGAACGACGCAACAAAAAGTCAACCGGGGTTAATGCCATTTCATAAGCCATTGCGTAACGGAGCGAGGCCCACACAGCCTTTGGTAAACCAAATTGTTCTGCCTGTTCATCTTCCAAAAACGCAAAGACTTGGGGAACATTCGATCCATATCTCTCTACTAATGCTGTTGCAGTCTTCTCATCTAACCGAGTTGTTTTCCAGCTTCGACGTGAGATGCATTAAAGAAATCCAGTTGATCTGAACCACCAACATCTCCTCCTGATAAAACAAGCTGTTTCGTATTACATGGGCCATATACTTGCCCGCCCTCTGCTTCAAGTTCTTTGGCAACAGTAGTTACAATGCTATCCGCCATTTTACGATAACCTGTCAGCTTGCCGCCAGCTATTGTCATGAGTCCGCTTTCTGAATGGAAAATCTCATCTTTGCGGGAAATATCGGATGGATCTTTTCCTTCCTCATGAATGAGCGGTCTTAATCCAGACCAGCTTGATTCAACGTCTGCTTCTGATAAATCGTAACCTGGGAATAAACCATTGGCCGCATCGATGATGTAAGTGACATCTTCTTTCGTAACACCAGGCTCGCTCATATCCCCTTGATAATTCGTATCGGTTGTTCCAATGTATACTTTCTCACCTCTTGGTATCGCAAACATCATCCGTCCGTCTTGAAACGGAGTATCGAAATATAAAGCTTGGTTTAAAGGAAGACGTTTTTTTTGATAAAACAAGATGTACACCCTTTGTTAAATGAATGGTTTTTCCTACTTTAGAACGGTCTTGTTCCCTTAGTGTATCAACCCAGGGACCGGTGGCATTGACAATTTTCTTGGCACGAATTGTCATCCCTTCGCCTGTTACTAAATCCGTAGCAACAAGCCCCACCACTTTCTTATCATCATAGACAAATGATTCTGCTTTTACATAGTTTGTAAGCAAAGCTCCTTTATCCGCTGCCGTTTTGGCAACTTCAATCGTTAACCTTGCATCATCAGTTCGATATTCCACATACATACCCGCGCCTCGCAAACCTTCTTCTGCCAAGATAGGTTCTTTTGTAATTGCCTCTTTTGCTCTCATCATCGTCCGTCGCTCTGCTTTCTTTACACCAGCAAGTCGATCATAGACACTTAAACCAATTGAAGTTGTGAACGAATTAAATGTACCACCTTTATAAAAAGGCAACATCATACGTAAAGGTGTTGTCACATGGGGAGCGTTTTCGTATACAACCGCTCGCTCAGTCCCTACTTCTGCAACCAATTTAATTTCAAATTGTTTTAAGTAACGCAAACCACCATGAATTAATTTAGTTGACCGGCTTGATGTACCTGCCGCAAAATCTTGCATCTCAATTAATCCTACGTTCATGCCCCGTGTTGCCGCATCAAGTGCTGTACCAACACCTGTAATTCCACCACCAATAATTAATAAATCAAGTTCCTTTTCTTTCATTTTCTCAATTGAAGCAGTACGAGTCTTAGCCGAAAAAGCCATATTATCTTCCTCCATCGTCTTATTGCATACAAAAAAGGGCCACAGCTAAACAAACAAGACGGAATTTCGCCTTTTGAATGCTGTGACCCCTCATCATCTCAGGTCGTTCATTAACTTACATTCAGTATAGCGCGAAAATACCATTTCGTAAATAGATACGCTTTTTTCTTTATTATCTTGCTTACTATTCCACTTTGGTCGTGTTTTAAAACAATCTTGACAAAGCAACAGAATTGCATGAATGTTTCGCACCACCTACACTATATAAAAGGGGGAATAAACATGAAACTCGCAATTGTTATTGGAGCTTCTCGCGGCTTAGGCGCTGCATTATGTAAGAATCTACTAAAAAAAAGAGTTTCAGATAGCCGGTTTTTCAAGAACAGAGCCTCTCTTTTCAAAGCAACCATCATTTCACTATTTCAAAATGGATGTTTCTCGAACGGAACAACTTTCATCCGTTTTTGATGAAGCAGTGCAGATAATAAAGGCAGATCAAGCAACAGAACTTCTGTTTATTTACAATGCTGGAGTCATTCAACCGATTGGACAAATGGGAACACTTAAAGCGAATGATATAAGTAGACATTACACCGTAAATGTAATCGCCCCTACTGTCTTATCCAATGCATTTATCCATTTTTCTCAACAACTCCCAGCAATAAAACGGATAGCACTTATCACTTCAGGAGCCGCGAATCAACCGCTTTCTGGCTGGACATGCTATTCAAGTGCCAAAGCAGGTATGAACATGCTCGTTCAAGCGATCTCACAAGAACAAACAGCTGTAGACATCCCTATTCGTATATGCGGCTTTAACCCCGGCATCATGGATACAGACATGCAAGCTGACATTCGGAATCAAAACAAACAGGATTTCCCTCAATTAGAACGTTTTCAAGCATTTCATAAGGAAGGACATCTTCGACCTGCTCATCATGTGGCCGAAGCACTGACCAAGTGTTTAACAAACACTTCTTTTCCAGATGGAGAGATAACAGACGTCCAAACGTACTTGTAATCCACAAAAAAGAGCCTTGGGTTGAGTTTCTGTCCAAGGCTGCTTTTCATTTATTCATCTAACTTAAATGACATTGTTGCGTGAACGGCTTTTTGCATCCATCATAATAACGCTTTCGGTCTGCATCTTCCATCTGCGGTTCAAACTTCTTATCTACTTGCCATTTGTTCGCAATCTCTTCTTTATTTTCCCAGACACCAACTGCTAGACCTGCTAAATAAGCGGCTCCAAGCGCTGTTGTTTCATTTATGGTTGGTCGTTCCACCGGTGCATCAAGGAGATCACTCTGGAATTGCATTAAGAAGTCATTTTGCACAACGCCCCCATCAACACGCAGCTTTTTCGATTCGAGTCCTGAATCAGATTCCATTGCGTCCATCACATCTTTTGTTTGATAAGCTAACGACTCAAGCGTTGCACGGACAATATGCTCACGAGACGTTCCACGCGTTAAACCAAACATTGTTCCTCGTGCGTCACTATCCCAATATGGTGTTCCAAGTCCAACAAAAGCAGGTACGACATAAACGCCGTCTGAAGACTCAATGCTTGTTGCCATCCGTTCACTTTCTTTTGCATCATCAAGTAATTTCACACCATCACGAAGCCACTGTACCGCTGATCCAGCAACAAAAATACTACCTTCTAGTGCATATTCCACTTTTCCATCAATGCCCCAAGCAATCGTCGTTAATAGACCATTTTCTGAAGTAACTGCTTCTTCACCTGTATTCATTAGAATAAAGCAACCAGTTCCATACGTATTTTTAACCATCCCTTTTTCAAAACACGCTTGTCCAAATAAAGCTGCGCTTTGATCACCTGCAATGCCCGAAATCGGTATGTTTTCACCAAAGAAATGGTAATCAACGGTCTTCGCGTAAACTTCAGATGATGACTTCACTTCTGGAAGCATTGATTGAGGCACACCTAATATGTCAAGCAACTCTTCATCCCATTTAAGCTCGTGGATATTAAACATTAATGTTCTTGCCGCATTCGTATAATCCGTCACATGCGCTTTGCCGCCACTAAGCTTCCAGATTAACCACGAATCAATTGTCCCGAAAAGCAGCTCCCCTCTCTCCGCTCTCTCTTTTGTACCTTCCACATTGTCAAAAATCCATTTTACTTTTGTGCCTGAAAAGTACGGATCAATCAGAAGACCTGTTTTGCTTCGAAATAACTCGTCATGTCCCGCTTCGCGCAACTCATTGCAAATGCTTTGCGTTTGTCGAGATTGCCATACTAGCGCATGGTAAACCGGTTTTCCGGTTTTTTTATCCCAAACTACAGTTGTTTCCCTCTGGTTTGTAATGCCAATCGCCTCAATATCTTTTGGTTCAACCTCTGTTTCCGTAAAAAGAGATGAGATAACCGCAAGCGTCGAGTTCCAGATTTCATTTGCGTCATGCTCTACCCAACCTGGTTTTGGGAAATACTGCTGAAACTCTCTCTGGGCTGTGTGAACAACCTCGCCTCTTTATTAAATAAAATTGAACGAGTACTCGTTGTCCCTTGGTCAATTGATAAAATATACTTCTCTGCCATATGTAACGCCTCCTGTGCCCCTAATAAGATATAAAGTAAGGAACCTTCGACCAAGCCCTTCCAATAACCGGATTCAACGCCTATTAATCAGCTAAAAAAGAGCCCAATGCCTCCAAAGTAAAAGTCGCTCACTGATTGTCATTCCTTATCCTGTCCTGTCTCCAAGCGATCATCAAGATCGTTATTAACACACCAACAATAAGTGGGTTTCACCAATCTGTAAAGTTATTTGCCCTTATGGCAAACAAAATACGATGCTCAGTACTCTAATCAAAATTTTACAATAGATAACAAAATGCTTAAAACTTGTTTGCTTTACTTTTTCTAATTACGCATCCTATTACCCTTAAATCGCTTATATAATTAATCGGATAAAATATTGTTTAAGTATGCAGTGGTAATACGACTTCCACACATGTTCCTTTTTGAGGCTTGCTTTTATATGTAACCGTCCCTCCCATCATTTCAATCATTCGGATAGACACCATCGTACCAAGACCAGTGCCTGTTTCCTTTGTTGTAAAATAAGCAGTTCCTAATTGTTTTAATTGTGCTTTTGTCATCCCATAACCCGTGTCTTCAATAAGCACCAGTGCTCTTTCTTTCGATGCTTTGAGCGTCACCGTAACAGCCCTTGGACCGGAGTCGCTTCAATTGCATTTTTTATAAAATTCATTAATGATTGCTTTAATTTTTTTTTCATCTACAAATACAGTGACATCGGCTTCATATTGGCCCTTCAATTGCAAATTGCTCTTTGTCGCAAATGGCTCCATCAAGGCTACGACACTTTTAACAGGTTCTTCTAATGCAATCACACAACTTTCATTTCGTTGTGGTTTTGATGCGTTTAAATAATCATGAATAATTGATTCAGCTCGATCGAGTTCACCTAGAATCAATTTATGATACTGGTTCTGGTTTTGATCTTTTTCTTCAGCAAGGAGCTGAATAAATCCTTTTACAACGGTCAAAGG